>CAKPUX010000003.1 GCA_934193095.1 uncultured Dialister sp. | reverse complement strand
TTAATGGGAAAGTTATAGAGGGGGAGCTTTTTGCGCCATTTTTCAATCGCGAGATGTTTTCATAGTAAGGGGGAACGCATTTTAGGCTATTCTCCATTCCCCGCGGCGCTTCCCTGCTTTTGCGCGCCGCACCACCCCTGCTGAACCCATAGAACCCGCTGAACCTCTTTCGCAAATCATCAAGGGGCGGCACGCCCCACGGGCTAACCCTTAAACCCTTCTTACCATTTTCCCAATATGGTAGAATAAATGAAAACGCACCACACATTCTATTTCCATGGAGGAAACAATCATGAAAAAAGTTATTTTCGATATAGACGGCGTCCTTTTGAGCGAAGAACGCTACTTCGATGTATCTGCTCTGACCGTATGGGAGATACTCTACAGCCCTGCGTACATGGGACTTCCCGGCGAACGCGACGATTTTAGTGCGGGTCGCATCACCGAAGGGCAGATCGCCGGCTGTCGCAGCGTGGTGTGGGGGAATGATGCTCTGCTTTCCTGGCTGAAAGCGCGCGGTATCAATTCGAACTGGGATATGGTACACGCCGATCTCATCACCATCCTCTGGCTGATGGCAGAAACCTATAAAAAACGCTCCGGCGGAGAAAAAATGTCTTTTACCTTCCACCATCCACAAGACTTGAAGCGCGCCGGACAGGAGCTCATGGGACTACCCATGCCGAAAGCAGAAGACGTACTCGATCGCTGGGAGAGTGCCGTCCCCGAAGGCCTTCAGGGCGAAGACGTCTTCCATGCCCTCAAGGATGCCATGGCGGATGCGATCGATGGCGACCTTTCCTGGGCTGACCTTCGCTCTGATTTCTGGAAGATCCATACCGAAGCCTTTCAGGCCTGGTACCTCGGAGACGATACTTTCATTTCCCTCCTGCATCACATGCCCTACAGCGCAGGGAAACCCGGCTTCCTCTCCCGTGAAGTTCCGCTTGCGCCCGCCGCGCACATCCTTTCCCTCTTCCGCACGCTGAAAGAGCGCGGCTATGACATCGCCATCGCGACCGGACGCGCCAGAGAGGAGATGGAGATCCCCTTCAAGCTGTTTCACTGGTACGAGGAATTCGATCCCTACACCATGGCGACGGCTTCTGACGCGGAAGAATCAGCCGGAAGGCTCGGCGGCCCCGTCCTCGACAAGCCGAATGCCTTCATCTTTTCCTGTGCGATCTTTGGTAGAAATCCGGACAACTATAAAGCTTATTCTGAAGAAACCATGCAGCCGGCCAAGAACGATGAGATCTACGTCTGCGGTGACTCCTACTCCGACGTCATCGGCAGCCGCCGCGCCGGCGCGAAATGCATCGGCATCCTGACCGGCCTCGAAGGCAAGGACGCTATCCCGATGTTTGAGAAAGAAGGCGTCCCGTATGTGGACCGCGTGACGGATATTTTAGAGAAATTGGAGCAGAAGTGACCGGCAGCAAGTGGCTGGTGACTCGTACATTTCGTTTGCCATTTCCCTTGTACTGTCATTTCAAGCGAAGCGAGAGATATGTTTTGTCAGCAGAGAAAAGAGGAGTAGGGCAGCGATCCATGGAAAGCCTGACATCCCCTTCATGTGCGTGATGGAGGTGGTCCTCACAGTAAAAACCGCGGGAAGAAAGAACTTCGGAGCTCTTTCTTCCCGCGGTTTTTATAAATTCAGAGGATCTGTTTTCCGGATCGTCACAGGAATGAGAGGCTAGTGACTACTGACTTGAATACCGCTTTCAGGCATCGCCTTTTTTATTTGCGGCGCAGCCGCTACCAACATGTCTGCTCCCTAGTCAACAAATTCCGGACAGCAAAAAACATCCGGGGAACGCTTTCTGCCTTTACCCAAATGCAGGCGGGACACGGAATCGGCGCCGGTGTGGTCAAATGTACCAAAGTACGGACGTCCTGGCTGTCGTCGGTGCTCGGCCTCGCAGGGGGCAGGGAAGCGTGGAAAGCATGGATTTCCCGGATATTTTTTTGTTTGTCTTACATGTTCAGCCTTAGACAGGTGGGGGAAAAAGACTGACATTTCCGTGCCCTGTCCGATGAGCCGGAGCGCAAAGCAAGATCTTCCTTCCGTAAGACTGCTCTCTGTCGTATTTCTTAGCGCTAATGAATTCTGGAAATCAGAGAACAGCCGCGAAAAGGTGCACACACGATGCGCCCTTGGCTTCATGTCTGTATTGTATACCCTATTTATGAAAATTGCAAGTCTGCGTCTTACGAGCCGCTCACAAGAAATGGTGGATCACTAAAATTTATCTAGTAACGAGCGCATATATATAGAATCATCTGCCATTCACGATTTCTTTTATTCACATGGCGGATTATGTCGTGATAAGGAGATGTTGGCAGATCGGTCCGTGAGAGGGCGTTTCTTATTTTGCTAAGAAAATGAGACGATCGGGGAATCCATTGCGGATAGCCGTCCTTTTAGGGGGGAATACACCTTATCATATGAAAATTAGAAAGAAGAGGCACAAGGTTAACAAAAATAAAATTAGATTAAAAAATATTGGACAAAATAAGTAGTTTATGATAGTCTCTTAGAAGGTCATCACTGATCAGGGAATAGGTGATGAGGATTTTCATCTTTGCCGTGGAAACTCGGACACACTGGCTCTTGATGGAGAACGTTTTCTTCCCGCTCATTTTGGAAAGAGGAGAATATTTATGAGAAAAGGAATGTATAAGATGTTGGCTGCTGCCCTCATGCTCACAATTTCGGGGGGGGGTAGTAGGTAGTGCTGCTGATACTGTACTGGATACAGTGTATGTATATGGGGATAGAGATCAGGCGGAACTCCAGCCGCTTGGCTCTCTCGCTTATCAGACGCAGAATGTGGGCCTCTTAGGAAATAAAGATGCTCTCGATACGCCATTTACTAGTATGTCGGTAAGTCGTAAATCTATAGATACTTTTGCATCCCCCATGAATGGTGTCATGGATGCATTAGCATTAAATCCATCGGTCAGACCTGTGGGCGCTGGAATTGCGAACGAAGTTTCCATCCGCGGCTTTAAGGTGTCTGACCATTCTTTGTACGTCAATGGCATCCCGGGGCTTTTGGATCAGCAGAAGTTAACAGATGTATATATTGAAAATGCCAATGTCATTTCCGGACCTAATATCGGCGTGGCTGCGACGAGTGCGAATCAGGCGGTTTCCGGTACGATTGATTTCCAGTCCAAGCGTGCACAGTCTACACCGAATACCGATCTAAAACTGACTTACCGCGGCGGATCTTCTTTCCAGCAGATGGTCGATGTAGGCAAACGATTTGGCGATAAGCAACGCTGGGGTGTTCGTGTCATGGCGGACAACATCGATGGAGAAACAGCGGTAAAAGGGGAAAAGCTGACACAGAGAGACGTCTTCGTCAATATTGATCAGAAAACCACAAATAGCAAGACAAATATTTTGGCTGGCTATAACTATAATAAACAGCAGGGGATGGTTTCATATGGGGTAGGGTTTGATTCTTCCCTTACCTCTTTGCCAAAGCCTTTGGATGGTAGCAAGACTTATGGAACTGACTGGACTTTTAATGAATATGATAACTGGATTTTAGGAATCAATCATGAGCAAAAATTAAATGAGCATATGACGGCTTTCATGAATGCAGGATATCATAGAGAAGATTGGTACGGCTACTTGGATGGCGATCCAAAAATCTTAAATGCAAATGGTGATTATAAGGTTTCTGTGGATGTGTATCCACTGGCTGTTACTAGAAAATACATCGCTCTCGGCTTGAAAGGTAAATTTAAAATTGGTGCAAGTGAACATGAATATGTCGCCAGTGTAGATAGAAACTGGGCAACAAGCTATGGCGGAGAATGGAAGGATGCCTTTGGTATTGGTCAACCCTATTACTCTATCCAGGGGAATACGAATCATCCATCTGCAGGTGTTGCGCCAAATACTAATCCATATGCCGCACCATGTCCGAAATATAGAGAAGTAACCATTAATGGCTGGCATCTTTCTGATACCGTTTCTTTCGACAATGGGAAGTACCAGTTTATTGGCGGGCTTCATGGACAGACGTTAAAAAAGCATAGTGTTTCTAATGGTATTAATGGACCGGAAGCTAAATATGATGCCGTAAGTCCAACATTGGCTTTTTTGTATAAACCAACTGATAATTTTAGTGTATATGTGGCTCATACGGAAAACTTCTTCGAAGGTTCTATGGTAAGCACCAAAGTAAGCTCTATGTATGATGCGTATTATGAAAACGCAGGGCAATATTTGGATCCTTATAAATACAAGCAGAACGAAATTGGCTTTAAACTCAAGTCTGGCAACTTACTTCATACGTTAAGTGCGTTTAAAATTGAAAAACCAAATTATGGTGATGTATGGAAAGATGGAAAACTCTACTATGCTGAATTTGGTAAGCAGAAGAACAAGGGAATCGAATACTCCTTCGCTGGTTCTGCAGGAAGCAAATTTGACATTGTGGGTGGGTTTACCTACCTGAATACGAAACAGGCTACCCAGGATGCTAACAATGGCAAGTGGGTTAATGGTGTGCCGCAGTGGTCCGCTACTGCAGGCGTAGTTTTCAAGCCGAGCGAGAATGTCCATTATATGGCAAGAGCGCGCTACATGGGGCATTCCTATATTCAGAATGAAAAGCTCAAAGTCCCCTCTTTCTTCCTGTTTGATGTCGGCGCTGACTACACGACAAAGTTGAATGAAACACCTGTGACCTTTAAAGCCATGGTTTACAATTTGTTCGATAAGAAATATTGGAACCCAATGAATAGTAACAGCCTTGCAATTGGTATGCCAAGAACATTCACTCTGTCTGCAGAATTCCGTTTCTAATTCCAAAGGAGAACCCTATGAGCAGAACTATCCGCCGGATGCCTCTGGCGATTCTTACGATCATTCTCACCGTTCTGCTCCTCTTCTCCTGTCTCCTCGGACTGAAGCTCGGGTATCTTTCTGTGTCCTTGTCGGGGATCGTATCGATCCTTGCTTCGCATCTTTCGGGAAGTGCGCTTCCTTCGGATATCGCAATGGGCGTAGCGGATGCGGTCTGGGATCTTCGGCTCCCGCGCATCCTGCTCGCGCTGGCGGTCGGGATGGGGCTTTCGCTTTCCGGCATGCTGATGCAGGCGATGTTTCGCAATCCGATGTCAGACCCTTACATCATGGGTGTGTCCTCCGGGGCATCGCTGGGGGCGGCTTCTGCCGTTTTCTTTGGCGCAGGGGCGGTTTTCGGGGTATCTGCGATCGGGTGCGGGGCATTTCTCGGTGCCTTGGCGTTGTCACTCATTCTCGCCATCGCGGCAGGCCGCGTGGCACCGGGTGATTCATCCTATCTTCTGATCTTTGGTGCGGCGCTGGCGGCAGTCTGCGGCGGGATCACCAGTGTGCTGGTGTACATCGGGGCCAATGCGACGGGGATGGATGTGACGCTGTACTGGCTGATGGGCTCTGTTTCCTTCGCCAAACTCCTGCCGACGCTTTCTGTTCTCGCCATCGTGCTTGCTTTCATCATTTTTTTCTCTACACAGACAAGGATCCTGAATCTGATGCTGGAAGGGGAGGAAACTGCTGTCCCGCTGGGGCGGCAGCTCCTCCCTTTTCGGCGTCTTTACCTGGTGATGAATGCGCTCTTGATGGGAAGTCTGGTGACGCAGGCGGGACTGATCGGCTTCGTAGGTCTTCTGGTGCCGCATGGCTGCCGGATGGTCATGGGGGGCGGATCACAGGAAGCTCCTGCCCGTATCCGTTCTTTCGGGAGGATTGATGACGGTCTGGGCAGATATCTTAGGACGGATACTGATCCACGGTGTAGATATTCCTTTGGGGGTCAGCTTGTCTCTGATCGGTGCGCCTGTATTTCTGGGGATGCTCATCCGGCGTTCGTATCATTTTGGAGGAGAAGGGGCATGAATATTTCAGTCAATCATATCTCTGCCGGTTATGGGGGAAAGCAGGTGCTAAAGGATGTGTCGATTTCCTTCGAAAGCGGGCAGCTGACGGGCATCATCGGGCCGAATGGGTGCGGGAAGAGTACGCTTTTGAAGTGCATTTACCGTCTGCTTTCGCCTTGGTCCGGGGATATCCAGATCGGTGATACGGTTTTGAAGGATCTGCCGTATCGGGAAAGTGCGAAGCGCGTCGCGGTACTGGCGCAGCATCACGCAGCCGGTTTCGATTTTGATGTAGAAGAGGTCGTGCTGATGGGGCGCACGCCTTACAAAGGCATTACGGAGGGAAACAATCGCGAGGATCGTGACATCGCGCATCGGGCGATGCAGGAAACGGGCGTGGAAACATTAGCGGAGCAGAGTTTTTCTTTTCTCTCCGGCGGGGAGCAGCAGCGCGTGATGCTCGCGCGCTCTCTCACGCAGGAGACACCTTGTCTTATCCTGGATGAACCGACGAATCATCTGGATATCACATACCAGCTGCAGATCATGGATCTGGTGAGCTCGCGTCATTTGACGGTGCTTGCGGCTATTCATGACCTGAATATTGCAGCCATGTATTGTGACCGGATCGCAGCGATGAAGCATGGGGATTTGGTCGCCTTCGGCAGGCCTGAAGAGGTCTTGACGGAGGAGCGGATCTGGGAGCTGTATCATGTGAAGGCTGAGGTTTTTCCGCGAAAAGATGGAAGGCCGGCTGTGATTTTTGAAAGAGGGGCTGTCGTATGAAGCCGGTCTATCGTGTGATGCTCATCAGCTTTCTCTGCCTGCTCCTGACGCTTTTATCATTGGGGGTGGGAGAGATCTCCCTTTCACCGGCAGAGACTTGTCATTATTTGTATCTGGCGCTGACTTCGCCGGAAGGAAATGGGATGGTCGGGCAGGATGTGGTGCAGTTCATCCGTCTGCCGCATCTTGTGCTTTCTTTTTTCATCGGGGCAGGACTCTCCGTCTGCGGGGCAGTGATGCAGGCGGTGATGAAGAATCCGCTGGCGGATCCGTATCTATTGGGGATTTCCTCTGGCGCAAGTCTGGGCGCGGTGCTGGTGATCGCACTCGGTATCGGGATGATCGGGAGCTTTGATGGGATCGGCGCCGCGGCTTTTCTTGGCGCCGGACTTGTTTCCCTTCTGATTCTTTTGATTTCTTCGATCAGCGGCAAAGGAGAGGGATTGACACTGCTTCTGGCAGGTTTTGCACTCAATGCAGCCTGCTCGGCTGCTGTGAGCTTCTTCGTCACCGTGGTGGCGGATACGTCGAAGACGCGGTCTATCCAGTTCTGGATGATGGGGAATATCCGTGCTGACTCATGGATGGCGATCGGCATTTTGGCGATTCTGGTGACGGCTGGATGTTTCTACTTCTTCTCCCAAAGGCGCATCCTCGACCTGATGCTTATGGGGGATGATCTCTCGCTGACCATGGGGCAAAAACTTGGGGCGTATCGAAAAGTGTATATCGCTGTCATGGCGCTCTTGGTCGGAGCGGTGGTGTACATGTCGGGAATGATCGGATTCGTCGGGCTCATCATCCCGCACGGCGTACGTCTCCTCGTAGGGAGCAGCCATGGGCGGCTTCTCCCGCTTACTGCACTGACTGGAGGGACATTCCTTTGTTGGGCAGATATTCTGGGAAGAAATGCCATTTCCGGACTGGAGTTGCCGGTGGGTGTCATGGCTGCACTGGCAGGTTCGCCCTTTTTCCTATGGATGCTGGTATCCAGAAAGCAGGTGAGGAGATGAAGAAGGCTTGGCTTCTATCGCTCCTCCTGCCGCTCGTCCTATCGGGCTGTCAGATGCAGAAATCTCATTCTGCAGGGGATTATTCGCGCCCCTTTGTGGAGAATATCAAGGTAGAGAACTACTATGAGACGGGGGTGAATCGCGAGTACTTGTCGGATGTGCCGCAGCGTGTGATCGTCATCGGTGCGAATGAAACGGAGACGCTGCTGGATCTTGGTGTCGAAGAGGCCATCCTTGCCGCTGATGATGGGCAGAATAGTCAGCGGTATGGTATCAAGGCATCGAATGAAAAGGCCTTTCAGGCATTGCCTCGCATCGGTCGCAGCACGATCCAGGCGGAGCATTTCCTGGAGATGCATCCTGATATGATCATTGCAGAGCAGGAATTCTTCTCGAAGACCCGTCTTGGCAGTACGGACTACTGGAACAGCAAGGGCATCCTCACCATGGTGCCGCTGAATACCACCTCACCGGGCAAGCTGAATCAGGTGGAAACCGTAGAGAAGGAAATGAAATTCATTCGTGATCTGGGGATCATTTTTCACAAAGAGGAAGAAGCAGAGAAAATCGTGAGCGCAACGGAAAACCGGATTCACGATATAGCGAAAACTGTGGAATATCATAAGAAACCG
Organism: uncultured Dialister sp.; assembly: GCA_934193095.1. Lineage (GTDB taxonomy): Bacteria > Bacillota > Negativicutes > Veillonellales > Dialisteraceae > Dialister. The sequence goes on along the minus strand of CAKPUX010000003.1, from coordinate 63,310 downwards.
AAAGTCATGATTCTCGATCGTATGAGCATCCTCGCTTCTTATGGGCGAAAGAAGATCGCAGGGGATATGGCTGCTTCTATTGGAGGTGTCGTCCCGGATACCACGGCGGCGGTCAGTGATGAGATGATGATGAAGCTAGACCCGGATGTCGTCTTTCTCGTCGTGTATCGCGATGAGGAGAAGGAGCTGGCATGGCTCCGAAATAGGCCTGCTTTCCGGAATCTGAGCTTCGTCAAAAATCATCGTCTTTATGGGATACCGCTGAAATATGTGTATGGCCCGCAGGTGCGGACGATCGATGCGATCGGCTATATGGCAGAGCGCATGTATCCAGGGGTATTTCATTTTCCTAAAGAGTATGATTTTCAAAATGGAGTGACTGGAGACTAGTAGCTAGTGACTGGGGATCAGGCGCTCTCTTATGAATTTTCTAAAAGAAACAAAAAGGCGGGCAGGAAGAATTTTGAAATCTTTCTGCCCGCCTTTTTGGCTATGTGAAAGACAGGCTGCGTTTATATCAGATGGCAAATTGGATCAGTTTTAAATAAGTCCATGGAAACGATGAATAGATAGATGCAGCAGGTTCAATAGAGACTCCTTTTTGAGGAACAATGTATATTCTAAAATTCCGCGGCGCTCTATGATGATTTCGCACCGCATTTCAAAAAGAATGGGATGAGAATGAATCGCGCTATCAGCGAATGATAATGGTTCTTCGTGCACGGAATGAAGAACACTTGACGCCATCGGAGCTGGCGGAGCGCACAGGACTTTGGTAGTCAAATATCAGCCGCATCGAGAAGGGGCAGGCTATGCCATCTATTGCTATATTTTCTAAGACCGCACATAGTTTAGGGAAGCGTCTGGAGATCCGCTTTATTTAATCCTATCAACAATCAACATCAATAAAAACCCCCGTTTTGTCTATAAAAACAAAGCGGAGGTTTTATGTGAAGGAAAGTCTGATGCCATAGGTTATACAGGTTTAAAGGTGGTCTATCTTTGAGGGGCAACGTATCTATTCAAAACTCCGCGGCGCTTCATTATTATGTTGCGCCGCACCTTATCTGTTGAACCTTTAGAACCCATAGAACCCATAGAACCCGTTGAACCTTTTTATTTAACGTGATTTGTGAATATTCTTTCTCAAAATGGATCAGAATTTCACGCGCAGCAGGCGTACGGCATAAAGGATACAGAGGATGGTGACGCCGGTATCTGCGAAGACGGCGACCCACATATTGGCATAGCCTAAGAGGCCCATGATCATGACGGCGATCTTCACGATGAGGGCGAAGGCGACATTTTCCCAAGCGGTCTTGATGACTTTTCTGGCCACGCGGACGGCTTTGGAGATGGCGTCGACATTCGAATTCAGGAAGACGACGTCAGCGGCTTCGATGGCAGCATCTGCGCCGCTGCCCATAGCGGCGCCTACATCAGCACCGGCGAGGACAGGAGCGTCATTGATGCCGTCGCCTACGAAGAGGACGGAGCCGATCTCTTTTCTGACTTTCTGCATTTCAGAGAGCTTATCCTCCGGAAGGAGGCCGGCGTGGATGTTCTCGATGCCGACGAGACTGCCAATGGCTTTTGCGCTCTTTTCATTATCTCCGGTCAGCATGACAGGGGTGATGTCGAGGGCTTTCAGGTCTTGGATGCCTTCGATGGTGTCGGACTTGATGGCATCGGAAATGGTGATGCGGCCGAGGAGGGTCTTGCCTTTTGCGACGTAGACGTCGGTGCCGACTTCTTTGTTTTCCGGAAGGGATGGGACAGAGATGCCGGAAAGGGCGAGGAGCTTTTCATTTCCGATATAGATGTCTTCGCCGTTCTGATTGGCTTTGACGCCGTGTCCGGCGATTTCCTGCATGGAGGTGAGCCTTGGAAGGGAGAGACCTTTTTCATTCGCGCAGGTCACGATGGACTGGGCGATGGGGTGGGTGGAGTAGATCTCACCGGCAGCTGCGAGGGCAAGGATCTCGTTTTCGCTCATGCCAGCGGTCTTCACGATGCTTCTGACTTTGAATTTTCCTTCGGTCAGAGTGCCGGTCTTATCGAGGACAGCGGCTTTGGTATTTGAGAGGGCTTCCATGACGGTGCCGCCCTTGAAGAGGATGCCTTCTTTCGATGCGGCGCCGATGCCGGCAAAGAAGGAGAGCGGGACGGAGATGACGAGCGCGCAGGGGCAGCTGATGACGAGGAAGGTGAGAGCGGTGTAGATGCATTTATCCCAGTCGGCGCCGAAGAGGAGCGGCGGGAGGACTGCGACGGCGATCGCGACGAAGACGACGATCGGGGTGTACACGCGGGAGAAGCGGGTGATGAATCGGTCGATCTTTGGCTTGCTGGCGACGGCATTCTCGACGGAGTCAAGGATTCGGGTGACCATGGATTCAGCGAGGACTTTTTCGACCTGGATGCGGATGGTGCCGGTCATATTGACGCAGCCGGAGTCTACACGGTCGCCGACGGCTGCGAGGACGGGCTTCGGCTCGCCGGTGACGGCGGAGGTGTCGATTTGGGTCTCGCCTTCGGAAATGATGCCGTCAAGCGGGATGCGGTCGCCGGGGCGAATGAGAAGGATATCGCCGACTTCGGCTTCTTCTGCCGGGATGGTCTCGGTGCCGCTTGCGGTCACGCGCTGGACGACTTCCGGGCGGAGGTCGACGGCGTCCATGATCTGGTCGCGGCTGCGGTCGGCAGCGAGGTCCTGGAAATATTCACCGATGCGGTAGAAGAGCATGACGCCGACAGCTTCCGGGTATTCGTGGATCGCGAAGGCGCCGACGGTCGCAACGGTCATAAGGAAGGTCTCGTCGAAGAATTCCCCATGGGTGATGTTTTTGAGAGCGGTGTAGACGATGGGGCCGCCTAAGATAAGGTAGGAGACGAAGAAGAAATAGTCTCCGATGGAGGAAAGTCCAGCGAAGAGGCCGGCCGGCTGGTAGTGCATCAGCATGCCGATGACGAAGAGGAGGCCGCCGATGGTGAGCTGGTTTTTTTCGCTTTTCAGGCGTTCAAGGAAGGACGCTTCTTTTTTTGCCGCTGACTTTTTCTGCGCTTTGGTCGGGCGCTGTTTCTTTCGGATCTCGGTCGGGCTTTCGACCTCGTTGCATTTTCTGGTCAGCTCGGGGATGAGGCTGTCCGGGTCTTTGGCGGTGAGTTTCATCGTCTTGGTGGCGAAGGAGATCGAGGCAGAGAGGACGCCGGGCTGGCGGTTCACGAGTTTTTCGAGCTTGACGGCGCAGGCCGCACAGTCGAGGGTGGGGATCTCATAGATCTCTGTCTTGAAATCGCCCTTGTCAGATGGCGGTACGATGCCGATATTTTCATCGACGGTGCGGCAGACGGAGAGCAGCTGCGGGATGAGATTGTCCGGATTTTCTTTGGAAATGACGCGGAGCTCTTTTTTCGTGAAGGAGACCGAGGCGAAGAAGACGGATGGCATTTCGCGGATCTTCCCTTCCATTTTCGCGGCGCATTCCATGCAGTCGAGGTGCTCCATGTGATAGAGACCGCGCTTGTATTCCTTTCCTAAGAAATCGCACTGGCAGGAGGCAAGGTCTTTGCCGCAGTAGTCGCAGTCTTCTTCGTCGATGCAGTCATGGCAGTGACAGTCGTTCTTGTGCCCGTCATGATGGTGGACGCCCTTGTCATGGAAATGACCGAAGGCACGCCTTTCATCGATCGCAATGTCGGCATCACTCTCCATGACATCGATCTTATTGTCCTTGTATTTTGCCATTTCAGGGTCATTTGAGTGGTCATGACGCTCTTCCGGGATCTCTTCGCAGCAGCCACAGCCGCAGCCATTATGCTCATGGGAGTGGCCTTCGTGGTCTTGGTCATGCCCGCAGGTGCATCCGTGCTCATGGGAGTGGCCTTCGTGGTCTTGGTCATGCCCGCAGGTGCATCCGTGCTCGTGGGAGTGGCCTTCGTGGTCATGGTCATGACCGCAGGCGCATTCATGCTCGTGGGAGTGGCCTTCGTGGTCGTGGTCATGCCCACAGGTGCATCCGTGCTCGTGGGAGTGGCCTTCGTGGCCATGGTCATGGCCGCAGGCGCAGTCGTGATTTTCTTCATCTTCCTTGTGGTGTGCATGCTCTTCGGTGCGATTGACGGCTTCCTGCGCCTGATGGCAGTGGCCGCATCCGCAGTGATGTACATGCTTTTCATCGTGTTTTTCCATGGTATGTCTCCTTATCTGGAATGGAAGCGTTGCTTCCTGACTGGTATCATTCTATGGTGTTATTTTAGCATTCTCCAAAGACACCGTAAATGGAGCATGAGAAACACTTTAATATTTCAAGTAGGAGGGCAGGGGTGATGAGTTTAGACATAACTAAAATGGAAATGCGTAGAAGCGCTTAGGGTCTTGCGGAGGCTTCCCGTGTACCATAGGCCTTCCCTCCTTGAGGAAGGCAGGGATGAGGAGGAAGGGTTACGGGGTGAATACCGATCTTATATATATGTATAGCTAGGCTCTGCCCGCCTTCTATCTTTTTTGCGGGGCGGGGAGGCATGATTCCGGGAGGCGATGTACGACGCCCCTTTGCGCCTTTTGGAGCTGAGGCCCCAATTTTTATTGACATACCTGTATACTTATGCTACTATCTTGTATAAATAAGAAGGGTGTGAGGACTATGTCAGATAAAAAAGTCATTTATGAAGTCAAACATTTGCAGAAATCGTTCGGCAAGGTCGAAGTACTGAGAGATATCAATATGAAGATCGAGAACGGAGAAGTGTGTACCATTATCGGTCCGTCCGGGAGCGGGAAGAGTACCTTCCTGCGTTGCCTGAATCTGCTGGAAACGCCGACCGGGGGCGAGCTGTGGTTCGAAGGGAAGAAGGTCAATGAAAAGACCGATGTGAAGATGCTGCGCCGCGATGTCGGCATGGTTTTCCAGTCGTTCAACCTGTTCCCGATGTTCTCCGCGGTAGAGAATGTCATGTATGCGCCGGTACATATCAAGAAGCTGCCGAAAACGGAGGCGAAAGAGGAAGCGATGGAGCTTCTCTCCCGTGTAGGCCTTGCCGAGCGTGCGGATTATTATCCGGGCGAGCTTTCCGGCGGGCAGCAGCAGCGTGTCGCTATCGCCAGAGCGCTTGCGATGAAGCCGAAGATGTTGCTCTTCGATGAACCGACTTCTGCGCTTGATCCCGAGCTTGTCGGCGATGTACTGACCGTCATGAAGGAAGTCGCTTTAGCCGGCATGACCATGGCCGTCGTCACGCACGAGATGCAGTTTGCCAGAAGCGTTTCCAATCACGTCATTTTCATGGATAAGGGCTATATCGTGGAGGAAGGAAATCCCGAAGATATCTTCACCCATCCACAGGAAGAACGGACGCAGACATTCCTGAAGCGTCTGCTCCATGCTGATATTTAAGGAGATGATGCGATTATGGATATGGTATTAGATACAGCTGTCAAATATAATGACATTTTCATGTCAGGTGTGAAGATCACCATCATTATTTCTCTTCTGTCCTGCTTCTTTGGTCTTCTTCTCGGGATCATTTTGGCATTCATGAAGATCTCGGGCATCAAGGTCCTCCAGTGGATCTCGACGGCCTATGTAGAAGTCATCCGCGGTACGCCGGTCTTGGTACAGATCTCTCTCGTGTTTTTCGGGCTGCCGTTCCTCGGCATCCATTTCCCCAGCTTCCAGATCATGGGCGTCGACTTTGAGAGACTTTCCGCCGGTGTCCTTGCACTGATCCTGAATTCCGGTGCGTATGAGTGTGAGATCGTCCGCTCTGGTATCCAGTCCATCCCGAAGGGACAGCTCGAAGGCGCGATGTCGCTTGGCTTCTCGAAGTGGGAGTCTATGGTGCGCATCATCATCCCGCAGGCGATCCGCAACATCCTGCCCGTCATCGGGAATGAATTCGTCACCCTCATCAAAGAGTCCTCTCAGGTCTCTGTCATCGGTATGGCCGATCTGATGTATACGGCGACCACCATTCAGGGCATCAGCTTCCAGCCATTCCCACCGCTCGTCATCGTAGCGATTTACTACTTCATCATGACCTTCTTCGTCTCCATGTGCCTGCGCGTGCTTGAACGCCGCATGAAGGTGAAGAGTGTGAGATAGCAGGAAATCAGCAAACGGTTCTTCGTAAGGAGAACCGTTTTTTTGATTGGGGGGGTGAGCAGTCCTCGCGCAACTATACCATGGCATTTGGATGACAGAATCGCCATTTCGCTGTATAATAAAATAGAATTTTTATGTACAGATGGAAAGCGTGAGGCGCTCCGGGAGAAAGTGGGGAATACGATATTCTCGTATCGCAGCCGGGTTCTTGCGCATTCCTTCTATTTCTCAAACGAGGTACTCCATGTTTATCGATAGAGCAAAAATTATTGTAGTCTCCGGCGCGGGCGGGGACGGGATGGTTTCCTTCCGCCGTGAGAAGTATGTCCCGCGCGGCGGCCCGTCGGGCGGTGATGGCGGCAAGGGCGGCTCGGTCTTCATCAAAGCGAATAGCGACCTGAATACGCTGATCAATTTCCGCCGTCATAGAAAATTCGCAGCCAAAGCCGGTGCGAATGGCGGGGCGAAAGAAATGTTCGGCAAGAATGCGGAAGATGTCTTCGTCGAGGTGCCGCTCGGGACGATGGTCTATGACAATAAGACCGGCGAACTTCTGGCGGATATGACGCAGAATGGGCAGGAAGCGCTCGTCGTCAAGGGCGGGCATGGCGGCCGCGGCAATTCCCATTTCGCGACGTCGGCTGTCCGTGCGCCTCTGTATGCGGAAAAAGGCGAGCCGGGGGAAGAGAAGGAGCTGCGCCTCGAGCTGAAAGTGCTGGCGGATGTCGGACTTCTTGGTTTCCCGAGTGTAGGGAAATCGTCTCTCATCCGCAAGGTATCCGGAGCGAAGCCAGAAGTGGCGGCGTACCATTTCACGACGCTGAATCCGATCCTTGGCGTGGTGAATCTGGACTATGAGAGAAGCTTCGTCATGGCGGATATCCCGGGCCTCATTGAAGGCGCCAGCCAGGGGACGGGCCTTGGCGATGAATTCCTCCGCCATGTGGAGCGCACGAAGGTGCTGATCCATGTGCTTGACGCGGCGGGCAGCGAAGGCCGTGATCCGTTGCATGATTTCCATATCATTAACAATGAGCTCGAGCTGTACAGCCCGGAGCTTCGCCAGAAGAAGCAGATCGTCGCAGCGAATAAGATCGATCTCATCGATGACCCGAAGAAGCTGGAGGAGCTGAAAGAGGCGATCGAGAAGGAAGGCTATGACTTCTATCCCATCTGCACGCTTTCCGGAGAAGGCACTCGTCCGCTCATGGAAGCTGTGTGGAAGCTTCTGCAGGAGATCCCCGATGTCTCCTTCGAGTCTCCGGAAAAAGCCATTGTATATGAGGCGAACAAACAGGAATTTGAGATCGAGTGCAAGAATGATGTCTACTACATCAAGGGCAAGCGCGTAGAGAAGCTGGTCGGTATGACGGATTTCGAGGACTATGTCTCCATGCGCCGCTTCGATAGAGCATGGCGCTTCATGGGCCTTGACAAACTCCTCCGCAAGGCAGGCTGCCAGGAAGGCGATACGGTCAATCTGTACGGCGTAGAATTCACTTGGTCGGAGAATCATAACGAGGAAGACTAGTGACTGGTGACTAGTGACTAGTGACTGGTAGCTAGGGATTAGGGATCTCAAGCAACTGGAGACTTAAGGTTCTCCCGTATCGTCATCCCGAGCGCAGCCGAGGGATCTTTCTTGCACTGCGGGAATCAGCGTGTATGCGCTGAGGGAAAACGATGTCCTGGTGCTGCCTCACATCAGGCGATGAGCGTTCTGCAATAAAGATTTCCGGGCTACGCTCGAAATGACGATGCGCGCGAAGCGCTATCAAAGTTCCGCGGCGCTTCTGATTTTTATGCGCCGCACCACCCCCGTTGAACCCTCTGAACCTGTTGAACCCGCTGAACCTCTTTCGCACGCAATCAAGGGGCAGCACGCCCCACGGGCTCACCCTGAACCCTGAACCCCATATCCCATATCCCATCCATCATTTTAACCAAGGAGACTTTTTCCATGCTTACAGGAAAACAGAAACAATACTTAAAAGCTCTTGCCGTGCAGCTGCCGGCGGTCGTGCAGATCGGTAAAGACGGCATGAGTGAGACGGTCATCCAGAGTGTCGATGACGTCTTGACGGCACGTGAACTGATCAAAGTGAAGATCAATCAGAATTCGGACGAAGATATCAAGAGCACCGCTCTCTACCTCGCAGGGCATCTCTCCTGCGAGATCGTGCAGATCATCGGCAGGAACTGTGTTCTTTTCAAGAAAAAAGAAAAGAAGTCGCACTATGAATTACCTTAAGACCGGAGATCGCGGAGCGATTCTGAAGAAAAAGCGTGTGGTCGTGAAGGTCGGTACCAGCTCGATCACCTATGAGAATGGGAAAGTGAATTTCCGCTACCTGGATCATCTGACGCGGCAGCTTGCTGACCTTAAAAACCGCGGCCTTGATGTGGTACTCGTCACTTCGGGGGCGATCGGCGTGGGACTGCCCATGCTTGGATTTCATAAGAAGCCGGATTTCCTGCCCTACAAACAGGCAGCGGCGGCCGTGGGCCAGGGCGCGCTCATGAATACATATGAGCATCTCTTCCATGAATACGGGCAGACCGTTGGACAGCTCCTTTTCACGAAGGGCGATGCGGTGAATTCGAAGCGCTATCTCTACATGCGAGGTACCATTCAGGCACTTCTTGAACTTGGCGCGATCCCGATCGTGAATGAAAATGATGCGGTATCCGCAGATGAGATCAAGATCGGCGACAATGACACGCTGTCTGCCATCGTCGCAAGTGTGGCCGAAGCCGACCTTTTGATTATTCTTTCCGACATTCAGGGCCTGTATACGAAGGATCCGAAGAGTCATCTGGATGCAGAGCTGATCCATGAAGTCCCCGCCTTCTCCCGCGAGCTTTTTGCCATTGCCGGCGGCGCGGGTACAGCGCGCGGTACGGGCGGCATGTATACGAAGATCCAGGCAGCGGAGATCTGCGTGCATTCTGGCATTGATATGATCATTGCGAAAAGCGATGAGAAAGAAGTCCTGCTGCGCATCATGGATGGGGAGGAGATCGGGACACTCTTCCGCGGTGAAAATGTGCATCCGCAGCTGAAGAAGCGGGATATCATCATCGGTACGGCGGTCAAAGGCAAGATCTTCGTCGATGAGGGATGCAGAAAGGCGCTCCTTGAGAAGGGCTCTTCACTCCTTCCTGTCGGTATCATTGATGTAAAAGGCGCTTTCAGTGATGGGGATACGGTTGCCGTGTACTTTGAGGATCAAGAACTGGCCCGCGGCATTTCCCACTACAGCAGTGAGGATGTACAGAAGATCATGGGACATCGCACCGAAGGGCTTTCCGAGGCTCTCGGCATGGCAGCACCCTATGATACGGTCATCCACAGAGACAATCTCTTGGTGATGAGATAAAGGGGACCACCGGTCTTATGGAGCGTTTCCCTAGGAAGTTATGCGATTTCTGCTGGCAGAAAAAATGAAATTTTCAGAAAAATTATACTGGATGGCGTACTACTATACCCGCCATCCGAAGGGGAGATTTGAACTGTCCCATATCCTGCAGCTTTTGGCTTTTTGGGCAGTCTGTATTTTAGTGTGCGAAATGGTGCTGTATCTATGGCTGAACGGATAGGAATTTTTGGCGGTTCTTTCAATCCCATTCATGTAGGACATCTGGTGATCGCAGAAGCGGCCTGGCAGGAGTTTTCTCTGGGCAAGGTGCTTTTTATCCCATCCGGGGATACGCCGAATAAGGACATGCACCATATCGACAAGGATATCCGCTATGCGATGGTGGAAAAAGCCATCGAAGGAAATGGCCATTTCATGATTTCGCCCATAGAGCGCGATCGCAAAGGCCCTTCCTATACGGTGGATACCATCCGCATTCTCCAGCGTGAGTTTGGCGATGAGTATGAGTTTTATTTCATCTGCGGCACTGATGCTGTGGCGGATCTGCCGACATGGAAATACAACAGGGAGCTTCTTTCTGCCTGCCATTTCATCTGTGCGAGCCGTCCGGGAAATGAAAGCGAGATCCAGAAGTCCATCGCCTACTTCGGGGAGTTGGGACGGGAAAAGATTCATTTCCTGAAGACGCCCGAGCTGGATATTTCCTCCACCATTCTTCGGCGCTGGATCGCTGAGAAGAAATCGGTGCGCTACTTTATCCCGGATCCGGTGATCGAGATCATCAGGGAGAATCATTTGTATGAATGATGCGGGGGCGCTCAGGCATCATTTTACGAGGCTTTTATGAAACTGGAAAAAATACAAAAAGAACTAGAAAAGACATTATCGCCGAAGCGTTTCCGCCATTCCGCAGGAGTCGCCGACATGGCGAGGCATCTGGCGCATCTGTATGGAGCATCGGAAGAGAAAGCCTTCCTGGCCGGCTGGATCCATGACGCAGCAAAGGAGATGACACTCTCTGAAATGCAGCATGTCGTGAAGAAAGCACATCTGACATTTGACGATGCGGAGCATATGCTGAAGAGCCGTGCACTGTTGCATGGCCCGGCGGGAAGTGTCCTCGCGAAGACGGCTTTTGGCATCGAGGATGAAGAGATCCAGGGAGCCATCTATTACCACACGACAGGGCGCGCTGGCATGACGCTCCTCGAAAAGATCGTATTCCTCGCCGACTATATCGAGCCGAACCGCGATTTTCCCGGCGTCGAAGAGCTGCGCAGCCTCGCAGAGAAGGATCTGGACCAGGCGGTGCTTGCTGCGTATGATTCCACGATCTCTCATCTCATCGATCAGGGCGCATATATTTACGGTCTCACCTTTTTGGGACGCAATGATATGGTAGAAAAGCTGGCGAAACACTGATTCCATCGCAGAATTAGCCCGTGGGGCGTGCTGCCCTTTGATTACGTGCAAAAGAGGGGGGAGCGGGTTCAACAGGTTCAGAGGGGAGGGTGGTGCGGCGCATAAAAATATGGAAGCGCCGCGGAGGTTTGAAACTAGCGGTTTTCTCGTATCGCAAACCTAATCCCTAGCCACTAATCCCTAGCTACCAGTCACCAGTCACTAGTCACTAGTCACTCCTAATCCCTAATCCCTGGCCACTCATTGAAATACAAAAGTAAAATCGAATAAAGATTGAATCGGGAAGTGATTTCGCGCCGGTCTATACGTGAAGGAGGTTTTACCTCAAAGGTTATGAAAACGAAAAAAGGCAAGTCAAAGATCAAATTCAAAAAAATCCTGCTCTTCCTGCTGATCGTCATCTTGGCGGCTTTCCTGCTCATCTTCGGGGCAGAAAAAGTGATGCATCTAGCGTCACGGGGGGCGAATGCCGAGCCGGGCAAGCCCACCTACTATCTTTTCATCGGAGAGGATGAAAAGGCAGGAGGAGAAGCCGATGCCATGCTGCTTTTGGCAGATAACGATAAGAAAAAAGAAATGACCTTCATTTCCATTCCGCCGAATACCAAGGTCATCCGTCAGGAAAAGACAAATCTTCTTTTGAAGGATACGTTCAAAGAAGGCGGCGCAGAGGAGACAAAGTCAGCGGTGGAGAATCTGCTCCACATCCGCATCGACAAGTATGCGGTCATGAACTATGCTGATTTTCGGGAGAATGTGTCGAAAGCCGGGCTCATTTCTCTCTATGTAGAAAAATATATGGAGCATCTGGATCGGGATGGATCCTTTGATATCGGACTGAATCAGGGCTACCAGCCGCTTGATAGCGAGCAGGCACTCGGCTATGTCCGCTACGTGGATAAGGAGGATGGAGAGATCGGCCGTATCCAGCGACAGGAACGATTCCTCAAGATCTTCCTCTCGCATCTCCAAAGCCGCATGGCACTGCGGAACTGGCTGACCGTCCGCTACGGCTTCCGTGCGGTCGAGAGTGATATCACGCCGTCTGAGGCGGCCTCTTTGGCCTATCGGCTGACCGGCTATCCGCCGGAAGGATGCAAATTCATCATTTTCCCCGGTGAAATGCAGACCATCGGGAAGGTCAAGACATGGGTGGTGAATCCCGTGGAAGCCCAGAAAGTCCTCTCGCTCACGATGGAATGAATCATAGGCAGGAAAAGGTTCGGCGGGTTCTAAAGGTTCAGCGGGTTCAGCAGGGGAGGTGCGGCGCGTAAAAATTAGAAGCGCCGCGAAGGATATATGGGGGCGATGCCCGTTTGAGACTAGGAGACATTAGACTTCAGAAATCAGATGTCTGAAGTCTGAAGTCTGAAGTCTAATGTCTCCTAGTCTTTTAGTCTAATCCCTAATCCCTAATCCCTAATCCCTAATCCCTAGCTACTAGCCACTAATCCCCAGTCACCAGTCCCTAGTCACTAGTCACTAGTCACTAGTCACTAATCATCAGCAACTTATTTCAAAAAGGAGTATACATATGGAAAACAATCTTCAGACCATTTGTGAAGCATTATCGAATAAGAAAAGCGTACTCATTAAAGTACTGAATGTCCGTGATCTCACTTCGATCGCAGATTATTTCGTCCTCTGCTCGACCAGAAATCAGAAGCAGTCTCAGGCCGCGGCGGATGAAGTGGAAGAAAAGATGGCAGCACTCGGCGTGAAAGCGACACGAAAAGAAGGCTACCGCGAAGGGGACTGGATCCTTCTCGACTTCGGCGATGTGATCGTTCACATTTTCACCGATGAAGAAAGACGTCATTACGATTTCGATACCCTCTGGAAAGAAGCGCCGGCAGAAGAATACCACGACGAGGGAGAAACGGAGAAATAAATGGAAGAGACCAGGATTCCTGCCAAACAGGAAAGTATATATAAGGAAAATTCCATCGCAGAGCTCCCGGTCGTCCGTGTCTCCGGCTTTGGTGCCTTTTTGGATGGAGGTACAGGAAATTCGAAGGATGACATCCTCCTTCACAAAGGGCAGCAGACCCACGAGGTGAAGGAAGGGGAGAGAGTCAAGGTCTTCCTTTACCACGACCCGCATCACCGTCTGACGGCCAGTATGCGCCTGCCGCAGATCGCCATCGGCGGCATCGGCTATGCGCCGGTACTTTTGACGACCCGTTTCGGCGCATTCGTCGACGTGGGGACGGAGCGAGGCATTTTCCTGCCCTTCTCTCAGATGATAGAGAATGTCACCGAAGGACAGCAGATCTGGGTCAAGCTTTACGAAGACAAGACCGGCCGTCTAGCTGTCACCATGCATGTTGATGAAGAAATGCGCGCCATCGCTCTGCCTTTCCAAGAGGCAAAGCTCGGGGACACGGTGACTGGCACCGTGTATAATGAAACCGGAGAGGGCCTTTTCCTTGTGACAAGAGACCGCCACCTCGCGTTCATTCACAAGACAGAGCTTGCAAGATCCGTGCGCCTTGGGGAAGAGGTGACGGGACGTATTTCTTACATCCGAAGTGACGGTCGTGTGAATCTTGCGCTCCGCCCGCAGAAGGAAAAAGCGATGGAAGGGGATATGGCTCTTCTCATCAGCTGCATGGAGCGCCATGGCGGTCTCCTTCCGCTTACCGACAAAAGCGATGCCGATCTCATTAAGAGTACCCTTGGCATCAGCAAGTCCGCTTTCAAAAGAGCGGTAGGCCATCTTTTGAAGGAACGGAAGATCACCATCACGGAAGGAAAGATCCGCTTGAAAGAGTAGCGAGACGTTTTACTCCGCGCCTTTGGTGAATGCATGAAAATGAAAACGCGCCGATGAGCATATGGCTCATCGGCGCGTTTTTCATTTTGAGTAGCTAGGGATTAGTAGTTAGGGATTAGGATTTTCGAGTAACTCGTGACTGGTAGACATCAGACTCTCTCGTATCGTCATTTCGAGCGGAGCGAGAAATCTGTTTCGTTCGCGCTCAAACGGACGATGATAGGAAGGCCGAAACGGGAAATCTGGGATCAAGCCCCTCATATATTCGCGGCGAAGCCGCCACACTAATCCCTAATCCCTAATCCCTGGTCACCAGTCACCACTATTCATCCTTTATTTCCGTTGGAATCGCTGCGATCGTCTTCTGATGTGTATAATTCACAAGGCCTGGTGGTCCGTTGGGGATCTTCTTGACGTAGCGGATGAGTGTGTAGTCCACATCCACCTTGCCGGAGTCTTTTCCCTTGCTGTTCCATGCGGCCAGAGCAGCGGCTTTTTCGATGGTTGCGAGGGGGACGGTCAAGCCTTCTGTCTCGATCACGACGTGTGAGCCGGGGATCTGCCGAGCGTGCAGCCACAGATCCGTCTTGGCGGCTTTTTTGAGCGTGAGGAATTCATTCTGGGTATTGTTCTTCCCCATGAGGACGCGGAAGCCGTCGATGGTGAGTGTGGTCAGGAGAGGTTCATTTTTACGCTTGCGGTTCACCGGTTTCTGTTTCCGCCCACCGATGCGCTCGATGCCGGTATCTTTCAGCTCTTCCTTCAAAGCATCCAGATCCTTTTTTGTTTTGACCTCCGTCGCAAAATACAGCACATCTTCCAAGTAGCCGATCTTTTCATGACATTCGTCCAGCTTTTCACGTCCGATGATAAGGCGCGTTTTCATTTTATTGTATTTTTTGAAATAGAGCTGGCTGTTTGCGGTGACAGAAAGAAGCGGATCGACAGGGATCGTTTCTTTCGTAGGGGGATCATTGAAAAGGTTCTCGACGGTGAGCGCTTTTCTTCCATTGATCTTTTCATAGGCGTAGATCGCAAGCAGATTGCCCCAGAGCTTGTATTGCTCCGTCTTGGAGGTCTCCTTCATTTCCCCTTCGATCTTTTGGATCTTTCGCTCTTCCCTTTTGATGAGGGTGTGGATCTTCTTATGGTAGTCAGAGAGCTGTGCGGCCATGGTACCGCCGGAAGATTCGGCTTCCCTTTCGAGCCACGGGATGATGGGGCTGCATTCGATCTCCTCACCGAGGAAGGGCAGGGCGATCGGACTGCCCATCGGCTTTCCCTTGGCATTCTGATAGATGTGAAGGGCATCCGAGGCCATGATATCCTCTTTGAGGGACAGCATCGCCGTGAGCAAAGCATCCTCTTTTCCTTCCGAGAGCGAGGAGAGAGGCTCGCTCGTAGAAATCTGGCTCCGATGCCCCAACTCGTCGACAAGGAAACGCGAGAAACCATTGAACGTGTGGAAAATCCACTCTTCGATCGTGGCTTCGCCCGCCTTGCTGTAGTCCAGGATGTTCTTCAGTTCCTCTTTGGAGAACTGCATGAAATTCATACGCGCGCTGTTTGTCGGAAGATGGTACGTTTCCCCGGGAACGAGCAGACGGTCGCCCTTCCTGCCGCGCAGACAGGCATCAATGATCGTATCCCCTTCCGTCAGGATCAGATTCGGCGAGGAGGGGAGAAGCTCAGCCCAGAGCGTCTTGGTGACGATCTCTCCGGCGGCCTCGATGCGGTCGAAGGAAAAGGCAAGGATGCGGTCCATGTCGATCTGCCGTACTTCAGAGAGACGGCTTCCTTCCAGATGCTTACGCAGTGTCATGCAGAAGGTCTGTGACGGGGTATACTGGTTTTGCACCTTGCTCTTCGATGTGAGGTATACGACCGGCGGCGTATGGGTATTCGCGATCATATGGACAGGCTTTGCATTCGGGCAGAACAGCTCGATGTCCATGATGCGGTTGTCGATCTGATGGATCTGCCGCACCTGTGCAGGGATGAGGAGCTTTTGCAGCTCTTTGACGAAAAGATATAAAGAGGCACTGTCGATTTGCATGGGAGACTCCTTTTGAGGGAAAAGATTATGGGGGACAAGGTTCGGGGTTCAGGGTTAGCCCACGGGGCCTACCGTCCCTTGATTGCGTACGAAAGAGGGGTAGTGGGTTCTACAGGTTCAGCGGGTTCAGAGGGGGCAGCGGGGGTGGTGCGGCGCATTTCGTCATCCTGAGCGGAGAAAAACGTCGTATGTTAAAAATGGCTTATCTGAAAATATGAGAACTGAGTCGAAGGATCTAAGCGCCGCGGAGATTTGGAACTAGCGGTTTTCTCATATCGTAAACCTAATCCCTAGCTACCAGTCACTAGTCACTTCTACTCCCTATTCCCTGCTTAATCGCAAAGCCTATGAAATACTTCTATAAGTATATCACGAAAGTGAAAGCGTGCGGGAAATATGGTAAAATAACAATGATAGTTAGATATTTGATCTGTGTTTCTCTAGACTGTCATATAGAAAGGATGAAACCACTATGCACTTTACCAAATGGCATGGCTGCGGCAATGATTATGTATTTGTGAATGGTTTTGAAGAAAATTTCGATGATGTATACGGCAAGATCGTCGCCATCAGTGATCGACACTTCGGCGTAGGCTCTGACGGCGTGATCTTCCTCCTGCCTTCGGACAAGGCAGATATTCGTATGCGTATGTTCAACAATGATGCTTCGGAAGGCGAGATGTGCGGAAATGGCATCCGCTGTCTTTCGCGCTGGGCGTATGAGCTGGGACTGGTGAAAAAGAAGCGCTTCTCCGTCGAAACGGGGGCAGGCATCCTTTATCCGGAGATTCTCGAAGATGGGAATGTACGCGTCGATATGGGCAGACCGCATCTTCTGGCAGATGAGATCCCGGTCACGGGCTATGGCAAAGGACCTGTCATCGCACAGCCGCTCACCAATGAAGCGAATGGCAAGACCTATACCGTCACCTGTGTTTCCATGGGAAATCCGCACTGTGTTATCTTCGTGGATGATATCAAAGACGTCGATCTCACCGGGGAAGGCCCGCATCTGGAGGTGGATGCCCATTTTCCGAAAAAAACGAATACGGAATTTGTAGAGCAGCTGGGCGAGCATCATTTCCGTATGCGTGTGTGGGAAAGAGGCACAGGGATCACCATGGCCTGCGGTACCGGTACCTGTGCGACTGTCGTCGCAGCGATCCTGAATGGCCGTACCAAAGACTATGCTGACGTCGATCTCGACGGCGGCGTGCTCCATATCGAGTGGGACGGAAAGCCGGACAGCCACGTCTTCATGACCGGGCCGGCAGTCAAAGTCTTTGAAGGAGATTATTTCGGATAAGAAGGATGCGTGACTATGCATCCGATGTAAGGGAAACGCTGATTCCATCGCAGGATCCGTGTTTCCTTTACTATTTTATAAGGAGAACTATGATGAACAGCATGACTGGGTTTGGCCGAGGGATCGGCGAAAGCGAGATCGGCAGCGTGACCGCAGAGATCAAAGCGGTGAACAGCCGGTTTTTAGAGATCAATATCAGAAGTGACCATTTTTCCGGCAGTTTAGAAGAGATCGCCCGCGAGGCGGCGAAGAAAACACTTTCGCGCGGAAAGCTGAATATTTTTCTGTCTTTTACACCGACGGCTTCGGCGAAAGCGACGCGCGTCGAGGTGGATGAAGGTCTGCTCTCTGCCTACCTTTCTGCGTTAGACGATATCAGCGGAAGAAAAGGTGTGAAGAAGGGGAAGGTGCAGGTATCTGACCTGCTCTCTTTGCCGGAACCGTTTCTCACGATCAGAAAAGAGGCTGCGACTGAGGAAGAGATGGCACCGCTGGTGAAAGCAGCGATGGAGGGGGCGCTTGTCTCGCTCATCGAAATGCGCCAGCGTGAGGGTCATAACCTGAAAGTCGACCTGAAGCAGCGGCTGGCATTCCTCCGGGAAAAGCTCGCCTTCCTGCTTTCCCGGCAGGATCTCGCAGCCAAAGCCTATGAAGAACGCCTGCGCCAGCGCATGGAGAAGATCCTGGAACAGATGAACTTCGAGGTCGATGAAGGCCGTATTCTGGAAGAGGTTGCTCTTTTCTCCGAAAAAACGGACTACACAGAAGAGGTCGTCCGTTTTGCAAGCCATCTGGATCAGTTCGATGCCATGCTCGAGAGCGAAGAGCCCATCGGACGTAAACTCGATTTCCTTCTGCAGGAAATTAATCGGGAAGCCAATACGACGGCTTCTAAGGCGAGCGATCCCGAAGTCATTGATACCGTCATCGAGGTCAAAACCGAGCTGGAGAAGATTCGCGAGCAGGTACAGAATATTGAGTGACTGGGAGACTAAGAGACTAGAGATTTGATAAAAGGCATCACAAAAAGCAGCGAGTAGGTCGCTGCTTTTTGTGATGCCTTTTATCTGTTATTCACTATTTCCGGATTCATATCATGATGCAGGAGACGGAAGCGGGCAAAGTCTTTCCACTCGGTATCCGGTGTGCCGTAGTTGCAGTACGGGTCGATGGAGAGTCCGCCGCGGGGGAGGAATTTGCCCCATACTTCGATATAGCGGGGATGGAGAAGCTCGATGAGATCGTTCATGATGATATTCACGCAGTCCTCATGGAAATCGCCGTGATTGCGGAAGCTGAAAAGATAGAGCTTCAGGGACTTGCTTTCCACCATGTACTGATCGGGGATATAGGAAATATAAATGGTCGCAAAGTCCGGCTGTCCTGTCTTCGGGCAGAGGCTGGTGAATTCCGGGCAGTTGAACTTGATGAAATAGTCACGATCCGCGTGCTTATTAGGGATGCGTTCCAAAAGCTGAGGATTGTAGTCATAGGTGTACTTGGTATTCTGGCTTCCCAGCTGCTTCAGCTGGTCCAAGCCTTCTCGTGTTTCTGTCATAGGTGAAGTCCTTTGCTATAAAAAATAAGGGAAAATTTGCATGGTATGTTGTCAAGTTCAGAAGGTTTAGCGGGTTCTATAGGTTCAAAGGGGGAGGTGCGGCGCCAGATCCTTCGACTCAGTTCTCACTGTTCCGCCTTTACATTTTCGAACATCCGACATTTCACTCCGCTCAGGATGACGAAATGCGCCGCGGAGTATAAATAGTGGCGATGCCCGAAGGCCGGATGGCAAACGTCTGACACCTGATGTCTGATGTCAGACGTCTAATCCCTAATCCCTAATCCCTAATCCCTGGCTACTCATGCCTGCTTTCAAACTTTAGGGATATCTCTTTCCCGTATCGTCATCGGAAGCGTTGCCGAGGGATCTTTCTTGTATTGCGGTCAGTATTACATAGGCATTGAAACGGAAACGACGCCTTGGTGCTAGGTATTTCTGCTTTGTCATATCCATCGTTTATCGGTTTGCAAGGAAGATTTCTCGCTACGCTCGAAATGACGATACGGGAGTATGATGTCTTCCAGTCACGAGCCACTAGTCACCAGTCACTAGTCACCCCTAATCCCTAGCTACTAGTCACCAGTCCCCTTTTCACAGTTTTCCTGCTGCTTCGACGAGCTCATTTCTATGGCTGCTGCCGGGGAACCACTGGATGCGGAAGGGGAGATGGAATGTCTTTTCGAAGTCTTTGACAAGGGAGGCTGTCGCGTGAGCCGGGACATCGAAATTTTCCCGATCCGTATAGACGCGAAGATCCATCGCAGCCTTGTAGGAGGTACAGATGACACGGGTGATGCAGTGCTCCTGACTTTCATCGAGGCCTTCCGCCATGGCAAGGAAGAGGGAGAGGATGCGGACCTGACGCATCTGTGCGGCCGTCAGGATATGTGCCTGCCCATTCGCTTTGAGGTACTTTCCGGAGTATCCATGGTGAAAAGCGCAGATCAAAGCGCACATCACTTGTTCGCTGTGTGTCCAGCCGAAGATATGCGCATTCGCTGTCATGTAGCAGCTGTGGCGGGCGTGGCTGTAGTAATTGATCAGATTTCCTATGTCATGCAGGCGGGCTGCCGCGGCGAGAATATCACGCATGCGCGGGTCAAGCTTGTGGACCTTCTGCCACTGATCGAACATGGCGAGTGCGGTCGCGGTGACATACTTGGTGTGGAAATCATAGGTGATCGGAAGGGTATCGAGATAATTCTGCACCGAGCAGCGGAGCATGTCGTGCTGCTTTTCTCCGTTTTTGTCGTAGATGGGATCATAGTAGTGGAAGAATAGCCCTTCACGCAGACCGCAGCCGGAAATCGTGAGATACGATGCCTTCGCTTTCCGCAGGATTTCCTGAATGACGAGCGCGCCTGCGATGATGATGTCGGCGCGCTCAGAAGAGAGCCCATTGATTTTCTGCCGCTCCTCATAGGATTTCCCTGTGATCATGCGGACTTCCTCGAAGACATCTTCGACTGGGAAGCGATAGTTATGGAGTTTCGGCAGCGGATAATTCACCGCGCGCTGGTGGATCTTGGCGAGATTTCGGACAGTACCGCCGATGCCGATGACGGGCAGCGGCTCACTGGGGAACCACTCGACTTTGGAAAGGACATTCTGGATGAAGCGTTGGATGGTTTCGATTTTATCCTGATTCACATCGCGGGAGGACTGGAACATCTCTGTCAGCGTCACCGCACCGATCGGAATGCTGATCGAATGGATGCGTTTTTTGTCTTTGACAAGGGAGATTTCTACGCTGGCCCCACCCAGATCGAAGAGGAGGAAATCCTTCTGATCGATGGTGTGGCTGACGCCGGAAAAGCCGAGCGCGGCCTCGGCCTTGCCGCTGATGATCGTCATGGGGATGCCTGTCGACATGCGGACGCGCTTCAGGAAGGAAGCCCCGTTGATGGCATTTCTGACGGCGGCTGTCGCGACAGCGAGTACCTTTTTGATCTTTTGCACTTCGATGATATGGGAGTAAACCGCAAGGCATTGGAGCGCCCGCTGCTGTGCTTCCTCTGTCAGAAGACGGGAGGATAGCGTCATCCCCTCCGCCAGACGGATAGATTTCTTTTCCTGATAAATTAGTTTGTAAGCGCCGTGCTCTCCGATCTGCATGATGATGAAACGGATAGAGTTCGAGCCTAAGTCAATGATCGCGATGCGTTCCATGGAGTCTCCTTAAAAGAATAAGAAATGGATCAGCGGGGGTCGCGTCCCGCGTTTTCACACATTTCGCTCTATGATCTTATTGTTGTTCTTTTCTATTCTACAACATTCGCAAAATGCTGAAAAGGGGCGCGATGGTCGCGAATTTCCGCTCATTGTGATATACTTTTGTAGAAAAGTGCTTCTATTATGGTTTGATAGAAGGAGGATAAGGAGGATTATATGAATTCCGACACACTCATCTGGCCCGCTGTCTTTTTAGGCATGTACCTGTTTCTGGAATCGCTGGACTGGGGGCTTTCACTCGCTGCTCCCTTTGTCGCAAGAAATCAGGAGGAGAACAAAGCGGTGCTCTCTCTTTTAAAACCGGGCATCGATCTCAATGAAGCCTGGCTCATCTTTGGCCTCTCGCTCGTGGCATCGGCGGTCCCCGCGGCTTCCGGGCAGACGATGAATGACTCTGTCATGGCGATGCTTTCCGTGGCTGTCGTGGGCGGGGCGCTTCGCCTCCTGGCGGCTTTCTTTAAAAATGTTTTCGCAGGTGCGCTGATCATGAAGGGAATGTGTCTCTATGCGATCCTCTCTCTGTTTGTGATCGGACTATCCGGCACCTCTATGGTGACAGGGGGAAATCTGATGTCCGGGGCGGGACTCGTGATCTCGCTCTGGCTCATCCTGGCTTTTTTCCAGCTCGCTGCTCTTTATGGCGCGGTGAAGATCGTGAATCCGCTTGGCGAGCGCTGCCGCGCAGCCTTTCTGGTATCGAGCATCCTGCAGCTCGTCTTCTTCCTCGGCATGGCATTCCTGCTGAAAGGGGACATCGCAGAAGGACCGCTCTCCGGTTTCTTCTGGATCGGCCTTGCCGCTTCGGCCGTTTTGAGCATCGCCGCCTTCGCTCTTGCCCGCATGCGTAACACAAAAGTGGCTTTGATTGCGCTTTATGTTTCGACCTTCTTCTCCGTCAGCCTGTATGCAGCCGGACTTTCGTCCAAGCTGCAGGGCGCATCAGCGCCGGAACCCATGGTGATGGCCGTCATCACCGGCTGGACCATCGCCGTCTTCCTCTGGCGTCTCTATCGGAAGAGAGTGGACTATGAGTGGAAGGATCATATCTGATTTGTGTTCATGACCATTGGATATAGCTTGTGGGGCGTGCCGACCCCTTGATGAATGAAAGATATGCCCATAAGAAATGAGAAGAGGTGAATCACATGGGTGAATTATATAAGACACAGCATACCATCGATGAAATGCTGGATCGCATGGGAGTGAAGATCGTCCTTGACTCGGAGCATCTTACCGAAGAAGATCGATTCGAGGCAGAAAAACAGGGAGCTTCCGTCGTGCTGAAAAAAGTATCCGATAAAGAGAAAGGGAAAGAGTAACTGGCTTTCCTTAAACAACAAAAAAGAGGAAATCCGTGATGGATTTCCTCTTTTTGCTTGCTCTCAATGACCGATCACATCCAGAATGGCCAGGATGAGCGTGCCGGGGACGCCGAAAATAGCGACCACGATGCCATACATCGTATTCCATACCATGTGGGTGATGCCGAGCGTATTCAAAAGCCAGAAGAGTACACCGCCCATGATGATATTTCCGATGATTTTTTTCACAAATTTGGCAAAGAGCAGGAATGCCACGACGACCATGAGGACGCTGGCAATGCCATACCCGCCAAGTCCGCCTAACGATTCAAGCATATATTTTCTCCAGTAAACCTATGGCTGCAGCCAGAAACAGTAGCCTGCGTGTTCATACTTCTTTTCTGTTTTCCACCGCGCCGGCAAGGGTCATGCTGTCAGCGAAGCCGATATCGCCGCCGACAGGGATACCGCGGCCGATGCGGGTGACTTTGATGCCGGACGGCTTGATGAGGCGGGTGAGATAGAAAGCCGTGGCCTCGCCTTCCGTATCGGGGTCCGTTGCAAGGATGACTTCCTTCACCGTCTCATCCTTCAAGCGTTCCAGAAGCTCTTTGATCTTGAGATCTTCCGGGCCGATACCATCCAGCGGGGAGAGTGCGCCATGCAGTACGTGATACAGACCATGATACTCATGGCTCTGCTCGAGTGCCATGACATCCTGCGGCTGTTCGACGACAAGGATGACCGAATGGTCACGGCGCGCATCGCTGCAAATATCGCAGGGATCGCTCGTGGAAAGATTGCAACACACCGAGCAATAGCAGATCTTGCTCCTGGCTTCTTCGATGACATGAAGAAAATCGCGGACCTCGCTTTCCGGACGCTCCATCATGAAGTAGGCCAGACGGCGAGCGCTCTTGACGCCGATGCCAGGAAGTTTTCTGAATTGCTCAGCGACCAGCTCAAGCTCCTGATTCATTAGAACATGCCGCCAGGAAGCCCCAGGCCGCCTGTCACTTCGCTCATGCCCTTCTGTACCATTTCATCTGCCTTCTTGCTGGCTTCGTTGAAAGCGGTGGTGATGAGGTCTTCGAGCATTTCCGGATCTTCCGGGTCGATCGCATCTTTTGCGATCTTCAGGGAAACGACCTGTTTGTCTCCATTCAGAGTGAGGGCAATAGCACCGCCGCCGACGGAGACGTCGACGGTCTGTTGCTTCAGCTCTTCCTGCTTTTTCTGCAGGTCTTCCTGCATTTTACGTGCTTTTTTCAGCATATTCTGCATCTGGGCTTTATTTCCGAACATAATGAGATCCTCCTTTAGGAATCTTTTGAATAAAATATGGACTGCTTCTTGAAATAGACAAGAACATGGCAGGGGGCGCGGGTTTGCCGATAGCTCCCTTACCGCTTAGAACTATTCCGTAACCTTTTCATATATATCACAGTCAGGCAGGATTTTCAAGGCTTCTTTAAAAGACGGGTCATCCCGATCAGGAGCTTTGATATCCTTTTCCGTTACCAGCTGGTAGCCATCTCGCAAAACCGCTTTCCTTCCGGGGGCTGCCTCTCTTGCGGGGGATGCAGGCGTATCTGCTTCCCTTACCTGCTTAGCTGCGGACAGCTGTGCGAGGGCATCCGCCTCTTCCGTGCTTCCTTTCAAGACGACATGAAGCTCGACGGAAGAGCCGATGATTTTTTGAAAAGCCTCGGCAGCCATCTTCTGGTACGATTTGTTGTTTCCGGCGGATACCAGCCACTGCTGCGGAGAAGAAATGACGGCGCGCTGCGGCGTGAGATAGAGGAGTACGCCTTTCTGATAACAGGTCAGCATATCGATGCGGCAAATGTCGTGGAAATAACCGAGCACCTTCTGCCAAATAGCAGGATAGGTCGCAGGGTCAAGCAGAGTGGCATTGGCGTTATTCTCTGCTTTTGGCGCCGCTTTGACCGGCAAGGTTTCCGCAGGTTGAGACGGCGCGGGAGACGGTGGCTCTTTTCTCCCTGCCGGCTTTGGCTTAGGAGAAGGCGCAAAGGCAGGCTCTTCAGTAGGAAGCGGCTGAGGCTCCGGTAAAGGCGGGGGCGGCGGTATCATAGATGCCGGCTCGCTCTTCACCGCAGACACCACGATCGGGGTGGGCGGCTCGAAAGAGGGGGCCGCAGTAGGCGTCTGCCCGGAGGCGCTTCCTTTTTTCAAGGCATCGATCTCTTTTTCCAGCGCGCTGATCCGTTCTGCCAGACTGTCTACGGCAGCAGAGCCCTTTAGACGGCAGAGATGAAGAAGCCCCATCTCCGCACTCATGCGAGGTGACGAGCTTCTTCGCGTCTCGGTCAGTGACTGGTGGAGATAGTCGAAAAGACTGTCCAGATAGGCTTCTGAGATCTTGGCAGCATCATCCCTCAAAAGGCCGATATTTTTTCCATAGGCAGAAAGTTCCGGCGCATTTGGTTCAATGCGGCAGATCATCAGATTTCTGAAATGCTCCAAAAGGTCACGGAGAATGGCTGCCGGCTCTTTGCCGCTTTGCAGAATGCGGTAGAAGAGGGTCAGTGTTTCACCACTTTCTCCGTTAAAAATATGATGAGACAATGTAATGATCTGGTCTTTTCCTGTCAATCCGAGAAGGTCGTAGACTTCTGCAGCGTCGAGCGTCGCAGCTTCGGTTGCAGACGAGCACTGGTCGAGGAGGGAGAGTGCATCTCTGAGACCGCCATCAGCGCGGACAGCGATGAGGTCAGCGGCATCTTCTGTGAGCGGCATGCCGCTTTCTTTAGCGATATAGAGCAGGTGCTGCTTGATGTCTTCCACGGAAATGCGGTGAAATTCGTAGCGTTGGCAGCGGGAGAGAATGGTGAGCGGGATTTTTTCCGGCTCGGTGGTGGCCAGGATGAAAAGCACGTGGCTTGGTGGTTCTTCCAATGTTTTCAGGAGGGCATTGAAGGCTTCCTTCGTCAGCATGTGTACTTCATCGATGATGTACACTTTCTTGCGGCAGGCGGCGGGAAGCGTCCTGACAGACTCCTTCAGCGCACGGATTTCCTCGATGCCCCTGTTCGATGCGGCATCGATCTCATAGACATCGAGACTCGCGCCCGCATTGATTTCCCGGCAGATCTCGCAGCTGTTGCAGGGATTGCCTTCTTCGAGATGTTCGCAATTCACGGCTTTTGCGAGAATTTTTGCCATACTGGTCTTGCCCGTACCGCGCGGACCGGAGAAGAGATAGGCGTGCGCCAGCCGATCCTGCTCGATGGCACGCCGGAGCGGGATGGAAATATGCTTCTGCCCGACCACTTCACTGAAAGTGCGGGGACGCCATTTTCTATAAAGTGCGAGATAGGCCATAAGAACGGATGCCTCCTCATAGTAAAGAGAAAAAATAAAAGGGAAAAGATGCCGGGATGAACGAGGCAGTCGGTGCAATAAAAAAGACTTATGCAAGCGTGATTTATGACAGCCTCCAGGATGCACCGTGGCACATGGAAAGAGCCACTTATTGCTGCTTCCTCTCGGACCTGACAAGATTCATGGGATCCCATTGCACGGGACCCGGAGACTGCCATAAATCACGACTGCATAAGTCGATAGGGCTATTATACTATATGAAGATCATTTTGTAAATGTGAATTTAAGAAAACGCTGATTGGGCCGCACCGCGGCACTTCTTTTTATTTTGTCTCTGCGCCTTCTGCCGGGCTCGGGTAGAAATAAACGATGCGATCCGGAGTGAAGACATTGCTGGCGAGCTTTTTGGCAAGGATCGGAGTCATCGCTTCTTCGAATGCAACGACTTCGATCGGCTTCAGTACCGTATCTTCGACAAGAACGAAAATCATCGGATCGACGACCGGTGCATTTTCCGGGACCTCTTCACGATCGAGCGGAATGCTGAAGATCAGACGTACTGTTGCTACATACGAGTCTCTGTAATCAAAAATCGTGCCTCTGAAGTTGTTTTCCCAAAGGGTACGCATCATTTCGATGCGATAAGGATCCTGCTTTTCTAAATCTTCCATGATTGACCTCCTGGTGTGTTTTCTTGAAACATTCTGTATCGGTTCTCATTGTACCCCATGAGGAATGAGGAAAGCAAGAGGGAGGGGATGCGGCCGTCAGGGGAGGAGAGGCAGACAGCGGATCCGATCTCCCTTTGCGATAGACTTAAGGTATGTCAAACATTGATCGCATGAGAGATGAACCGTTAAAAAATGAAAAAGCTGAGGCAGAAGACTCGTCTTTTTTCTACCGTCAGACCCGCTCACGTAATTGGCTATCTAGTCTCAACTATGGTAAAATATAACGGTAAATGCCCGTCAAGGGACGAAAAAATGAGGTGATGAGGAAATGAAGAATCAAATTTTTCTGGTTCTGGGCGGCGCACGCAGCGGGAAAAGCGAATTTGCGGAGAAGCTGATGTATCATTCCACAGGGAAAAGGAAGGGATATATCGCCACAAGCCAGATCTTTGATGATGAGATGAAGTATCGTGTGATGCTTCATCGCGAGAGACGGCCGGCTGACTGGAAGACCTTTGAGGTCATGCATGAGGCAGGGCCGATGATGGATGAGATCCTCGCAGGTGCTGATGACATTCTTTTCGACTGTCTGACCATGTATGTGAATAACCTTCTGATGGATCATATGAAGGGGATTACGGTGGAGACATTGGGTGTGGAAGATCTGACGACGCTCCAGAAAGCCCTGGAGAAGGATCTGGATCGTATGTTTGATTCGATTTCCAAAGTCACTGATAAAGAGATCATTTTTGTTTCCGATGAGTTAGGCATGGGCATCGTTCCTGCCAATGCCATGAGCCGGGTATACAGGGATCTTGTCGGTCTGGCGAATCAGTATATCGCCAAGCGTGCTGACAAGGTATATCTGTCCGTGGCAGGGATTACCATTGAACTCAAAGAAAGAGGAGTAGAGTTATGATGACAAAGATCGCAAAAAGAGTCATGTTTCAGGGGACCAGTTCTCATGTAGGGAAAAGCATCCTGTGTACCGCGTTTTGCCGCATTCTGACGCAGGATGGATATAATACAGCTCCATTCAAAGCGCAGAACATGGCGCTGAATTCCTATGTCACCCGTTCCGGCGGCGAAATTGGACGTTCGACGGTCGCGCAGGCGGAAGCAGCAGGTGCGGATCCGATCGTACAGATGAACCCTGTCCTTTTGAAACCGACGGGCAATTCCTGCTCTCAGGTCATTCTTTTGGGGCAGTCGGTCGGTAACTACAGTGCTTCTGATTACCAGAACAAGTACAGCCAGCAGGCATGGGCGAGCGTGAAGGAAGCCCTGGCCTATATGGAAACGCATTATGATGCGCTCGTCATCGAAGGGGCTGGCAGTCCGGCGGAAGTGAATCTGAAGAAAAATGATATCGTCAACATGCGTATCGCGAAGGAATGCCACGCGCCTGTCTTCCTTATCGCCGATATTGACCGCGGCGGTGCGCTTGCTTCGATCGTCGGCACGCTGATGCTGCTCGATGAGGATGAGAGAGCCCTCGTGAAAGGGCTCATCATCAATAAGTTCAGGGGTGATATCACCCTGCTTGAACCGGCGCTGACCTTCCTCAAAGAAAGGACAGGCGTCCCGGTCCTTGGTGTCATCCCTTACCTCGACAAGCTGGGCATCGACGATGAGGACTCGGTCTCCCTGCAGGATATGCCAAGCGATCACGTGATGAGAGATATTCACATCGCTGTCATGCAGACTCCGAAGATCTCGAATTTTACCGACTTCGATGCGTTGAATCATGAACCGGATGTGAATGTCCGCTTTGTCCAGCAGGGGGATATGATCGGTCATCCGGACCTCATCATGCTGCCGGGCAGTAAGAATACGACCGAAGATCTGCTGTACCTGAAGCGACAGGGCTATGCAAAGGAAATCTGTGAGCTGGCAGAAGAGGGTGTACCTGTCATCGGCATCTGCGGCGGCTACCAGATGCTCGGGGAAAAAGTCTGTGACCCGCTTCACGTGGAAAGTGAAAATGATGAAGTCGAAGGACTCGGCCTTCTGCCCTATGAAACTTCGATGCATGGCAAAAAGAATACCTATCAGGTGCTCTTTGACTGCGAGGAGCTTCCTTTCCTCGATATGAAATTCTCCGCCAAAGGCATGCGTGGGTATGAGATCCATATGGGCGAGACGACGCTCACCAAAGAGGCACAGGCTCTCTTCCATATCACACAACGAAGCGAATCGCCGGTCGACCTCATGGACGGATTCATCAATGAAAAACACAATGTTTTCGGTACCTATTGCCATGGCATATTCGATAATGATGAGATCCGCCGTGCCGTCATCAATGCGCTCCGCCGGAGAAAAGGACTCGAAGATCTGCCGATCCAGTTCCGCTACAGAAAGTATAAGGAGTCGGAATTCGATCGTCTGGCGAATACTGTCAGAAAGAACTTCAACATGGACGCCTTCTATAAGATTCTGGAGAATGAATAAGTGAGCGGGCTTCTTACTTCCATCACAGAGGCGGCGATCCCTTTCGCGGCTCTCGTGGTGGATACGGTCTATGGCGATCCGCGCTCGAAGTGGCATCCGGTGGTACTTATCGGAAATCTGATCTCCTTCTACGAGAGCCACCTGTATCCGGAGAAAAAGACGTCCGATGGAAATATGTTTCTTCGCGGGATGCTTACGGTGCTGCTTGTGCTGCTTACCGTAGGTCTTCTGACGGCTTTTCTGATTTACCTTGGACATCTTGGCGGACTGTGGTTCTATGCAGCCATCAGTACCATTGTCCTTTATTTCACGATGACGCCACGCTCGCTTGCCAGAGACGGTCTGGAAATATACCATCTTCTGAAAGATGATAAGGATCTCGTAACAGCCAGAAAGCGACTTAGCTGGATCGTCGGCCGGGATACAGAGAATCTGGATGAAAGCAATATAGCGCGCGGCACGATCGAGACCATCGCAGAGAATACGACGGATGGGATCATTTCTCCGCTCTTCTATTTTCTGCTTTTCGGTCCGGTAGGAGCGATGGTCTATCGCGCAGGAAATACGATGGACTCTATGCTCGGCTATAAAAATGACCGCTATCTCTTTTTCGGGCGTTTTGCGGCACGCATCGATGATGTACTGAATTATATCCCGGCGCGTATCACCTTTCTGCTCTTTGTGGCAGCGGCATTCCTTTTGCATTTGGACTGGCGTCATGCCGTAGAGATCTGCCTGCGTGATGCGAAGAAACATCCGAGTCCCAATGGCGGCTATGCGGAAGCGACGGTCGCCGGTGCGATGCATGTGCAGCTCGGCGGGTATAACTACTATGAAGGGAAACCGGAATTCCGTGAATACATGGGGGATGCCGAGACACCCCTGAAGTCGGACCATATCATGACCTCGATCATGATGATGTACGGTGCGACGATTCTTTTCATTGCGCTTGAGACGGTGCTGATTTATATCTTCTGGTGATTTCATGAATGCATTTTTAGTGGGTCTGCAGTTTCTGACCCGTATCCATATTTCCGACCGCACCGTATGGAATGATGAGGAGTTCGGGAAAAGCGTCACTTGGTTTCCTGTGATAGGATGGATCATCGGCGCTTTTATGTGCCTTATCTATTTCTTGATGAAGCCGCTTGGTGTACCGCTTTTGACGGGATTCCTTCTGGTGGTGGGAGAGCTTTTCCTCACCGGGGGGACACTCGCCGATGGGCTGATGGATTCTTCGGACGGCTTGTTTTCCGGCCGCTCAAAGGAGCGTTGTCTGGAGATCATGAAGGACAGCCTTATCGGTTCTTTCGGTATGCTGTCCATTCTAATCTTTGTGCTGGTTGAAACGCTCTCGCTGGGCTCGGCGGATGCGCCGCTCTATCTGGTTCTTATGGCGATGCCGACGTTGGGGCGGCTCAATATGGTGATCTCTATCTGCGAGTATCCCTATGCCCGGCCATACGGCATGGGGAAAGCGTTTGCCGCTTATCGTGAGAAGTATGCACTGGAGAAAGCCTTTGTGCTGGCATTGCTGCCTGCCCTCTTCTTCGGATGGACCTACCTTCTGCTGGCGGGGGCTGCCATCGCAATCGGGCTCAAGTTGAACAGTTGGATCGTCAAGAAGATCGGTGGCACGACAGGCGATACCTATGGATTTGTCACCGAGCTTACAGAAGCCTTTCTGGCTCTGCTTTTCGTCATTCTTACAAGGGGGCAGGTATGGCATATGTAGTTAGCTCGCCAGGTTCCTGCGGCGAATTCATACAGGGCTATGCAGAGGGGGCTTCCTTCATGGTGACCTGCCCCATCAACCGCTATGCGATGGCTCTGGTGGATGAAAAGGCAGAGGATGCACTTCCTGATAAAGCAGAGGAAGCGCTGAGAAAGACGCTGGCTTACCTTGGTGAGACGGATCGGCCGTCCGTGCGCCTTATCTCCTCGATACCGAAAGGAAAGGGTCTTGCTTCGAGTACGGCGGATATCAGTGCTGTTGCAGAGGCCGTTGCGCTTTCCTTCGGGCGGAAGCTGTCGATGGAGGAGATCGCTCACATTGCGCTCTCTATAGAGCCAAGCGATGCGACCTTCTTCGAGGGGATCGTGCAATTTGACTACAGGGAAGGAAAAGCGATTCGTTCTCTCGGGCTCTCACCGGCGATGGATATTCTCATCTATGACTGCGGGGGAGAGATCGACACAATGTCTTTCAATTCGAGGGAAGATCTTATCGTTCTGCAGAAAAGCAATGAAAAGGATATCGCACATGCTCTTCGTCTCTTCGAGAAAGGCATCGCTGAAAAATCCATTGACCTCATAGGCGAGGCTGCCTCTATCTCTGCATTCTGCAACCAGAAGATCCTGTATAAAAAGCAGCTTGCGGATTTTCATCGGATCGGCCTTTCTCTTGGTGGGAAAGGGGTCATCTGTGCGCACAGCGGGACTGTCCTGGGACTTATTCTGCCGCCGGGCATGGAGGCCTTGCCTCTTCGGGAAAAGCTGGAGGACACTGTCGAAGGCATCACCTTCCTCGATCTTGTGAGCCTCACCAATCGTGGTATGCAGGTAGAAAAAATCTAATTGATACATTATAATGAAAGCACGGACTCGGTAGAGTTCGTGCTTTTGTGTATTTAAGAAAACGCAGATGAGATCGGATAACGATGCAATCCGTGCTTTTTAAGAAAAATCCATTGATAAAGGACTTTCACTATGTCTATCAAATCATCCCGCCATGGGGGCGATGTCTTTGGCCTCTCCGAAGAGGAGCAGGACAAAGTCTTCGATTTCAGTATCAATATCAATCCGCTCGGCCTGTCTCCCAAGGGAAGAGCCGCACTGCTTGCGCACTGGGAAAAAGAGACTCTCCGCTATCCGGATGTGGAGTGCCGTGCGCTGAAGAAAAGCCTTTCCATCCGTTATGGGATCCCGGAAGAGTCGATGGCACTCGGAAATGGTGCGACCGAGCTCATGTACAAACTCCTCGAGCTTCTTCATCCGAAGAAAGTGATCGTTCCGGCACCGTCCTTTTCGGAGTACCGCCTTTCTGCTGAGGCGGCGGGCTGCCCGGTGGACAGCTTTCTTCTCAAGGCGGATCAGGGATTTGCCCTTCCCTTAGAGGAAATCGAGAAGAAACTTCTTCCGCATTCTTTGATCTACCTCGGTCACCCCAATAATCCGGACGGGCAGCTACTCTCTCCGCCGGACTTTGAAGCGGTTCTTCATTTGGCAAAGAAGAAAGAGAGCTTCCTCATCATCGATGAATCTTTCATTGATTTCGTAGGAGATGATGTATCCTATCGGCGCGTTCTTGTGAATGAAACCTGCGGAGCGGTCGTGATGTCGCTCACAAAATTCTATGCCGTGCCGGGACTTCGTATCGGAGCCGCTTTTCTCCACCCTGTGCTGGCGGAAAGACTGCGGGATACGCTGATACCGTGGAATGTGAATGGCCTCGCGCAGTCCTACATGACCGCGGCAGCATCCGATGAGGACTACATCAAAGGAACCAGAATGTATTGCCAGAAAGAAAGGAAAACGCTTTCCTCCGATCTTGCAGCTTTGGATTTTATCAAAGTATTGCCGGGCTCTGTGAATTTCATTCTCTGCCAGCTCATTGGAAAATTTGAAACGGCAGGGAAGCTGCAGAAAGCATTGATGCCGTATCACATATTTATCCGTCAGTGCGGAAATTATGAAGGATTGGACGAGACGTACTTCCGCGTCGCTGTGCGAACAGAAGAAGAAAATCAGATTCTCATAAAGGCGCTCGGCGCTGTGGAAAATTGAACCGAGGGACAGATGTGAATAGAGATAACACAAGGAGACGACAGCTATGATTACACTATATCTTATCCGTCATGGAGAGACTGAATGGAATAAGTCAGGACGTTATCAGGGCTCGACGGATGTGGCGCTCTCCGATATGGGGGTGGCGCAGGTGGAGAAAGTGGCGTCCTATTTCAAGGATATCCCTCTTGACGGCGTGATTACGAGTCCCCTCAAGCGGGCGCGAATCACGGCGGAAGGCATCGCGAAGGCACATGGCATGGAGCTTGAAATCGTGCCTGCGCTGCAGGAGCTTTGCTTCGGTGACTGGGAGGGGAAGACTTTCAGCGAGATCGATCAGCTCTGGCCGGGCATGATCAGTGAGATGTATCACCATCCTGACCAGCTGCGGCTCCCT
Source organism: uncultured Dialister sp. (assembly GCA_934193095.1). Classification (GTDB taxonomy): domain Bacteria; phylum Bacillota; class Negativicutes; order Veillonellales; family Dialisteraceae; genus Dialister. The sequence continues at coordinate 30,522 of CAKPUX010000003.1, read as the reverse complement.
AACGGAGAGTCTTTCCTCGACTGCCAGGTACGTACAATGGCATTTATGGAGGAGCTTCTATCCCGTGGAGATCATAAAAGCTATGCCATCGTCAGTCATGGTGCAGCCCTTCGCACGATCATCTGTGCGATGATCGACATTCCGCTGGCGCGTTCATGGAATATGGGCCTATCCAATGCCAGTGTCACGGAGATCCGCCATTTTGTCGGGGAAAATAATATGAATGATATGAATATGCTTTTTTCTCTGAATCAGACCAGTCATCTGGCAGATACAGCGACATCGCATCTACTTAAATAAGGAGTAGTTCCTTAGGAAATGTTGTCTGGCCGAGGCCTGCTTTCTACATTTTACACTTTCAAATGCCGCATGAGTCTTATGTTCATGCGGCATTTCTGTATGTTAATCATCTCTTTACTTTTTCAAGTTGAAAATTCATGTGAGAGCATTTAAAATGGATAAAGTTATAATTTAATGATGGAAGCGATCATGGTGGCCGCCTGTAAGAAATATCTTAGATTTCTTTTTCCACGATGATGCTTCTGTGGAAAAGGAGCAATCAATATGAAAAAAATGTGGGCACTTCTTATTTCTGCATGTATTCTGGCGGGTGGGGTCGCCGGGTGTGGCAATCAGGCTGAGCCGCAGGGCACGGTGACACAGAAGGTCGCTGAGGCACCGGCGAAGCAGGATTTCAAAGCAGTCACCTCCGTGAAAAGCGGACAGAAGAATGTCTATGCTGTCGTGAAAGCCATAAATGGCAGCTATTGGAAAAAAGTGATTGCCGGCATGAAAAAAGCAGGGGAAGAGAATGGGATCAATGTCTATGTAGGCGGCGTGAATAAGGATGGCAACTGGGAGCTGCAGCGCGCCATGCTGCTTGATGCGCAGGCGAAAAAGGCGGATTCCATTATTCTCGGCGCGGCTGACAGCATGCGTCTGACCGAGACTGCGAAGAATCTTCGAGGCGATAAGCTGCCGGTCGTTCTGGTCGATACGATGATGAATACGGAAGACTATGATGCGTCCTACATGACGAATAACCTCGCGGCCGGTGCGGAAGTGGCGAAGAAGATGGTGCAGCTTCTGAAAGAAAGCGGCGTATCGGAAGAGGAGGAAATCACTGTCGTCATGCATGTCAGCAACTTGGCTAGCCGCACGATCTCGGAACGTCTGGATTCTACCATTGCGAACTGGTACAATGTGGCACCGAAGAAATGGAAGATTTCCAAAGCATATCTTATCAATTACGGAGATGAGCAGACGGCGGGTGAACTGGTGGAAAAGACTCTTCAGGATAAGAGCGTGAAGGGGATCATTGCCTGCAACAACAGCTCTACGAAGGCGACCATTGCTGCAGTCATGAAGGAAGGTCGCAAGGATCTAGCTGTCATGGGCTTTGACCTTTCAGAACCGGCTGTGGCAGCCTTAAAAGATGGTAGCTATCACTTTGCTACCATCGCACAGAATCCGGAGAAGATGGGGTACGAAGCAGTGAAGGCGGCTGCTGCACTTGCTGATGGGAAGGCGGTCTCTGAAAGAGATGTAAATACCGGGATCACGATCATGGATGCAAAGAATTTTAAGGGCTGATGATGGCAGTGGTTCACTCAGCAAGTGATCCTTAAGGAGATACAGCATTTCTCAGTTTAGAAATTTCATGATGACAGTATAACGAAGCGAGGCAACCATTTTTGAATGGCCGCCTCGCTTTTATTTAAGTAAGTTAAATTTCGATTATAATTGTCATCAAAATGATTTAAAATATGCAGATGTGTAGTATAATGAATGAGTAAACCATAGTTTTCTATGAAGAGAGTCATTTGATTTCTTAGGGGAGCTAAAAGTTTCCGTACGTATTTTTTAGAACAGACCGTGAGAAAGGCGAGCTATGGAACCAAAAATTCTATATATGACGAACCATGACAGGCGGTATGCCTCCATGAAGAAAGCCTGTGAGGCGCTTCAGGAGAAGAGGCTGATCTCTGACCTGTCTATTTCTGTGCGCGTGGAACGCACGAGTGACTGGAGCAGGAACTGGGAGCGTAAAGTTTCAGGTGCCTCTCTGGTCATGATCCACTTGATGAAGAATGCACTGAAGTCTTCTTTTTGGAAAGACTGTAAAAATTTTCTGGATCAGAATCACATCGCTTACTTTGTTGATGCCATTGATGGGGATATGGCAGAGCACAGTGCTTCTATAGATGGCGATGTGCTTGAGACATTCCGCAAGTACTGCTTGTATGGCGGTCTCAGCAATTTCAAGAATCTGTGGCTGTATGCGAATGGACTCTTTGATGATAAATCAGAAAAAGCGCAACCGCCGGAGAAGTACAGCTGGGCAGGGATCTATGATCCGGGCGCAGAGAGTCGTTTTCAGAAGACGCTCTCGGATTTCGAGGCAGCGCATCCCTATGGAGATCGGCCGGTGCTGGGGCTGCTTTTTTACCGAGATGAGTGGATCTGGGATGATACCGCGTATGTGAAGGCCTTTCTGGAGGAAGCGGAAAAAGAAGGCTATGCGGTGCTCCCCGTCTTTGCGAATGGGTTCATCGATGAATCGGCAGGTATGCCATCTTTATCGGAGGTGCTGGAAACTTATTTCATGAAGGACGGACAGCCTGTCATCGATGCGCTGGTGTCCACGATGAAATTTTCTATGCTTGGCGCAGGAAAGACGAGCCTTCCCGTCTTGAAGAAGCTTGGCGTGCCTATCCTTTCTGCCTACACGCTTCTCACATCAGAGGCCGACTGGCGCAAGAATCCGGAGGGCATGAATGCGGTGGAAACATCTATCGCGGTCGCGCTTCCTGAATTGGATGGCGCGATTACCGGTCTGCCGATTGCAGGTCGAAAAAAAGATGTCGATGGCAGTGTCTCCTATGTGCCGATTCCTGAGCGCGTGACGCAGATGGTCAAAAAGGCAGGGAAATGGGCGAGCCTTCATCAGATGAAGAATGAAAATAAAAAAATTGCTATCATTTTCCATAATTATCCGGCGAAGAATTCGAATATCGGGAGTGCTTCCGGTCTGGATACGATGGAGAGTACCATCCGTCTCATGAAGGAAATGAAGAAAGCGGGCTATCAGATGGATTTCATCCCGGAAACATCGGATGATTTCATCCGGCTCATGACATCCCATGCGACGAATGATATTTCCATGATGACCGAAGAGCAGGCGGAGTCCTGTCAGAAGCTTTCCTGCCGCGAGTATCTGGATTTCTTCCGCCGTCTGGGAAAAGAAGCGAAGGCGTCCATGGAGGATACCTGGGGAGAGGCACCGGGCGATGTCATGATTTCAGAAAAAGGCGATATTCTCGTCCCTGGTACGATGGACGGACATCTTTTCCTTACGGTACAGCCATCGCGTCAGTATGGGATGGATCCTTCGAAGGCGTATCACGACCCGAAAATCCCGCCGACGCATCAGTATCTCGCTTTCTACTACTGGCTGCGTCACGTGTGGAAAGCGGATGCTGTCATTCATATGGGGACGCATGGAAATCTTGAGTGGCTTCCGGGGAAAGGTGTCGGACTTGATGAAGAAAGCTATCCGGACATTGCGCTCGGGGACATCCCGAATATCTATCCATACCATATGACGATCACTGGCGAAGGTATGATCGCCAAGAGGCGTGCTTCTGCCTGCCTTGTGAGTTACATGCCGGCGCCGGTCGCCGATGCAGGTGCCTATGATGAAATCGCCGAGCTTGAGAAAACGATCGATGAGTATGCTGCTCTCAAGGGAAATGGGAGCGACGTTTCTGCCATGGAGGAGCCTATTCGCAAACTGGCAGTGAAAGCCAAACTGGATGAAGAGATTCCCTATCATGAAAAAAAGCCATTTGCGGACTATGTCGCTTCGCTTCATGACTATATCGAAGAGCTGAAGGACAGCGAAGTCCACGTGGGACTGCATATCCTGGGGCAGCCGCTGACTGGCACTCTTCTTGTAGATGGCATTCTTCAGATGCTGCGTCTTTCGAATGGAGATATGCCTTCTATTTATGATTTGTTTGCAGAAAAATACGGCGTTACATTAGATGATATCCAGCAGCATGCGGGAGACATGGTGGAAACGCAAGGCATCACCGGCGGTCAGCTGATGGATAAAATCCGAAAGGAAGCGAAGACGGTCATCGAAACGCTGGCTTCCGGCAGCTTTACGACAGAAGCGATCACTTCTGCTATGGCGCTTCAGGAGGCTCAAGGCGGTGATGCATGGAGGGCGACGCTGAAGAAACTCCTCCTGTTTGTGAAAGAGGAGATGGTACCGCGTATTCAGGGAGCGAAGGAGGAGCTCACGCATACGATGGATGCACTGGCAGGCCGCTATGTGGAGCCGGGGCCTTCTGGCTCACCGAATGCTGGTGGCGTTTCGCTCCTTCCATCGGGGCGCAATTTCTATGGTACGGATCCCCGTACCATGCCATCTCCGACAGGATGGCAGCTCGGCGTGAAGTTGGGCGATCGCATGATAGAGAAATTCATCGCTGACCAGGGTAAGTATCCGGAAAATATCGGGATGGTACTGTGGTCGGGGCCGAATATGCGCTCCTCGGGGCAGGACATCGCCGAATTTCTTTACCTTCTGGGGGTCCGTCCTGTCTGGCAGAAGGGAAGTCTGCGCGTGACAGGGCTCGAGGCGATACCCCTTACCGAACTCAAACGGCCGCGCATCGACGTGATGGGACGTATCTCCGGCCTTTTTCGCGATACCCTTCCGCAGCTCGCTGAACTGATGGATCAGGCGGTACTTCTTGTGGCCGCGCTGGATGAATCCGAAGAGGATAATTTCATCCGTAAGCATGTGAGAGAAGATGCCAGATCCATGGAGGATGCCGGTGTCGATGGAGATGAGGCATGGAGAAATGCAGCTTTCCGCATCTTTGGCGACGCGCCAGGGACCTACGGTGCAGGTGTCAATACGGTGCTTGATGCGAAGAACTGGCAGACGGAAGAGGATCTGGCGAATGTGTATGTCCGCTGGGGCGGGCACGTCTTCGGCGGCGGCAAACGCGGCGTCTTCCATCCAGAGCTGTTCCAGAAGCGCCTCGCTTCTCTCGACCTTACGGTCAAGAATGAGGAAAACCATGAGAGCAATATCCTCTCGTCTGATGATTACAATGCATTCCATGGCGGGATGATCGCGGCAGTCAAGAGCCTCGGCGGGAAAGCGCCTGTTTCCTATGTGGGTGACAGTACGAATCGGTCTTCTGTCGGTGTAAAGACGGTACAGGAAGAGATGAAGCGCGTTTTCCGCGCAGAATCTATGAATCCAAAGTACATCGAAGGGCTCATGAAACACGGCTACAAAGGGGCGACCGATCTTGCAAACCGTCTTTCGATTTCCTTCCAGTGGGATGCGACAAGCGGTGTCATGGATGACTGGATGTATGAACAGTATGCCCAGAAATATGCTTTGGATCCGGCGATGCAAAAATGGATGAAGAAGGTCAATCCATGGGCGCTCCAGAGCATGGCAGAGACGCTTCTTGAGGCGAACCAGCGTGACATGTGGCATGCGAGCGATGAGATGAAAGAGGAGCTGCAGGAGCTTTACCTCTCTGTCGAAGGGGAACTCGAAGATGATGACGACTGACCTTGCGCCGATCCGTATGCTCGTCCTCACGCTGACGGGTCGATGCAACTTTGCCTGCCGGTATTGTTATGCGGCAGATGCGGATCAGGTGGATATGAAGGAGGAGACGGCCATTGCGGCACTGCATCTTGCCGGAAGAGGCGGGAATCGTTTTCTCCTGCAGTTTTCCGGCGGGGAGCCGCTGCTTCGATTTCCTCTCATTCGGAAACTGGTAGAAATCGCCGAGAGAAATCACTATGATGCGCAGATGCAGATACAGACGAATGGTTCACTCCTCACCAAGGATATAGGTACATGGCTCTACCGGCATGGAGTGGGGATCGGTATTTCCTGCGACGGACGCAAGGATCTCATGGACCGCACGCGCCGGAGAAAAGACGGCGGCTCGTCCTTTCAGGCTGCGTCAGAAGGCTTTAAGAATCTGGCGTCTGCCGGCATCGGGACGGGCATCACCTGCGTCGTGACAGAGGATATGACAGATGATCTCCCCGGTATTGCCGACATGGCGCATTTCTATGGAAATGTTCACCAGGTCGGCTTCGACATCTTGCGTGAGCAGGGGCGCGGGGCTGCTCTTCATGCGCCTTCCGCAGAGGCGATGACAAAAGCGCTCGAAAAGACGGCGGCGCGCATGGACCTTTTGGAACAGATGACGGGACGGCATATCCACTTCACGCAGGAGGATCGAGCTGCTCGTCTCGAAAAAACCAAAGATTACGATTTCCCTCAGTGCTATGCCATGCACGGTGAAGCGGCTTTCGTCGATGTGCATGGAAATATCTATGCCTGCTCCTCGCTGATGGGAAGAGAGCGCTATCTTCTGGGCAATGTCCACGAAGGGCGTGATCCTGAAAGAGTGAAAGCCGTCGCCGCTTTTGTCGAGCAGTCCATGGCGGAGTGCCGCGACTGCTCCTACTTCCCTCTATGCGGCGGTGGCTGCTTCTCCCGCTGGCTTCGCGCAGACGGTCAGGTGAAAAAGTCTGAAGCAGAATGTGCGATGAAACAGTTTTTTATAAAAAGATATGTGAGGAAACGCTGATTCGAGCAAAGCATCCGTGTTTACTTACAACTGATTACATTTTTATTTTTCATATCGATAGAACCGATTGATTTCAAGGAGGATATATCAATGAAAAGACAGGGGACATTTCCATTCACAGCCATCATCGGGCAGGATACGATGAAAAGAGCACTTGTGCTGAATGTCGTCAATCCAAAACTGGGCGGTGTACTGATTCAGGGCGAGAAAGGGACGGCAAAGTCGACCGCTGTGCGCGCTCTTGCTGACCTTCTTCCGCCGCGCCGCTGCATCAAGGGATGCCGTTTCCATGATGATCCGGATGACAAGGCAAACTGGTGTGATGAATGCCATGAAAAATACGACCATGCAGAACCGGAAGTAGAAATGCTGCCGATGAAAGTGGTCGAGCTTCCAGTCAGTGCGACGGAAGACCGTGTCGTCGGGACACTGGATATCGAAGCCGCTATCCGTGAAGGCAAGCGTTCCTTTGAAACAGGCATTCTCGCAGATGCGAACCGCAACATTCTCTATGTCGATGAGATCAATCTGCTGGATGACCATGTTGTCGATGTACTTCTTGACTCGGCCGCTATGGGGATCAATACCGTAGAGCGTGAAGGAATTTCCTACTCTCATCCGGCACGCTTCTCCCTGGTCGGCACGATGAATCCGGAAGAAGGGGACATCCGTCCGCAGCTTCTTGACCGTTTCGCTCTTTCTGTCAAGGTCGTTGGCGAACAGGATCCGGAAAAGAGAGCAGAAATCATCAAACGTCGTCTGGCTTATGAAGCGGATCCGCAGCCGTTCCTCGATGCATGGAAGGATGAGCAGGAGAAAGAAGTCCGCCGCATCGAGCGTGCGATGAAGCTGCTCCCGCAGGTCACGGTCTCGAATGACATTCTGCTACTGGCTGCCAAGATCTCTATCACGCTCGGTGTCGATGGCCATCGTGCAGACATTACGCTGATCAAGACGGCAGAAACCATCGCGGCAGTAGAAGGGCACACCGAGGTCACGAAGGAAGACATTCGTGAGGCTTCCCGTCTGGCACTCCCGCACCGTATGAGACGCCGTCCTTTCGAAGAACAGACTCTGGACTGGTCCGAAGTGGATAAGGTCATCGACAATGAAGCGTAACGGATTTCCTTTCGCTGCCATCTGTGGTGCAGAAAATGCGAAGGAAGCGATCCTCCTCACCCTGATAAACCCGCATGCCGGAGGACTTCTCCTGTCTGGCGAAAAGGGAACAGGGAAATCCACACTCGTCCGAAGCGCCAGAGAGCTTCTGGACGCCCCGTGGGTAGAGGTGCCGATCAGCATCACAGAAGACCGGCTCTTCGGGGCTATCGATGCCGAAGAGGCCATTCGGAGCGGACACAAAAAGCTCCTGCCTGGTCTTATCGATGAAGCCAATGACGGACTGCTCTACATTGATGATGCGAATCTGCTGCGCGACGACCTGCTTTCTGCCATTCTGAATATTCGCGAGGCAGGCGGCTACCGACTTGAGCGTGACGGTCTCTCCGAGCAGAGAGAGTCCCGATTTACGGTACTTTCTGTCCTGAATCCAGAAAGTGGTACGCTCTCTTCCTCTTCGCTCGACCGTTTCGGGCTCTTTGCGCAGGTAGAGCCTGCGACAGATGATAAGACCAGGATCGAAATCATTCGACGTGTACTGGATTTCGAAAAAGATGGACTTGCCTTCCGTAAGAAATGGGAGCAGGAAACAGAAGCGCTGAAAGATCAGATCGCAAAAGCCAGAGAGAGACTTAAAGAGGTCGAAGTGTCCCCGGCCATGATCCAGCTGGCTGCCGTCTATACACTGAAGGCGCATGTAGCGGGTCATCGTGCTGATATTTATCTCATCGAAGCTGCCAGAGCCGAAGCGGCATTGGCTGGCAGAAAATATGTCCTTCCGAAAGATCTTGAAAAGGCGGCTGTATTTATACTGCCTCACCGCATGAGAAAAGCGGAAGAAGAGGAAAGCAGGCGAGAGGATACAGAAAACCCGCCGCCTCAGCCGCCGGATAACGAGGAATCGCCGAAGCATCAGCCACAGGACACTTCACAAAGTGAACAAGATTTTACAAGACCGGAGCAGCCGCAGCCTGAGCAGACGGATACGGAAGACAGCAAGGGCAATGAGGATCAAAATGATACCAATGCTCAGATGTCGAATCCGAAGGGGGCTTCCCGTGAACGTGTCGATGCGGCAAATCTCCATGTCAATCTGCCTCCGATGTGGATCGAGCCTGCCAAGGACAGAAAGCCAAAGAAAGGGAGCGGTAAGCGAAGTCTTACCATGACTGACCTGATGCAGGGGCGTTATGTACGTGCGGAAATCCCAAAAGCAAAGACAAGCGACATTGCTTTCGATGCCACGCTGCGTGCGGCGGCCCCGTATCAGAAGGCCCGTCCGTCGAATGGATGTGCTGTCGTCATCAGAAAAGATGACCTTCGCAGCAAAGTGCGTGAAAAACGTACGGGGAATATTTTCCTTTTCGTTGTCGATGCCTCTGGTTCCATGGGTGCGCGGGAACGTATGAAAACTGTCAAAGGTGTCATCTTCAAGATCCTTCTCGATGCGTATCAGAAACGTGATCGCGTCGGCATGATCGCCTTCCGTAAGAAACAGGCTGAGGTCCTTCTCCCTGTCACAAGAAGCGTGGATTTCGCACAGAAGAAACTTGCCTCTATGCCGACCGGCGGTAAGACGCCGCTTGCCAAAGGTCTTCTCAAAGCGGAGGATGTACTCGATATGCTCTATCGACAGGATCCGGCGCAGGATCCCGTCGTCATTCTCATCACCGATGGTCGTGCGACCAGCCCGCTCAATGAAGGGACCGATCCCGTGACCGATGCCATGGATGAAGCGAAACGCATAGGACGCCGCCATCTTCCTGTGGCCGTCATCGATACGGAAGCTGGCTTTATCCGTCTCGGTCTTGCGAAAAAGATCGCAAAAGCTATGGGAGCATCCTATTTCCAGGTCGATAAAATGACAGAAGACCAGCTTCTCCATATTTGGCGCTGTATGTAAATGAAGAGAAGACGTGGCATGTGCTATATCCAATGATAGGCGTCTTTTCTTTGATGAAGCATCAAAAAAGGGGCTGTGAAATAATAGCTCCATGAACACAAAAAAGGACTTTCGATTTTTGCGAATCGAAAGTCCTTTTTGTGTTAGAGTTTAAGTGTAATGAAAAAACTAGCTGTGTATTATGATAATCCCAAGCAGGGAATTTTACCAGCATTTTTTTCTGAGTGTCTGGATATCACAGATCCGGTTTTCACGTTTGACAGATGTATGGATGAAATCATAAAAAGGACTGGACAAGTTTTCAAAAACACGCTTTTCGAGACATATTTCCCCCACGCAAAAAAGACAGGAGGCTTATCCTATCGAATGGTCTGATCCAATGAATCGGGCGCCAGGCTGGGAGACGTAGAGCTTTCGAGGGCGGCCTGGCCGTAGCCAGGACTTCTACTCACTTAGAGGCGAGCCTGATCTTGTCGTCAATGCGATCCACTTTATTCGGCTTCGGATTTTCATCCTGTCCTTTTATGGTCTTACTGGTCTTCCACACCTTCCCCGATTCCTCCCGGGCAGAACCGTCGAAGGGAGAAGCGTTCGAGAGCCGCATGATATCCGCTGTCCTTTCTTCCCTCTGCCTAGGATGAAGGAAATCCGGCCAGTAGATATCTCCGGGAAGCTCTCTCCTGCTTCTATACATAGCATCGAGAAGGCAGGGGAAAAGTGACCCTCTTTTTTAGAAATGCGGATTTGGGAAACACGGATTCCATCGCAGAGACAGATTCTGCAAGAATGTTTATATACTATTTCTAATCCATGGGCGGCAATGCCATCGAATCGTTGGCAAGCCATGTCAATGGCGCAAAATAAGGATTATGGGCGCGATTGTTTATTTTTTAGAAATCAGCGTCTCTCTCACATCCATGATATCACGGATTTTCCCACCCACTGCGTGAGGGCGTTCTGCCTGAAGCGCCGTCCTTTCTCCCCTCCGCTGGGGCACTTTCGCTGAAAGCATGGGACCAAATCAAAGAGGATGTATCCTCGATCCCCGGTGACTCCTGTTTCCCACCCCAAAAGGAGCTGTTGAGAAATGAGGATTCATTTCTTCACAGCTCCTTTTGGGGTGTATGGAGAGAAAAGGAGGGAGACAACGATCGAATCGATGCGTTCCTAGTCCATGTTTGCGACCAGTGTTTTTAAATAGTTCTTGAAATCTTCTCCGAGGTCTTCCCTGCGAAGAGCGAATTCAACAGTCGCCTTGAGGTAACCGAGCTTATTTCCCGTATCATAACGCTTACCGGTGAAATTGTAGGCATAGACATGACCATCATGTGCCATGACGCGGAGGGCGTCGGTGAGCTGGATCTCTCCGCCCTTTCCGGGCTTCGTCTGCTCCAGAATGGCAAAAATATCCGGTGTGATGACGTAACGGCCAAGGGCTGCAAACTGACTCGGCGCTTCCTCTATCGACGGCTTCTCGATCATATCCTTGACGTGAACCAGATTCGGATCTTCCGTTGGGACGCCGTTTACGATGCCGTAAGAGGAAACCGCGCTTTTGGGGACGATCTGGCAGCCGATGATGGTGGCGCCGGTCTTTTGGTACTGGTCCATCAGCTGTTTCAGCGCCGGAGTGTCATTGCCATTGTACACGACATCATCGCCAAGAATGACGCCGAATGGTTCATCATCGATGAAATCCTTCGCGCAGAGTATGGCGTCGCCGAGGCCTCTCATATATGGCTGACGGGTGTAGTGGATCTTGACAGAAGCGACCTTGCGGACTTCTTTCAGAAGATCCATTTTGCCGGATTCATAAAGATGCTCTTCGAGTTCAGGGGAGGAGTCGAAGTGGTCTTCGATAGCCCTCTTGGCGTGACCGGAAATGATCAGGATCTGCTCAATGCCGCTTGCTTTGATCTCTTCGACGATATACTGGATGGTCGGTTTGTCGACGATAGGCAGCATTTCCTTCGGCATGGCTTTTGTTTCCGGCAGGAAACGGGTGCCAAAGCCGGCGGCCGGAATGACGGCTTTTCTGATTTTCTGCATGATAACTCTCCTTCTTATGAATTTTATAGTTGAGGTGCGTAGAAGAATAAAAAGGGGATCATTTCCTACTTTTTATATCCATAGGGATGCGATTTATGCCATTTCCAGGCAGAAGCAATGATTTCCCTTGTATCAGAATGGGAGGGATGCCAGCCGAGGACAGCTTTACACTTTCTGGAAGAGGCGATAAGTACAGCGGGATCGCCGCTGCGGCGCGCTTCTTCTGTCACTTTGAAATCGATGCCTGTCACTTCTTTGGCAGTGTCGATGATATCGCGGACAGAGAAGCCGTTTTCACTGCCAAGATTGAAATAGGTGCTTTCGCCGCCCCGTAAGAGGTACTGCATGGCAAGTATGTGTGCATCCGCAAGATCCACGACATGGATATAGTCACGAATGCAAGTTCCGTCTGGCGTCGGGTAGTCCGTGCCGTAGATTGCGATGTGGTCGCGCACCCCCTGTGCGGTTTTCAGAATGAGAGGGATCAGGTGAGACTCCGGATTGTGATCCTCCCCGATCGTGCCGTCCAGCGCAGCACCGGCAGCATTGAAGTAGCGCAGAGCCACATAAGAGAGACCGTAGGCATTCGTAAAATCGCGCATCATATGCTCTATGACGAGCTTTGTGCGTCCATAGACATTGGTCGGATTATGTGGGAAATCTTCTTCAATCGGCGTTTTTTCGGGTTCGCCGTATACCGCGGCCGTGGAAGAGAATACGATCTTGGAGACGCCTGCTTTCTGCATGCCAAGAAGCAGGTGGAGCGTCCCTTCGACGTTATTTGTATAATACATGGCAGGATCCACCATGGATTCTCCGACAAGTGAATAGGCTGCGAAATGGATGACACCGTCGATTTTATATGTTTCGAGGGTTTTAGCGACGAAATCAATGCCGTGAATGTCACCTTTGACGAGTGTCACACCTTCAGGCACGGACTCTGCATGCCCTGTGGAGAGATTATCGAAAACCACTGGCGTCAGTCCTTCGGCAGCTGCCAGTGCGCGGACCGTGTGAGAACCGATATAGCCGGCACCACCGGTGACAAGAATATTCATAAAGGCCTCCTTATTCTTTTGATTTTAAAATACCTTACTAGTATAACATATGGGATAAAGGGTCAAGAGAGAGCATGCTCATAGGCGCATTTTCTGTTCACATGCCTGTATCATCTTTTTTCATTCCAGAAGAGCAGATCGATGAGCATGACACCGGTAAAGCAGAAGGGCGCGACGCTGTCTGCGTGAAGAACCTGCAGAAAGGCATAAAGGCTGAAAAAGAGAATCACGTATAGCAGAAGAATGGCGGCGAAGGGGGATTTCTTTTTCCAAAAAGAAATCCCGTAGCCGATGGCAATAAAAAGAAGGCACAGCAGCGGGTACCAGTTGATAAGAAAAGCTGTCATAGAAAGCTCCTTTGCGTGCGGCTATGAAGTGCCGCGCTTTGACGAATTTCATGTTTTCTTCATGGTAACAGTTTCGAATGCCATATACAATAGTTTTTCTTCATAAATAACATAATATATAATACTTGTTTTTTCATTTATATCACTTTTTATAAATGGAGATTTCTGCGATATCATGACGATACACAAGCGGAATCGGGCAGTCATGAAGTTTCTATATTCTGCAGAACTTGACAATTCGCGAGCCTCTGTGCGCTTTCATATCAATTTCTAACAAAATATGGTACAATAAAACGGTGCATAACAGCAATTTTTAAGGGGAACCCTTTCCCTATAACTGTTTCATAATCATTTTGAGGAGGTTTATGATGAAAAAAGGTAAATTATATGGCATCGGTGTAGGTCCGGGAGATTCAAAACTTCTGACTGTCAAGGCGGTCGAAGCTATCGAGCAGGCAGATATGATCATCACACCAAAGACGGAGAAAAAGGAAGGGTCTGTTGCTTTTAATATCGCAAAGCCCTATATCCCGGATACCGTTGAAATTTTCCCGATGGTCTTCCAGATGAATACTGACATGGAGGCTGTGAATAAGCAGTGGGAAATCAACCGCAAGCTGATTCAGGAAAAATTGGACGAAGGGAAGAATCTGGTTTTCCTGACTCTGGGTGATCCGATGCTCTACAGCACATATATGTATATTTTCAATGAGTTCAAAGATTCTGAAGAATATGAAGTCGAGACGATTCCGGGGATCCCTGCTTTTCTCGGCATTGCATCTTATATCGGGCTGCCTGTGACAGAATGGGAGGAAAATGTTCTCATCATTCCGGCGACCTGCGACCCGAAGAAATTTGATCAGGCACTGGCTGCCTGCGATAATGCGGTGATCATGAAAGTATACAAGAGCTTTGCTTTCGTGCAGGAAGAGCTTAGAAAGCATCACATGCTTGAGCGTTCTGTCATGGTATCGCGCGCAGGACTTCCTGATGAGATCGTCATTCGTGATATCGGCGGACTTCCGGCAGATTATAAGCCCAATTATCTGTCTACCATCATTGCCAAAAAGGATAAATAAATATGGAATCTATCGCTCGTCCAAGGATTGTGATCGCCGGTACGAACAGCGGTGTCGGAAAGACGACCATCGTGACCGGACTCTTAGCTTATTTTCATTCCAAGGGATATGCTGTACAGCCTTTCAAAGTAGGTCCGGACTATATTGATCCCGGATTTCATGGAAAGGCGGCCGGGCGAAATTCCTATAATTTGGATACCTGGATGACACCGCCGGACCGATTGGTACCGACATTTGCCTCGCTGTCGAAAGGGGCGGATATTTCCATTGTCGAAGGTGTCATGGGGCTCTATGACGGCGGCGCGAACGGCATCAGCTCGACTGCGGATATCGCGAAGAAACTCAAGGCGCCTGTGGTGCTGGTACTCGACTGTAAATCGGTCGGTTACAGCATCGTTGCGACGGCGCTCGGCTTTAGGGAATACGATCCGGATGTCCATATCGCAGGGGTCATCCTGAATCGTCTGGGCACAGACCGACATGAAGCGATGGTGCGTGAGGTCATGGAGAAGATCCACATGCCTGTGCTCGGGGCTTTCCACCGGGACGATGCATTGCAGACACCGGAGCGTCATTTGGGACTCACTCCTGTGACGGAAATCGAAACACAGGCACTCATCGAACACATGGGGGAAGCTGCCGGAAAGTGGGTCGACACAGAAGCGATTCTGGATGTGGCAAGGCATGCCCCGCTGCTGGAAGTTGAGGAAAGCCAAACAAACCATAAAGCCAAAAATATCCGCATCGGTGTGGCGCGTGATGAAGCCTTCTCCTTCTATTATCCGGCCAGTCTCGATGCCCTCGAACGGCAAGGCGCTGAGCTTGTTGACTTCAGTCCGCTTCGAGATTCCAGGATCCCTGATGTCGATGGTCTGATCTTCGGCGGTGGTTTTCCAGAGATGTTTCTTCATGAGTTGGTCGGAAATACGGCGATGAAAGCATCTATTCGGGAGGCAGCTGCATGCGGCATGCCGATCTATGCGGAATGCGGCGGGCTGATGTATCTTTGTGAGAAGATCCAGGGCTTTGACGGAGACTCCTATGAAATGGTCGGGCTTGTCCCCGGAGTTTGCGAGATGCAGAAGAAACTCCAGCGCGTGGGCTATGTGACCGGCAAGGCTCTTCGAAAGAGCGTCATCGCAGATCAAGGGGATCTCCTGAAAGGGCATGAGTTTCATTTCTCCACCCTTTCCTGCGGAGAAGATTTCCCATGGGCATATACTCTTCAGGGGACACGACAGAAAGCAGGGCACATCGAGGGCTATGCCAAGGACAATGTACTGGCAAGCTATCTGCACCTCTCCTTTGATGGAAATCCAACGGCTGCAGAAAAATGGATCGCATCGTGCGAGGCCTTTAAGAAGAGCCACAAATAGGATGAATTTATCGAGAAGTACGCACTTTACGATGAGGCAGGGGACTTTTCGGTGAAACCGCAGAAGCTGATGCATCATGTATGCTTTTTATGAGGGCGAATCTATGACGGTACAAAAAGGACTGGTCCTGATCAATACGGGAACCGGTAAAGGAAAAACTACGGCGGCCCTTGGGACGGCGATCCGCGCCTGGGGAGATGGACAGAAGGTGCTGATCCTTCAATTCATCAAGGGCGCATGGAAGTATGGCGAGCTGAAAGCCATTGAGACTTTGGGTGAGCGAAATGACCGCATCCAGATCCGACCGATGGGGGATGGCTTCGTCTTCCATAATAAGGATAAAGAAAGTGAAGAAGAATTCCGGCGGAAAACGGCACTGGCCAAGGAAGCATGGCAGATGGTCGAAAAAGAAGTCATGAGTGATGCATGGGATCTGATTGTCTTAGATGAGATCAATTATGCCATTCATTTTGGTATGATTTCTGCAGGTGAAGTAGCGGAGCTCATTCAGAAAAGACCGGAGCGCCTCAATATGATCCTGACAGGACGTTATGCCGAGCAGCAGCTCATCGATCTCGCAGATACCGTGACCGAAATGACACTTGTGAAGCATGCTTTCCAGAAAGGCATCCGCGCAAGAAAAGGAATAGAGTTTTGAAAAAAGGCAGTGGACCCTCGTGCTGGTCTGCTGCCTTTTTTATACACATTATTCATCCGTTCGTATCATCCTCATTCTGTCAATCCATGACTTTTCGTCGAGTCTTATAGAATTTTTTGATTTGATAAAAATGAGATATCATGTATAATATACATAGAAGGATAAGCAAGAGCTTATTCACGAAAGGAGGATTTCATTATGGAATTAACAGTTAGAGGCAAGAATCTTGAAATGACCGATGCTCTGCATTCCTATGTAGAAAAGCATACAGGTAAAATCCAGAGGTACTTCGACAAACCGATAAAGATTAATGTATTACTCCGTATTTCCAATATGACCAAAACTTGTGAAACTACAGTTTTCGTAGACGGCGTCATTCTTCGCGGTGTCGAAAAATCTGATGATATGTACAAATCTATCGATCTTGTTTTCGACAAGGTGGAACGTCAGATTCATAAATATAAGACTCGCCTGGCAAAGAAATTCAAAGAAAAGAATACACTGTCCCGTCAGTTTGTTCTGGAAAAAGAACCTATTGCTGCACAGTCGGATGCTGATTTTGAAATCGTAAAGACGAAACATTTCAATATCAGCCCGATGTCACCGGAAGAAGCCATCCTGCAGATGAATCTTCTGGGACACAGCTTCTTCATGTTCTTCAATTCGGATACGGAAGCTATGGCTGTGGTATATCGCAGAGATGATGGCAAATATGGCCTGATCGATGCTGAAAAATAAGAAAAGCTGATTTTTTATAAAAAAGGAGCGGAATTTCCGCTCCTTTTTTTGACTATAGCCTACGAGTTTGTTAAAATAAAATAGCATGTAAGTATAGAATGCTGATGGTGTAAAAAGAAGTGAATCTCCTCGAGTTTCTATGGTCATGTTTGTATCAGTGACCTCCTTCCGGTTTTCTTTGACCATCGCTTTTACAACGCTTGTACTATAAAAGGAGCTGTGTCCATGTTTGATAAGTTTTTTGACAGACTCTTCAATGGATCCAATGAGAAAGAAATCAAAAAGATCCGCAAAATTGTAGAGCAAAAGATTAATCCTTTGGAAGATGGCCTGAAGAAGCTGAGTGATTCTTCTCTGGCGAACAAAACCAATGAATTCAAAGCGCGTCTTGCTAAGGGGGAGACGCTCGATGATATCCTGCCGGAGGCTTTTGCTGTCATTCGTGAAGCCTCCCGCCGCGTGCTGGGGATGCGGCACTTCGATACCCAGCTGATCGGTGGTATTATTCTGCATCGTGGAAACATCGCTGAGATGTGTACCGGTGAAGGCAAGACACTGGTCGCTACGGCGCCAGTCTATCTGAATGCGCTGGAAGGAAAGGGCGTCCATGTCATCACCGTCAATGATTATCTGGCGAAACGAGACAGCGAATGGATGGGGCAGGTATACAAATTCCTGGGGCTCTCCGTCGGTCTCATCATCCATGACCTGGATTTCAACCAGAGAAAAATCGCGTACAATTCGGATATCACCTACGGAACAAATAATGAATTCGGTTTTGATTACCTGCGTGATAACATGGTCACTTCCCTCGATCAGATGGTACAGCGTCCGCTCCACTACTGCTTGATCGATGAAGTAGACTCCATCCTGATCGATGAAGCCCGCACGCCGCTGATCATTTCCGGCCCGGGGCAGAAATCGACCGATGCCTACTACACCGTCGCCAAACTCGTCCCGCAGCTGAAAAAAGAGGAAGACTACACCATCGATGAGAAGCAGAAGACGGTAGCACCGACAGAAGCCGGTGTGGCAAAGATGGAAAAGCTGCTGCATGTAGAAAACCTCTATGATGCAGAGAATCTGGAGCTGAATCATCTCTTCACCCAGGCGCTCCGCGCACAGACTATGATGACCCGCGATAAGGACTACGTGGTCAAAGACGGGGAAGTCGTCATCGTAGATGAATTCACCGGCCGCCTCATGTATGGCCGCCGCTACTCTGATGGTCTGCATCAGGCGATCGAAGCCAAGGAAGGACTTGAAGTACAGCGTGAAAGCCAGACGCTTGCGACGATCACTTTCCAGAACTACTTCCGCATGTATGACAAGCTGGCCGGCATGACCGGTACGGCGAAGACGGAAGAGCAGGAATTTATTAAAATTTATGGGTTGCCAGTCCTTCAGGTACCGACGAACAAACCGATCCAGCGTAAGGATCTGCCGGATGTCATTTTCAAGAACAAACGCGGCAAGTATAAAGCGGTCGTCAGAGAAGTAGAGCGCCGTCATGCGACAGGGCAGCCTATGCTGATCGGCACGACATCCATCGAGCAGTCAGAAGAACTCTCGCATATGCTGGATCAGGCGAATATTCCGCACTCTGTCCTGAATGCGAAGTACCATGAACGAGAAGCAGCCATTGTAGCGCTGGCCGGTCAGAAGGGCGCGGTCACGATCGCGACGAACATGGCCGGACGAGGCACCGATATTTCCTTAGGCGAAGGCGTCGCCGAGCTTGGCGGTCTTGCTATCATCGGTACGGAACGACATGAAAGCCGCCGTATCGATAATCAGCTCCGTGGACGTGCCGGCCGTCAGGGGGATCCGGGCTCCAGCCAGTTCTTCCTGTCTTTGGAAGATGACCTGCTCCGTATCTTTGGCGGGGATAACATCAAGAGTTTCATGGAAAAAATGGGGCTCGAAGAAGATGAACCGATCAACAGCCGCATGGTTTCGAATGCCATTCAGAAAGCACAGAAACGTGTCGAAGCCCGCAACTTTGATATTCGTAAGTACGTCCTAGAATATGATGATGTCATGAATCAGCAGCGTAAGGTCGTCTATGACCAGCGCAGGAAGATCCTCGAAGGTGAAGACATGAAGGACCAGATCCTTTCTATGGTAGATCACATCATAGAGAAGGGGATGGAAACCTATGCGGATCCGAAACTGTATCCGGAAGAATGGGATTTCGCCGGTCTTCTGAAGTATGCGGAAAAATATTTCCTCGCTCCGGGCGATCTGAAGCTCGAAGAAATCGAAGACATGAGCCGTGAAGAAGTCGAAGACAAGCTGAAAACGATGGCTCATGAGACATACAATGCCAGAGAAGAATCCATTGGTTCGCCTATGATGCGTGAACTTGAAAAAGCGGTCATGCTGAAAGTTGTCGACTCCAAGTGGATGGAACATTTGGATGACATGGATATGCTGAAGGAAGGCATCAGCCTGCGCTCCTATGGTCAGAGAAATCCGATCGTAGAATACAAGGTTGAAGCATTCGATATTTTCGAAGAAATGCAGCAAGCCATGATGGAAACCATCATCCTTTACCTCTATCACATCCAGATCCGTTTTGCGACAGACCCGGAAGAAGGGGCACACCTTGAAAAACCGGAAGCTCCGGCAGCTGAAGATCACTTGAAAGATGCTGAAGAGCACTATGTCGATGACAACGGGGATGCGGAAACCGAAGCCGCAGAAGAGAAGAAATAAAGGATGGAAAACAGGGACTAGGGATGGGTGGCTTGGGATTAGGAGTCTCAAGTGACTGGTGACAAGTGACTGGCATGCCAGCTCATGCCATCGCCTCATATATACTTCGCGGCGCTTCCATATTTTTATGCGCCGCACCACCATTTCGCATTTCTCATTTCTAATTTCTCATTGAAGCGAGGCTTTCATTCGCTATCGATGGAATGGCACGCCCCATGGGCTAACCTTGAACCTATTATTTATATCAGCATTCATTCATCAGTCTGCCACATGGCAGCCTGATGATTTGCTGTTTTATTTTATAGTATTAAAAAATAATCAAAAAACAGAAAGCGAGATGACTATCAGATGTTGGAAGATTTGAAAAAAACCTTAACAGACCTGCTGAATCATGAAAAAGAAATAAGGGATTCACTTTGACTTACCTCAGCTGAAAGAAAGAATCGCAAGTTACGATATTCAGATGAGTGATCCGACATTCTGGGATGATGCTGATAAAGCCCGCGAGATTTCGCAGGCAGCGACAGAAGCCAAGGATGCCTATGATACGTATACCCGCCTCTTTGACAGAGCGGAAAGCCTGAAGGATCTTCTGGATCTTGCCATCGAGGAAGATGATCAGGGGATGGAGCCGGAAATCAAGGCAGAGCTGGATGAGCTGAAAGAGATCCTTGATAAAAAGGAAATCGAGCTTCTTTTGAGTGAACCCTACGATGCGAATAATGCCATCATTACGTTCCATGCCGGGGCAGGCGGCACCGAAGCCCAGGACTGGACCGAGATGCTGATCCGTATGTATATCAAATGGGCAGAAGCGGAAGGCTTTGCTATCGAGGAGCTGAATATGCTTCCGGGCGATGAAGCCGGTATCAAGAGTGCAGAATACATGGTCAAAGGCAAGTACGCCTACGGATTCCTGAAATCCGAAAAAGGGGTCCACCGTCTTGTCCGTATTTCTCCGTTTGATGCGGCGAAACGTCGTCATACGTCCTTCTCCGCTGTGGATGTCATGCCGGAAATCAGTGATGATGTCGAAGTCGATCTGAACATGGCAGATGTCCGTGTAGATTATTATCGTTCCAGCGGTGCCGGTGGACAGCATATCAATAAGACGAGCTCGGCTGTCCGAATGACTCATATTCCTACGGGGATCGTCGCTGCCTGCCAGAATGAACGCTCCCAGTTCCAGAATAAGGAACAGTGTCTTCGTCTTCTCCGTGCCAAGCTGTATGAACTCGAGCTGAAGAAACGCGAACAGATGACAAAAGACATCGAAGGCGAACAGCAGGCGATCGAATGGGGCAGCCAGATCCGTTCCTATGTGTTCCAGCCGTATACCCTTGTCAAGGATAACCGGACGGGCATTGAAACGGGCAATATCCAGGGCGTCATGGATGGGGATCTGAATCCTTTCATTGAAGGCTTCCTGAAACAGAACAAATTCAACACCAAAGCAAAGTAAAAGGATGGATAGAATGAAAGGTTTACAACAGACCGTCTTCAAGCTGCTGGCCGTTCTGATTCTGATCGGAGCCATGGCGGGAGCCTGGATTTCCTGGCAGCGTTACCATGTAGAAGCGGCTGCCCAGACCGTTGAAATGGTCTACGATTATAACAATATCCTGGATAGTGCAGCTGTCGAGCGAACCACCACAGATGCGCTTTTTGAGCTGTATCGTAAAAATGGTGTGACTTCGCTTGCGGTCTATGATGAAACCCCGGAAAAGCTCGTGAATCACAATTTCATTCGTGTATATCGCGGTTATGAATTTCAGGCGCGGCATCCGGAGATCTCAGGCATTCTGCCGGATAAGATCTATGTCCAGCCGGTGGACACGGCAGATGGAAACTCCTATTTTAAGGAAATGGCTGACCATCTCTCGCTGCTCTATAGCAGGGATGAGGTCAAGCCGATCTCTGAAAATGGGGTAGAAGGTCTTGAAGTCTCTGGCGTCTATGATAAATTCATGACGATGCCGCTTGGCATTTTCACAAATACGGTCAAACGCGCCGGATCGCATGGTTTTTATGTCGTCCTTCGTCCGGCTAATGTGGCGCATGCACCCAAAACTTTTATAGATGCCTTTTTTCAGGCGGTCGATGCTTCGGATAAAGTCAGCGGTGTCATTTTCCAGGGAAAAGAAGTTTTCGGATACAAGGAGTATCAGAAAGAAGTCTCTCAGGGGCTCAACCAGCGGCGCATCCCGATCGTCATGATCGAAGCGCAGAGTCAGCTTGGTTTTGAACCACAGGCAGGGCTGCTGGATATGGCACGTCATTCGGATTACCAGCTGGTGCGTCTCTATGCGATGTCCAAGGATGAGCTGATCAAGCTGAATCAGAAAGAAGCAGCGGCTCGATTCTATATTTCAGATATTGAAAGGAATATCCGTATGAATCTTTTCCCATCGTATAAGTTTGCACTTGATGGGAAAACGCTTTCTGAGACGAATGCGGCCTACATCGCCGGCGTCAGGGATCGTCTGGAAAATCATGGCTTTTCTGTCGGAAAGGCGTCTGTGATGGATGCCTATTTCCCGGAGAAACCGCTTCGCGCTGTCGCAATGGCAGGCGCGATATCGCTTATCGTGCTGACCATCCTTTTGCTGATTCCGCAGCTTTCCCGGTATGGAGTGGCGATAGAGGCAGTCGGACTCATCGGGGTAGAAGCGCTTTACTGGCTCCTTCATGTGAATATCCTTCTGCAGCTTCTCGCACTTGGCGCGGCGGTCTGTACGCCTGTTGTCGTCGTGTCTCTCTTCCTTCAGTATTGCTTAAAAAAGAAAGACACGGCTTTCTCGGAGGTCGGCTGGGGACGTCTCTTTGGCGAATCAGTCATGATCCTTTGGGGCTGCGGGATCCTTTCCTTGATCGGAGCCTGCTTTGTCAGCGGTCTTCTGAGTGATATCCGTTTCTTTTTGGAAATGGAATATTTCCGTGGCGTCAAAGCGACTTTTGTGCTGCCGCTGGTTCTGATTTCCGTTGTCTACATCCAGAAATTCCCATTCTTTGGAAAAACTGTGACATCCGATAAGGATTTTGTTTCCTTTGTCAAGAAATTCTGCTCGATCCAGATTCGGCTGGGACTTCTTGTCGGGCTTGGCATTCTGGCCATTGTCGGCTTTGTCTTTATTGGGCGCAGTGGTAACAACGGGGCTCCTGTCCCGCAGTTTGAGATCGCACTTCGCCGTTTCCTCGAAGATGTGATGTATGCACGCCCCAGAGAGAAGGAATTCCTCTTCGGGCATCCTGCTGTGCTTGTCTCTCTTGCTGCGTTCTATCGGAAATGGCCGCAGCTCCTGCACTATTTCCTGATCGTCGCTGTGACGATCGGGCAGGGATCTATGGTAGAAACTTTCGCACACATGAGGAGTCCGTTTATTCTTAGCTTTATTCGTGGACTGGATGGTCTGGCTGCTGGTACGCTCTCTATGGTGGGCGCACTTCTTGCCGTCATGATCCTTGTCCGTCTGACGAAGTTCTTTGGAGAACGATATGGCAAAGTATAATATTGTGATCTCCGGTTATTATGGCTTTCATAATGCCGGGGATGAAGCGATGCTGCTTGCCATACTGCAGGCGCTTCGGAAGACCTTCGACGCGCCCTCGATCACCGTGATTTCAGGGAATCCTTCGGATACGGCAAAAACATTCGGCGTGAAGGCCGTGCCCCGCTTCGGCATCCTGCCGATCCTATCGTCTCTTTTTCGGACGGATCTGCTGATCAGTGGCGGCGGGAGCCTGCTGCAGGATGTGACCAGCTGGAAAAGTATGATTTATTATCTCACCATCATTATTTTTGGCGTGCTTTTCCGGAAACAGGTTTTCCTCTATTCGCAGGGGATCGGTCCTGTGCGTTACCGCATCATCCGTATTATACTGAAGCATGTATTAAACCATGTGGATGCCATCACGGTGCGTGACAGTGAGTCGAAGGGATTTCTTCAGAGACTCGGGGTACATCGCACCATCTATACGACGGCGGATGCCGTACTTTCTCTGGATCCTGTTTCTTTGGAGAAAGGGAAGGAAATCCTCACAAGGAATCATGTGGATCCCGCAAAGAAACGGGTCGGTATCGCTATCCGCAGCTGGGCGGATACTTCTCGCTGGATGAAGCCGCTTCGTGCTTATATCGAGCGGCTCACCCGAGAGAAGGACTGCTCGGTCGTCCTGCTTCCGATGCAGTTTCCGGAAGACAAGCGCGCAGCGGAAGCAGAGATCGAAGAGAGCGAGAGGGTCCATGTGCTTAAGGAAGCCTACAGCATCGAAGAACTCATTTCACTCATGGGAAATATGGATGTCGTCGTGGGTATGCGGCTGCATGCCATGATCTTCTCTGCTTTGATGCATGTCCCTTTTCTGGGTATCTCTTATGATCCGAAAATCGATAATTTCTTAGCACTGATTCATAGAAAAGCATCCTGCTCGATTCATCATATGGATGCAGAAACATTGTACAAGGATACTTGCCGTTTCCTGGATGCGCCGGCTTCGCCAGAAGAATGGAAGCAGGTCGACGAGTTGAGAAAACAGGCTTGTGAGAATGTAAAAATATTGAAATCTTTAGTGAATCACAAGGAGGAAAACAAATGAGTCAGCTGACAGCAGAAGAGCTTACTGCTCTCAAAAGCAAGGCAAAAGATGTACGCATCGACATTTTGAAAATGATCACCAAAGCCAACTCCGGCCATACGGGTGGTTCTCTTTCCGCCGCGGACATCCTGACCTTACTGTTTTTCCATGAAATGAAGGTGGATCCCAAAGATCCGAAGAAGGCGGACCGTGACCGTCTGGTCCTCTCCAAAGGCCATGCAGCACCGGCCCTCTATGCCGTACTGGCAGAAAAAGGATATTTCCCCAAAGAAGAGCTGGTTACACTTCGTCAGGCAGGTCATATGCTGCAGGGGCATCCGGACATGAAACATACACCGGGTGTCGACATGACGACAGGTTCTCTGGGGCAGGGCATCAGTGCTGCCTGCGGTATGGCGCTTGCTTCCAAGATGGACAAGGCTGACTGGAGAGTGTATGCGATCCTGGGGGATGGCGAACTTGAAGAAGGACAGGTCTGGGAGGCAGCCATGTATGCGGCGCATTACAAGCTCGACCACCTGACGGCTTTCGTAGATAACAACGGGCTGCAGATCGATGGACCGATCACAGAGGTTATGTCCTCACTTCCTATCGGAGAAAAATTCCAGGCTTTTGGCTGGCATGTCATTGAAACCGATGGGCATGATATGGAAAAACTCCATGAAGCCATTGAAGAGGCTAAGACCATTTCCGGCAAACCGACCATGATCGTCATGAAGACGGTCAAGGGCAAAGGCGTACCGGAAATCGAAAACCAGGTCGGCTGGCATGGCAAGGCACCGAGCAAAGAAGAATGTGAAAGATTTATTAAAGCAGTGGAGGCAGAATGATGGGTAAGGCAACTCGTGACGCATACGGTGAAGCACTGAAAGAACTCGGTGCTGTAAATCCTGATATCGTAGTTTTGGATGCTGACCTCTCTGCATCCACCAAGACACAGGTTTTTGCCAAAGCATATCCGGATCGTTTCTTCGATACCGGCATTGCTGAAGGAAATATGATGGGCGTGGCAGCAGGTCTTGCTGCAGCCGGTAAGATCCCATTTGCTTCGACATTTGCTGTTTTCGGTGCGGGCAGAGCGTATGAACAGATCAGAAACTCCATCTGCTACCCGAAACTGAATGTCAAAGTAGCTGTCACTCATTCAGGCCTGACGGTCGGTGAAGATGGCGCGACCCACCAGATGCTCGAAGATATCACGCTGATGCGTGCGCTGCCGAATATGACGGTCGTCGTTCCCGCCGATGCTGCTGAGACGAAAGCGGTGATCAAGTGGGCCGCTGACTACTATGGCCCGGTGTATATCCGTATGGGCCGTGCGAAATGCGATGATATCTGCCCAGAGGATTATACCTTCACCCCGGGCGTTTCTTATGAAGCGGTTTCCGGCAATGATGTGACCATCATCGCCTGCGGCATCATGGTTGCTAAAGCGGTGAAAGCGGCAGAACTTTTGAAAGAAAAGGGAATTTCTGCGCGTGTGATCAACATGAGCTCCATCAAACCGATCGATGAGAAAGCCATCCTGAAAGCAGCAGAAGAGACAGGAGCGATCCTGACCTGTGAAGAACATACGGTCAAAGGCGGGCTCGGCGGCGCTGTGGCAGAAGTGCTTTGTCTTCATAAACCGGTGCCGATGGCTATGATCGGAACGAAAGACACCTTCGGTGAATCCGGCACGGCTGATGATCTGCTCGAAAAATATGGTCTTACCGCGGAACATATTGCGGAAGAAGCAGAAACATTGATCGCCAGGAAGTGAGGATTTAATGATTACGTTTGATCAGGTGTCCCTGCAGTACGATGCAAAACACACCGCGCTCAGTAACATTAATATTCATATCGACAAAGGAGAGTTCGTTTTTATCGTGGGGCCTTCCGGCGCCGGTAAATCGACATTTGTTAAAATTTTGACCCATGAGCTGGTGCCGGAAGAGGGCACCGTCATTGTCAATGGTCTTACCATCAACAAGCTGAAATCCAGCAAGATTCCATACTATCGGCGCACGCTCGGGATTGTCTTTCAGGATTTCAGACTGCTCTCCGAGAAGACCGTATACGAAAACATTGCCTTTGTTCTTCGTGTTACGGGGGCAAAGAGCCGTGAGATCAAGCCGAAGGTACAGCGTGTGCTGGATCTGGTCGGACTGCGCGGAAAGGAGAAAGAGCTCCCTTCCAAGCTCTCGGGCGGCGAACAGCAGCGTGTGGCGATTGCCCGTGCTCTGGTGAACCAGCCGATCCTTCTCATCGCGGACGAACCGACAGGCAACCTGGACCCGAATACCTCGGAAGATATCATGAAGTTGTTCAATGAGATCAATCACATGGGGACGACCATCATCATGGTCACTCATAACAAGGATCTGGTCAATGCGATGCATAAACGTGTCGTCATGATCGAAGAAGGACATATTGTGAATGATGTGAAAAAGGGAGGCTATGACCTGAATGTTTAGTTCATTATCCTATTTCTGGGGTGAAACATTCCGCTCCCTTTTCAGAAATCGTTTCATGGCCATCGCTTCTGTGCTGACTGTGACGTTATCCATGTTCATCTTGGGCGTCTTTCTTTCAGCCGTGCTGAATATCAACCATATGGCGTCTTACCTTGAAAATCAGGTCGAGATGACGGTTTATCTGAAAGATGGGCTCACGACCGATCAGGTCATGGGCATCGGCAAGTACCTGAAAGCACAGCCTGGCATGAAAGAAATCAAATTCACCAACAAAGACCAGGCGATGAAAGAGTTCCGGGAACGTATGGGGGATCAGCAGGGGCTTCTCGATGCCATCAATGGCAATCCTCTCCCCGCATCGTACCAGATGTCTTTCCAGACGCCGGAGCAGCTGAAAACAGCGGCGGAAGTTGTCGCCAAGTATCAGGGCGTCGAGACTGTCCAGTACGGGAAGGATATCATCGAACAGCTCTATAAAGTAGCACAGGTCATCCGTCTCTCGGGGATCGTACTCATCGTCTTCCTCGCCGGTGCCGAGCTCTTTATCATTTCTAATACCATCCGCCTTACGGTTTTTGCCAGAAGAAGAGAGATCCAGATCATGAAGTACGTCGGTGCTTCCAACGGATTCATTCGTTGGCCTTTCCTTTTCGAAGGCATGGTCATCGGTTTTCTGGGATCCGGATTTGCTTCTCTCATCCTGTGGGAAGGTTATAAAATGGTCGTCTCCGAAATGGCATCGGCTGGTCTTGTCTTTATCCCGATGATTCCGCTTTGGCCATTTATGGGATATACCACGCTCATTATTTTGGCGGCAGGCATTGTGATCGGTGTCATGGGGAGTGCCATTTCGCTCCGTAAGTATATGAAGGTGTAATCATGAAAACACATCAGAAGATACTTTCGGCAGCGATCGCCTCTCTGCTGCTGGCAGGGGCGGCAGTTCCCTCCATTGCAGACGATCTGGAGGATGAGCTGCAGGATATTCAGGGGCAGATCGATGAGTCGCGTTCTTCGCAGGAGAGCTGGCAGCAGGTCATCGAAGATGTCGCTGTCAAGTTGAAAGCCATTCAGGCAGATCTTGATGCGGCGAATGCCCATCTGAAGAGCATTCAGGACGAGCAGGCGAAAGTGAATGCGGAGATCCGACAGACGGAGGAAGAGATCCGCAAAGCGCAGGCTTATCTGGAGCAGCGCCAAAAGGTGCTGAATCTTCGTGTGCGTTCGATTTATAAATTCGGTCAGCTGAATTATCTGGAAGTCATCATGGGAGCGAAAAGCTTCAGCGATTTTGCAAATCGGCTGGAACTTTTGAAACGCATCATCCAGTCTGATTACAGCCTGATTCTGGAAATTCAGGATCAGAAGGCGAAAATCGAAGCCAAGAAAGCGGAATTGGAGCAGGATCGGGCGCATCTCGATGCATTGGCAGAAGAAGCGAAGAAGGTACAGGCCGAGGTCGCGAAGAAGAAAGCCGAGCAGCAGAGAGTCTTGGATAACGCGAAAGCAAACAAGGCAGCGGCAGCGCAGATGGAGCAGGATCTTATTGCCCGTTCGAATGCGGTCAAAGACCTCATTCAGGAGCGCATCCGTCAGGCGGAAGCTGCAAGGCAGGCGCAGCAGGAAGAAAGCGGTGGCAGTGATGATAACTATGTGCAGGGCACAGGTCAGCTTTCCTGGCCCTGCAGCGGTGTCATCACGTCTCCCTACGGATATCGTACCCATCCGATTTTCGGCCGTACTATCTATCACTCGGGGATGGATATCGGTGTCGACTATGGTACGCCGATCCATGCAGCAGACAGCGGGACGGTCATTTACTCCGGCTGGATCAGCGGCTATGGCAATGCCGTCATTATTGACCATGGCGGCGGTATGCAGACGCTGTATGGGCACAACCAGTCCCTCAATGTATCGGAAGGGCAGTCTGTCTCGAAAGGGGCCGTCATTGCCTTTGCCGGTTCGACCGGAAACTCGACGGGGCCGCACTGCCATTTCGAAGTGGAAATCAACGGGCAGGCTGTCGATCCTATGGGATATTTATGATGAAAAAACAAATTTGGCGCTATTTCAAAAACTATGTCCCCGGCTTTGTGCTGGGGGTGGTATGTACCGCATCTTTGGCTGGAGGTGCGGTATTCCGCTTTACGGATGATCCGCAGGCGCTCTTTACATTTCTGCTGGATTTTCAGGAAATCAAGCAGAACTATTTCCGCCCGGTAGAGGATAAGACGCTCTTTGCCGGGGCATCGCAGGGGATGTTTGCTTCTGTCGGTGATCCTTATACCATGGTACTTTCCGGGGATGCGTATGAGTCTTTCATGCAGAGTGCTATGGGAGAATATGGCGGGATCGGCGTCGTCATGGGGCAGGGAGAGAACACAAGGCCTGTCATTTTGAAGGTTTTCGACCATGGATCGGCGCATGAGGCTGGGCTTGCCGCCGGAGATGTGCTTCTTTCCATCGATGGGAAAGAAACGGATGCGCTCGGACTTACGGGGACGGCATCGGCTGTCCGCGGAGAAAAAGGAACGACCGTAGAAATCGATGTCGATCGAAATGGCGAAGTGATGCATTATTCCGTGGAACGGTCAGAGATTTCCATGCCGACGGTGCAGAGTGCTATGGCCAGTGACGATATTGGCTACATTCATATTTTCTCCTTCGGGAAGCACACCGCGGATGATTTCCGTGACCAGCTCGCTTCTTTGAAGATCGCCGGAGCCAAGAAACTCATCATTGACGTCCGCATGAATCCGGGCGGGATGATTCATGCCGTGACGGATGTGGCGAATCAGATCCTCACCAAGGGAACGGTCGTGAGCTATCATACCAAGAATGGCGAGTCAGAGTCCTATGATATCGAGGGAATAGAGGATCCTTTGCCGATGGCTGTCCTCATCGACAAGAATAGTGCCAGTGCTTCTGAAATCCTGGCCGGTGCGGTGCAGGATAAACAGGAAGGAACCATCATTGGGGAAAATTCCTATGGCAAAGGGACGGTGCAGGCGGTCTTTGATACAGGGGAGCAGAAGGCGCTGAAGATCTCTATCGCAGAGTATCGGACGCCATCTGGAAAGACGATCGACAAGGTGGGGATCCATCCAGACGTGGAAGTCACGCAGACTGGATTTCCTTTCGATCCCGCCACTGATTCCGTGTATCAGAAGGCGATCGAAGTGTTGTCGGCGGGAGACTAAGGAGGCAACTATGGCAGGCTATCGTGATCTTCGGGTTTGGCAGGAGGCCAGGCGCCTTGTATCAGAGGTGTATCATATCACTTACCAGCTGCCGCCAGCTGAGATTTACGCTTTATCTGATCAGATGCGGCGTGCCGTTGTTTCTATCGGCTCGAACATAGCAGAAGGGCAAGGCCGGGGGACTTCGAAGGATAGTGCGCACTTTCTTTACATTGCGCGCGGGTCAGCTTATGAACTAGATACACAGCTCTGCTACTGCATGGATCTGGGATTTGGAGATAAGTCGCTGGTTTCTACCGCTTTAAATCGTGCTGGTCTGATCATTTCGCTCCTGAATCAGATGCTTTCACAGGTGAATTATAGCCGTAGCTCGATGCAGATGAGAGAAGAAACGGATCTATACGATGCCAAAGAGATCGATGAATGAAAGGATCGATACATTCCCCATCTTTGCATTATCGGTCATCTCTTCGGATTCACTTTTATAACAAATGAGGGATATATATGGATACGATCAAACTGACTCGCATGGCCTTTTTCGGCTATCACGGTGATGAACCGGAGGAGACGAAATTAGGACA
>CAKPUX010000002.1 GCA_934193095.1 uncultured Dialister sp. | reverse complement strand
CTGCGGGGCACCTTCCCCTAGAGGGGAAGGCTGCGATACGAGAATACCATCTTCTAAAAAAGGCGGCGAAGCCGCCATGAGAGCCCTGAACCCTGAAGTTTGAAAGCAGGGATGAGTGGCTAGGGATTAGGGATTGGGGATTGGGGACTAGGAGCCGCAAGTAACTGGTGACTAGTGACTGGTGACTGGCATGCCAGCTCATGGCATCACCATTATTTATACTTCGCGGCGCTTCCATGTTTTTATGCGCCGCACCACCATTTCGCATTTCTCATTTCTAATTTCTCATTCAATCGAAGCTTTCAAACGTAATCAAGGGGCGAGCCGCCCCAGGGGCTAACCCTGAACCAAATAAAGCAAAGTAAAAAGGGGCTGTGAAGAAATGAGGATTCATTTCTTCACAGCTCCTTTGTGTGCCAAAAGTGATGAGCTCAGTCCAGCAAAAACTGTTCGAATACAAAATTTCCGAGAGCGGCGCCGTGATAGGTCAGGAAGAGATGACCGGCCTCTTCTTTGAGAAGTTTTTTCTCTTTCAGCATCTTGACGGCGTCTCCATACCAGTGCGTGATGTCCGCTCCATATCTTTTCCGGAAACCATCCAGCGGGATGCCTTCTTTCATGCGAAGGTGGAGGAAGCAGTATTCTTCCATTTCGTCAGTAGCAGAGAGCGTTTCCACTTCCTGCTTAGGCGGATGGCCGGTGAGGAGTTCTTTTTCGTAGAGGCGCACGCCGGGGGTGTTCTCTGTGCGTGTGCATCCGATGCGGGAGCAGGCGGCGGGACCAAGGCCGAGGTAGTCAGAAAGCTCCCAGTATTTTTGATTATGCCGCGAGCGGCAGCCTTTCCTGGCAAAGCTGGAGATCTCGTAGCGCTCAAAGCCATAGACGGGAAGAATGCGGCACATGGCCTGATACATGGCCCAGCTTTCTTCTTCGCTGGGGCGGGCGAGCTGGCCCCTCTCAGCAAGCTGCGCCATGCGCGTACCGTCTTCGAGAATGAGACTATAGATGGACATGTGATTCACGGGAAGATGGACCGCCCAGCGAAGGCTCGCTTCGAAGTCTTTCACAGTCTGGCCGGGAAGCTCGTACATGAGGTCGAGGCTGAGATTATGAAAGCCCATCCGATACGCACGCTTCACGGCTGTTTCTGCTTCTTTGGCGGTGTGCCGGCGACCAATGGCAGAAAGCAGGTGATCGTGCTTTTCCTGGACGCCGATGGAAATGCGGTTCACGCCGGCGCGCATGGCATTCTTGAGATAGTCCTCGCTCATGTCGCAGGGATTCATCTCCATGGTGATCTCTGCCGTGTCAGAAATGCGGAAATGCTGAGAGAGCGTCTTCATCAGTCTTGTGAGCTGCGCTTCGGAGAGCGAAGAGGGGGTGCCACCGCCCAGATAGACGGTATCGCAAAGGCGGTCCTCAAAGTCCGGGCTTTTGAGATCCATTTCCTTGGTAAGTGCATCAATGTAGCGGTCGGTGGGCTTTCGTCCAATCGAATAGAAGCCGCAGTAATCACAGCGGCTTCTGCAAAAAGGAATATGGATATATAGGCCGAGGGGAGCGCAGACTATCTCGCAGCGCTCTTTTTCATAATTTGTTTCATGCGGCACTTTATCCGTGTCCTCCTTTGAGGTTTGAGGTGAAAGCGGGGATTGAAAGTGACTAGTGACTGGTGACTGGTAGCTAGGGAAACGCTGATTAAATGCCATCTTCGGACCTCACCCTATTTATACTTCGCGGCGCTTCTGATTTTTATGCGCCGCACCACCCCCGTTGAACCTTTAGAACCTTTAGAACCTTTAGAACCTATAAAACCCAATGAACTTCTTTCGCTTGAACTAAACCACGCGCCCATCAGTCATCTTTCAATACCGCCATGAAGGCTTCCTGCGGGATCTCTACGCTGCCGACCTGTTTCATGCGCTTCTTGCCTTCCTTCTGCTTTTCGAGCAGTTTTTTCTTACGGGAGACGTCGCCGCCATAGCATTTGGCAAGGACGTCCTTCTTATAGGCTTTGATGGTCTCTCGGGCGATGATCTTGCTTCCGACAGCCGCTTGGATCGGCACCTCGAACTGCTGGCGCGGGATGATGTCTTTCAGTTTCTGCGCGAGAGTGCGGCCGCGGGCTGCGGCGTTGCTTCGGTGGACGATGATGGAGAGGGCATCGATGAGATCACCATTCAGAAGAATGTCGAGCTTCACGGCGTCGGTCTTCTGGTAGCCGGAGAGCTGGTAGTCGAGGGAGGCATAGCCCTTAGTGGAGGATTTCAGCTTATCGAAGAAGTCGAAAATGATCTCCGAGAGTGGGATGGTATAGGAAAGGTCGACACGTGTCTCATCGAGGTAGGTCATCGTCTGGAAGACGCCGCGGCGATTCTGCACAAGCTCCATGACATTCCCTACCATATCAGAGGGGACGAGAATCTCTACCTTTGCGACAGGCTCTTCGATATGCTCGATCTTGGTCATCGGAGGGAGCTCCGCCGGATTGTCCACAGGTACCATCGTGCCGTCGGTCTTGTAGACGTGATAAATGACCGAAGGTGCGGTGGTGATGAGCTTCAAGTGGTACTCACGCTCGAGGCGTTCCTGCACGACGTCCATGTGAAGCAGTCCCAGGAAGCCGCAGCGGAAGCCGAAGCCTAGTGCCTGAGAGGTTTCCGGCACGTATTCGAGCGCCGCATCATTCAGCTGCAGCTTTTCAAGAGCCACTTTCAGGTTGTCATAGTCCTTGCTCTCGATCGGGTAGAGACCGCAGAAAACCATCGGAAGTGCCTTGCGGTAGCCCGGCAGTGCTTCGCTGGCGCCGCCCTCTTCGGTCGTGATGGTATCCCCTACCTCGCAGTCGGAGACATTCTTGATGCTGGCTGCCACGTAGCCAACTGAGCCGCAGGTGAGGACGTCGCAGGGCTTCGGGAAGGGCGAGAAATAGCCGACTTCCGTCACGGTGTAGACCTTGCCGGAGGCCATCATGCGGATATTCATCCCCGCACGGATCTCCCCATCCTTCACACGGACATAGGCGATCGCACCCTTGTAGGAGTCGAAAATCGAGTCGAAAATGAGGCAGCGAAGCGGCGCTTTCGAATGGTCTTCCGGAGGCGGCACCTGCTCGACGATACGCTTCAAGACTTCTTCGACATTCTGCCCAGTCTTGGCGGAGACGGGGATCGCCTCCGACATGTCAAGGCCGATGACATTCTCGACTTCCGTCTTTACGCGCTCCACGTCTGCGCTCGGGAGGTCGACTTTGTTGATGACAGGGATGATCTCCAGATCATGGTCGAGCGCAAGATATACATTGGCAAGCGTCTGCGCCTGTACGCCCTGCGTCGCATCGATGATGAGGATCGCGCCTTCGCAGGCAGAAAGGGAACGCGAGACTTCATAGTTGAAATCGACATGCCCTGGGGTATCGATGAGGTTCAGCTCGTAGGTTTCGCCGTCCTCATACGTGTAGTTCAGGCGCACCGACTGTTCTTTGATGGTGATGCCGCGCTCACGCTCCAGCTCCATCGTGTCTAAGATCTGCGCCTCCATGTCGCGCTTCTGCACTGTCCCGGTGATCTCGATCAGGCGGTCCGCCAGTGTGGACTTGCCGTGGTCAATGTGGGCGATGATGGAAAAATTTCTGATGTGCTCTGTATCCATGGGTTCTCCTTAGTTTTTGGGAAAGTAGGCGGTGGATGTCATTCATAGAAATCACTCCCCACCCGTAGACGTGACATATACGTAGTTATCGGTATTATTATATCATATGAAGGAAGCGCACCCTACCGTGAATTTTTATGTTTCCAGGCGCTTGCAAGCACGTATACACGTGCTATAATATAAATAGAGGAAAGAGGTGCCGCTATGCCGACCATGAAGCCAAAAGATCTGATTCGATTACTTGAGAAAGATGGCTGGGAATATGTGCCGTCCAATGGCGGTAGCCACCAGAAATATAAAAAGGGCACTCAAACGATCACCATTCCCTACCACAATAAGGATTTACCAACAGGACTTTTCATGAAAATCATGAAGGTTACAGGTCTAAAAAAGTGAAGGAGCTGATAGTCATGAAACTGACCTATCCTATGATCATCCACAATGATTCGGACGGTATATGGGCGGAATTTCCCGACCTCCCAGGTTGCTTCACCGATGGAGATAATTTGACGGAACTTATGGAGAATGCTTCTGACGCAATCCGCTGCCATCTGACCGATTACGTGAAAGAAGAAATCAAAATTCCTGCTGCGTCCCGCTTAGAGAATGTCCATCTTACAGAGCCAAACACGTGTCTCGCTTTGGCAACGGCAGACTTTGACCCGAACCAGTTCAGCCGCTCTGTCAAGAAGACACTCACCATCCCCGCATGGCTAAACGATAAGGCTTTGACCGCCCATGTGAATTTCAGTCAGGTACTGCAAGACGCACTGATGAGAAAGCTGAATATCATCTGACACCATGAAAAAAGAGCGCTTAGGCGCTCTTTTTTCATGGCGTAATGCGAAGGCAACCTCTGCCTTTCGAGCCCCTCCTTCCTAAAGAGAGGCGTGTTGGATTACTTTAGGAAAACGCTGATTCTGCGATTGAATCAGCGTTTTTCCCAGATCCTTCGGCTCAGTTCTCACTGTTCTACCTTTATATTTTTAAACATCCGACATTTCACTCCGCTCAGGATGACGCGCGAACGCCAGTTTCTTATTTTTAATTCCTAGTCACCAGCTATCAGTCACCAGTCCGCCAGCCACACTACAATCCCAGCTTCACACGTCCATAGATGACGAAAGCGGTAAGGAGAACCGTCAGTGCCATGACAGCAAAATCTTTTCCTTTCGGTGCGACGCTTTCCATGAAGGTACGTTTCGAGCCGCCGAAGCCGCGGAGCTCGAGTGAGAGTGCCATGGTCTCGCTGCGTCCGAGCGAACGGAGCATGAGCGGACGGACGATGGACATGTAGCGTTTCACCTGCTTGAAAAAATTCCCTTTCACTGCCAGACCGCGGCAGGCCTGTGCTTCGGAGACCGCTTTGTTTTCTTCGATAAAGTCCGGGATGAAGCGAAGCCCCGCCGTGAACATGAAAGCGTATTCATACGGCACCTTCAGCTGGCGCACCATGGAGGCGGTGAGGTCCTGCAGCTTCACTGTCCCAAGAAGATAGATGAAAATGATCGTCATCCCCAGCATACGCAGAGCCGCGACATTACATTCCTTCACACTGCCGCCGCCGATGTACTCGATCACACCCAGCATGGCAGCAAAGATGACAAGAGCAAGGAGGGCTTTCAGATTCTTGATGAGTTCGCCGGACACGAGGAGGATCAGAAGCTCAAAGAGGCAGAGGGCGGCAAGACTTGTCGGCTCAGAGAGGACGATCGCCCAGACGGCCGTCCCGAAGGTGAGAAGGATTTTGGTCAAGGGTACCAGATTTCTCATTCGATTTTTCCTCCTTTCAGTTCATAAAATGCACGGCAGAACGCATTCATATCCTTGCAGTAGGGACTGCCGGGGAGCTTACGCCCCAGACGGACGGCCGGCGGATAGGCAAGTCCCCAGTCTTCCGGACGGTTCTCCGCAGAGAAAAGCTCAGAGGGATGACCGTCGAAAGCGATCTCATGCTCTGCGATGACGATGACGCGGGTGCAGTCTTTCGCGACGATATCCATGTCATGGGTGACAAGGATGATGGTGATGCCCTTCTCCTGCAGCCTTTCCATGAGTTTCATCAGGCGCTGTTTTTCTCGTCCGTCCTGTCCGCTCGTCGGTTCATCGAGCACGAGATATTCGGTATTCATCGCAAGTGCCGAGGCGATGGCGACTCGCTGCTGGTCGCCGCGAGACAGGATGCGCGGATACTCCTCCGCAAGGGCTTCGGTGTCGGTATCCTGCATGGCGCGCGCTACAGCTTCCTCGAGCTCCGCACCGCGTTTCCCCTGCTGATAGGGGCCGAAGGCGATCTCCTCTCGGACCGTCGGCATAAACATCTGCCGATCCGGCTGCTGGAAGACGTAGCCGATGAAGCGGCTGCGCTCAGATGGTTCTTCGCGAGTCACATCTTTCCCATGATAGAGGATCTGCCCCGAGGCTGCTTTCTCAAGTCCCGTCAGGAGGCGGGTCACAGTCGTCTTGCCGCAGCCGTTTCGCCCTGTGATGGCGACGAATTCTCCCTTGTCAAAGGAGAGGGAAATGTCTTTCAATACGTCCGGCAGACCTTCCGCATAGCGGAAGGTCACATGAGACAGCTCAAGCATCTTTCTCTCCTCCTTTCGCAAAGGAATGAATGACCGAGGTTTCTGCATCGGCCAGATTCAGGAATGGCTTCTCGAAGGTCATCCCCACCTGCTCGAGTTCGAGCTGTGCCTTGTACATATCCGGGATGGCTTCTTCATAAATATGTTCGGTATACATGCGGCGCATCACTTCTTCCGGCGTGCCACTTACGATGATTTCACCATGATTCATGAGGACGAATTTCTTCGCATAGGGGAGCGCGGCTTCGAGATGGTGCTCTGCCACGATGACCGTGAGGCCTTCCTTCTCGTTCAGCTCGCCGACCATTTCATAGAATTCGCGGATGCCTTCCGGATCAAGGGCGGATGTCGGTTCATCGAAGACCAATACGTCCGGCTCTTCGGCAAGGACGGCTGCGACGACGAGGCGCTGGCACTGACCGCCGGAGAGCGTCGCCACCTTGCGTTCCTCAAGGCCTTCGAGGTGGACTTTCGCAAGCGCTTCTTTCGAGCGGCGGCGGATCTCTTCCGGTGGGAAACCATGGTTTTCAAGCGTAAATGCCATTTCCTCGCCCACCGTCAGCGTGACGATCTGCGCCTTGTAGTCAGAAAGGATGACACCGATGGAGGAGGCGAGGTCTGCGATATTGTGCTGTGTCACGGCTTTGCCGTCCGTGAAGACCATGCCTTCCATCGTGCCGCCGTAGTAGTGCGGGATCGCCCCTGCCATCGACATGAGGAGCGTGGTCTTTCCTGCCCCGTTCGGTCCCGTCACGATGACGAAGTCCCCCTTGCGCACCGCAAGAGACACATCTTTCAGTGCCGGCTCTTTGGCAAAAGGATAGGTGTAGGTCAGATGCTCTACGCTGATGACGCCTTCTTCAGACTGTTTGATAGACAGTCCGGAATGGTCACTGTCTACGGTATCTGACTCAGCCATGTAGTGCATGGACTTGAAGAGGCGCAGCGCCGGGAAGTAGAGGAAGGGCGTGATGATCCCATTGCCTACACCGACCAGCGCCACCATCGGGAGCATTCCGTAGAGATACACCTTCATCGGGATCCCCATGACAAGCGTCAGGATGGAAACAAAGGTGAAGCCGGAAACGATCGTCGTCACGAAGCCTGCAATGGCCGGACGGAGGGAAAATTTCCCGATCCGGATCGGCGGTACGCTGTGTGCAAAGAAACCTGCCACATAGGCGCCGAAAAATTCGGAAGCAAAGTCGCCATAGGGAAAAGCCGACTTGCTGGTGAAGACTTCCATCAGTGCCGCCACCATGCAGATGCCAAGGCACTGCTTGTATGTCGGCTTCGTCAGGAGAATCGCCACCACATAGGTTGCGATCATCCAGTTCGGCGTGAAGCCTGCCACCGATGGCGACACCAGGTGCAGCAGCATCCCGATCGCCAACATCAGCGTGGAAATCGTCAGCCAGCGAAAACGTCCGCCCCGCGCTTTGACAAAGACAAGCTTCGATACGTCTTTCACTTGTTCCATTTCATGTCCCCCTTTTCAGGATCGTATTCATCCAACAAAAAATCCTTTCATTCCTTTGCTTTTCAGCAAAGGGACGAAAGGATCACATTCCGCGGTACCACCCTACTTGACACAAGGTCCAGCTCATCATCGGTAACGGCGATCTCCGGCAGCTCCTACCCCTTTCGGCTCGGGCTGCGCCTCCCAGGCCCATTCACATAGCTGTCGCACCGGACTTGCACTCTCCGCCGGCTCCCTGAAGCGCCATCACTATCCTACTCTTCCTGTTCCAAGGCTTTCTTTGTTTAACTTACTATAGCACGAGGACGTAGCAGTGTCAAATCGTTTTTGGGAAATGGGGAGAGTGGACTGGTGACTGATGACTGGTGACTGGTAGCTAGGGATGAGTGGCTAGGGATTAGGGGTGCGATACGAGAAAACCGCTGGTTTCAAACCTCCGCGGCGCTTCTATATTTTTATGCGCTGCACCACAGCCTTGAACTTTGAAGTTTGAACGCAGAAAATAAGCATCCTCCCTTTATATGAATCCTCACAGGTTAAACGGGTTCTGAAGGTTCAAAAGGTTCACAGGTTTCTCATCTTTCGTGAATACCATATCTTCAAAACTCTGCGGCGCTTCCATATTTTTATGCGCCGCACCACCCCCTCTGAACCTGTAGAACCCGCTTCCCCTCTTTCGCAAACAATCAAGGGGCAGAACGCCCCACGGGCTAACCCTGAACCTTGAACCTTGAAATCAGGGATTAGTGGCTAGGGATTAGGGATTAGTGGTGCCGAGTGACTAGTGACTAGGGACTAGGGACTGGGGACTGAAATGTCAGCTCATGGCATCGCCACGATCTATATTCCGCGGCGCTTCTATATTCTTATGCGCCGCACCACCATTTCTCATTTCTAATTTCGCATTTCTCATTTCTCATGATTACCCTCTTCCGCTCGCCTTGTCCAGATCCGCTGCTTTTCGGATATCGGCCTCTATGCCATCTCTTCGTTTGAGGAGCTTCTCCAGATTCTTCCGCTTCGATCGCTCGATGTACTGATGCGCGATCGCATCCGGGAGAGTCGCACCAAGCGAGATCCCCAGAATGACAAGCATCGCCTCGACACCTGTTTTGAAAGCCGTCAGCAGATCGAGCAGATCGATATGCCCGATATCAATGATGGCAAACAGGAAACGATAGAGCAGCACGCCCGGGATCAGCGGAATGATCGCCGGTATCGTGACCACAAAGACAGGCGCATGGAAGTAGCGGGAGACAGCGAAATAGAAGACAGAGAGCAGCGCGGCTCCGAGGAAGGAGGCACTCGCCATCCCCATATGGAAGGAGACCATCAGAATATTTCTCGTAT
The DNA here is from genome assembly GCA_934193095.1 of uncultured Dialister sp. Lineage (GTDB taxonomy): Bacteria > Bacillota > Negativicutes > Veillonellales > Dialisteraceae > Dialister. The sequence continues at coordinate 113,152 of CAKPUX010000002.1, read as the reverse complement.
CCACCGTGAGGACCGCGCCGAGGCAGGCTGCTACGATATAGCGCTTCGGCACATTGAACATGACGGAAAACCCCAGTGCTGCCATAGCGGCTGCCAGTGCCTGCGTGATGTACAAATGCTCCGGCGCGATCGGTACTTCGGTGAAGCTGGGGACATTCGTCAGGCTGACAGCTCCTGCGATCCCGAAGGTCATCGCCAGCATGATGAGGACCGTGTGTGTGAATCGCGTCATTCCGGATGTCAAGTAGCTGTTCAGGAAATCATCGACCCCATTGATAAGCGGTACGCCGGGGATCAAGGTGAGCGCTGAGGCCACCACAGGAAGAAATGGATTCGTCGCCCCGGGAAGATACATCGTCCCATAGGCCGTGAGCGTCGCAAAGAACGCGGAGATGGCAATGGTGACATACCCATTCACCTCAAGACGGTTGCAGCCATACTTCACCAGAGCGCCCACCATCGCCGCCAGCATGGTGAAGAGCGCATCGACAGCATGACCGCCGAAAATCAGACAGAATGCCGCTGATGCCAGTCCGATGGCCAGAATGACCATCCACTCCGGATAAATGCGATTTCTAAAATTCTGCCTGATATAATTCAGGCGAAGGCGGAAATTATCATACGACTCATTTTTATACAGCGCTTCCCAGCTGGCCTCACTCGTCTGCAGAAGAGCCGTCATATTGATGCCATGGCGGTAGCACTTGCGAAACATCGTATAGGCCTTTTCCCCATCATCGACATTGATCATGATGGTGGAATAGGTGATATGGATCTGTACATCTTCCCAATAAATCCCCAAGCATGCCGCCGTGCGGAGCATGTCACGCACGATGCGCTTACTCCCCGCGCCGCTCTCCATCATGAGCTGCCCCGTATCCAGGATGAGCTTCATCTTGCTTCGGATGGAAAGAGAAGAATTGGATATTTTCATAGAAAAACCCCTTATATATAACTTTTATTTAAATTCTAATGCCCCTATGAAAAAAAGCAAGAGAAGAATGGTGAAACGCGAAAAACCAAGGTCAAAGCGCTGGAAAAAATGCCTTCCCATCCATTTGACACTCCCCCGCTCATATGCTATAGTTACATACAATTACACAGTGGCAATGAAGAGAAGAGTATGCAGAGACGGCATTCCAAGAGAGCTTCGGTTGGTGAAAAGAAGCATTGAGATATCTGCAGAAGATGGACTCCGAGCCAGGAAGGCTGAATCATGAAGCATCCCGGGGACGCCCGATACAGCGCGAGGGTATCAAGGCTTTGCCGGCGTACCTGTGAAGACCCGTGCAGTGATGCATGAGTGAAATTGGGTGGTACCACGAATCTTTCGTCCCTAGAGGGATGAAGGATTTTTTTATTGATTTTTCATGGTCATTAGTGACTTGTGACTTGTGACTTGTGACTAGTGACTGGTGCCTGAAATGCCACCTTCGGACATCGCCACCATCTATACTCCGCGGCGCTTCCATATTTTTATGCGCCGTACCACCCCCGTTGAACCTATAAAACCTGTTGAACCCGCTGAACCTGCTGAACCTCTTTCGCACGCAATCAAGGGACAGCACGCCCCGTGGTTCATTCTGAAAGGAGCGATCCCATGCCACTATTCAACGGAACATTGTTCCAGATCGATCAAAAAGAAATGATGCGCTATGCGGGACTCTCTCCGAAGGTGAAGGAATTTCCCCAAGACGCCATCGACAGCGCCATCAGGGAAGCACTTGCCCTCGCCGAACCGAGAGGCATCTGGCAGATCCTCCCATACGATCCGGAAAATGGGACGATCGGCGGAGCGCATCCGTTGACTCTCACCGGCCGCTCGATCTTGAGGCACCTTTCCCATGCCTGGTCCGTCGGCGTGCTCGCTGTCACGGTGGGCGAGGAAATAGAGAAAGCATCCGGCGAACACTTTAAGAACGGTGAGTACCTGCAGGGGCTTCTCCTCGACGCCGCCGCGACCGCTGCCGTCGAGCACCTCGCCGATCAGGTCGATGCCCTGATCCAAAGAGAGGCCGCGCGAAGCGGACAGCACACCGTCTGGCGCTTCTCCCCCGGCTATGGAGACTGGCCTGTCACGCAGCAGCCTGATTTCTGCCGCGCAATCGGTGCAGAAACGATCGGCATCCATGTGACCGACCACGCCATGCTTTTCCCGAGGAAGTCCGTCTCTGCCATCATCGGCATCTCCGAATGCAGCGCCCGCCCCGCTCCGGCGAAATGTCGGGCCTGCGGACTCGTGAGCTGTCCATTCCGGAATCTATCATACAGGTGACTGGTGACTGGTGACTAGGGACTGGTGACTGGTGGCTGGTGGCTGGTGACTAAATATCACTTTCGGCATCGCCATAATTTATACTCCGCGGCGCTTCATTATTTTTGCGCCGCACCTTCCCCTTAGAACCCATTGAACCCTCAGAACCCACTAAACCTTTTCCGCCAATTACGACATAATGTAACAATATAAAAACAATCATTCAAAGGAGAACCACTATGATTTTTTTCGACGGCGGCATGGGTACCATGCTGCAGCGCTACGGCCTCTCGACGGGAGACTGCCCTGACTACTACAATATCACCCACCCTGACATCGTGCAGCGCATCCATAAGGAGTACGCAGACGCAGGAAGTAACTATATCACGACGAATACCTTCGGCACCTCCCCCATCAAGCTCGCGGACTATGATCTCGCGGATCAGGTGGAAGCCATCTGCGAAGCCGCTGTACGAAATGTACGTACCGCCTGCGGGGACCGTGTAAAAATCGCCGGTGATATGGGCCCGACAGGGAAATTCATCTCCCCCTTGGGCGATCTTTCCTTCGATGAGACCTGCGAGAACTACTACCGTCTGGCGAAAGCGCTGGCCAATGCCGGAGCAGACTGCCTCATCATCGAGACCATCATAGACATTCAGGAAATGAAAGCCGCCCTCATCGCTGCTAAGACGGCCTGCGACCTTCCCGTCATCTGCCAGATGACATACGCAGAAGACGGCCGCACCATCACCGGCACCGATCCGAAAGCCGCTGTCATTCTTCTCGATGCCATGGGCGCAGACATCATCGGTGCGAACTGCTCCGTCGGTCCGGAAAAGCTGCTCGAAGCCGCGAGACAGATGGTCCCCTACACGAATAAGCCCATCATCATCCAGCCGAATGCCGGCATGCCGGTGCTGGAAAATGGCGAAACTCATTTCCCTCTCACCCCGAAAGACTTCGGAGCATGGGCACCGGAATTTGCCAAAGCCGGCGTATCCTTCCTCGGCGGCTGCTGCGGCACGACGCCGGAGCATATCCGTGAAGAAATCCTCGCCCTCAGCGATGTGACGATCTCTCCGAAAGAAAAGATCCCGCCTTTCACGGCACTCACCTCTCGCACGCAGACCGTCTTCATCGGCGATGACTATGCTCCCGTCAAGATCGGCGAACGCATCAATCCGACCGGCCGCAAGAAAATGAGAGAAGACCTGAAGGCCGGCAGCTTCACCTCCGTCAAGAAAGAAGCCCTCGCGGAAGTCGATGCGGGCGCGGACGTCCTCGATGTGAATATGGGCGTCCCTGGTGCAGACCAGGTCGCTCTCATGGAGGCAGCGATTTCCCAGCTCTCCATGCTCTGCCCTGTCCCCTTCTCCATCGACAGCACCGACCCGAAAGTCCTTGAAAAAGCCCTGAAGCTGTATCCGGGCCGCCCGCTCATCAATTCCGCCAATGCGGAGAATGAAGAACGCTTAGACGCGATGCTCCATCTTGCCAAGACCTACGGCGCCGCTCTCCTGCTCCTTCCGATCGAGAAGGGAAATCTGCCCGAGACCGCCGAAGAACGTGTCCGCATCATTCGCTATCTCGAGGAAAAAGCCCTCGCTGCCGGACTCCGCAAAGAAGACCTTCTCCTTGACCCGCTCGTCCTGACCGTCGGCTCCGGAGACAAAGGCGCGAGCGAGACCCTGCGTACCATCAAGCTGTACAAAAAAGAATTCGGCTTCCCCTGCGTCATGGGGACGAGCAATGTTTCCTTCGGCCTCCCCTGCCGCCCCCGCATCAATGCGGCCTTCCTCACCATGGCACTTGCCTGCGGCATGAATGCCCCCATCGTGAACCCGCTCGATCAGGGCGTGAAGGATGCCTTCACCAATGCCAAGCTGCTCTTAGGCTTTGACAAAGGCGCCCTGCATTTCATCCAAGAAGCACAGGACACCCCGACCACCGTGGCAGCGGCTACGCCCACGCAAGACCTCCCGCCGCTCGAGCAAGTGAAAGCCGCCGTGAAGCAGGGCGAAAAAGAAGAAGCGGCGAGTGCCGTCAAACGCGCTATCGAAGATGGGATCTCGTCTGAAGAAATCATCAAAAGCGGCCTCACGGCTGCCATGACAGAAATCGGTGACGGCTACGGCGCGGGAAAAGTCTTCCTCCCGCAGGTCATGATGAGCGCTGAAGCCATGCAGGCCGCATTCAAAGTCATCAAGGAAATGCTCCCCGAAACCGCCACGGCTGCCAAAGGCACACTGATCCTCGGCACCGTGCAGGGCGACATCCACGACCTCGGCAAAAATATCGTCTCTGCCCTCCTTGAAAACAGCGGCTACCGCGTCATCGACCTCGGCAAGGACGTCGCCCCCGAAGCCTTCCTCTCCGCCATCGAAGAGCATCACGCAGACCTCGTCGGCCTCTGCTCCCTCATGACCACCACCCTGCCGGAACTTGAAAAGACAGTCTCCCTCGTCAAAGAGAAATGCCCCGCCGTCTCCATCCTGACAGGAGGCGCCGTCGTCACGAAAGACTACGCCGCCTCCATCGGCGCTGATGCCTACTGCAAAGACGGCATCGCAGCCATCAAAGAAGCCGATCGGATGATGGGGAAATAGTTAGAGGGTTCAGGTTGGCGGGTTCAAGGTTCAGGGTTAGCCCCTTGGGCGTGCCGTCTCTAGATTATGAATAAAACCCTCGCTTGAATTAGAAATGAGAAATGGTGGTGCGGCGCATTTCGTCATCCTGAGCGGAGAAAAACGTCGTATGTTAAAAAATGGCTTATCTGAAACAGGAGAACTGAGTCGAAGGATCTAAGCGCCGCAGAGTATAAATAGTTGTGATGCCATGAGCTGACATTTCAGTCACTAGTCACCAGTCACTTGAGCCACCTAATCCCTAATCCCTAGCTACAAATTTTTTGAAAGGAGTCCCTATGTCCACATTAAAAGAGAAAAACCAGAATCACATCTTTACCATCACCACCGAGCTGGACCCGCCGAAGAGCGCCTCCTCCGCCATCACAGAAGAACAGGTGCAGAAAGTCGCTCCCTACGTCGACGCGGTCAATATCGCTGACTGCCCCATGGCAAAAATGCGTATGAGCCCGATCGCCCTCTCCTGCATCATCCAGCAGAAATACCAGGTCGAGCCCATCTTCCATCTGACCTGCCGCGACAGAAATGTCATCGGCCTTCAGGCAGAGCTCCTGGGAGCAGCGGCACTCGGCGTGCATAACATCCTCACCCTCACCGGTGATCCGCCCAAAATCGGTGACCATCCGAATGCCAAGGGCGTCTTTGAAGTCGACTCCACCGGCCTTATCCAGATCGCCAGCTGCCTGAACAGCGGTCACGATATCGAAGGACACGACCTTGGCGCGGCTACAGATTTTTACATCGGTACCACAGGAAATCCGGGCACAGACGACCTCGATGCAGAAATCAGACGCCTCGAGGGCAAGAAAAAAGCGGGCGCTCAGTTTGTCCAGACCCAGCCGATCTATGATATCAAGCAGGCAGAAGACTTCCTCGCCTGCGCGAAAGACCTGGATCTTCCCATTCTCTTTGGCATCGTCCCGCTGAAAAGCTTCAAGATGGCGAACTATCTGAATGACAAAGTCCCTGGCATCACCATCCCGGCGAAAGTCCTTTCGCAGATGGAAACAGGCGGCCGCGAGACAGGGCTTGCGATCTCCAAAGAAATCGTCACCGCCCTGCGCGAGATCCACGCTGCCGGCGCTCATCTCATGCCTGTCAACGACATCGACGCCATCCCGTATATTGTGGGAGACTAGGGACTGGTGACTAGTGACTAGTGACTGGTGACTGGTGACTGGTAACTGGTAACTGGTTTCTCATACAATGCACGAAAAAAGCCATGCCTGCACATGCAGACATGGCTTTTTTCGTGATCGTGAATGCTTTCTCACTTCTTACTTTTCTTCGTATACCACCAGATCCCCGCATAAATGATAGCGACAGCGATGATGATGATTGTCAGGCGCAGCGAATTATCTCCGAAATTCACCACATCATGCCCTAGAATGACTTCGAGTGCCACAGAGGGGAATTTCCCGATGAGACAGCCCAGCGCGTAGTGGTAAAAGGACATATTCGAAAGAGCGCCCACAGCCGTAACGAGACCATTCGGCATATAGGGGATCGCACGCGCGATCGCCATCGCCTGCCAGGAATCATAGGAATCGAGCTTCGTCAGCGTCTTACTCTGCGCGATCACCTGCTTTGCCATCCCGCGGAAGAGCGTGCGCATCATGTAGAAGGAGATGAGGACGCCCACCGTTTCAGCCAGCCATGAAATAATCGTCCCCCAGAAGAGACCGAAGATAAGCCCATTTGCGGTCGAAATGAAGATGGAAGGAAGGAATCCGACCACATTGATCACGACATCGATGAAGAAACTCATGAAGGCCGCATACACGCCAAAGGTTTTGAGGTAGCAGATGGTGCCTTTGAGATCCCCGTCCATGGAGAGCTGGTAAATCGTCGGATAGAAAGAGGGATCCACCAAGTGCACGCCCACCAGCACGAGCAGCAGCACCCCAAAGAGCGCGATGCGGAACCGCCGCTCCGCTCTTTCATCCCCATTTCTTTGTATCATAGAATCAGACCTCTTTTTGTTATTTGTTATTGGTTGCTATCGACTTGGCAAAAGCGCCCCCTTCCCTCAGAGGAAGTCTAAGCGGAGTGGCGCTTCACACCCTTTTATTTAAGGAAACGCTGATTCAATCGCAGAGTCGGATTTCATATGGATTTTTATACATAGATTCGTCATCATCTTCCTTACATAGCTCGCTATTCGCGTCAGATGATTCCTTGCTCTGCATAAAAATCCAAGAATGAAATCAGACAACGATTGAATCAGTGTTTCCTTAGGGCGATCCTCGAAGATGGCACCCCTTCTGTTCGCCAGTCACTCCTGCTCCCCAGCTACCAGTGACTAGCCACCAGCCACCAGTCACTAGTCACTAGTCACCAGTCACCAGCCACTAGTCCTTCTCACAAATCTCGTCCACATACCTTTCGATCGCCTCTGCCATTTCCGTGCGATCGACCACATGTGTGAATCGTTTCTCTCTATTTTCAAGTTCGCCGAGCTGTCTGGGAATCGCGATACCTGTCTTTTCTGCAATCATACGAAGGGTATCATACGGATTGTCCTTCGGCGTAAGGCCGAGCGACTTTGCCACGATGCCGGGGAATTTATAGGGATGCGCCGTAGAGACAATGACGGTATGGGTATGACGCGGGATCTCTCCCTTTCTCTTCATTTCATCATAGACCGCATAGGCGACAGCCGTATGCGGATCCATGAGGTAGTCATACTTGTCGTAGACATTCGTCATCGCTTCTTCCATGGCCTTTGGCGATGCCCAGCCGCCCTTCATCTCGCCGGCGACCTTTTCCATGGCCTCTTTCGAGAGGGAGTAAATGCCGGTGTCTTTCAGCGCCTGCATATCGGCAGCCACAGTTTCCTTCGAGCCGGTCATGAAGTACAGGAAGCGCTCAAAATTCGAAGAAATCAGGATATCCATCGACGGAGCTTCGGTCAGGTGGAAGTCACGGTTGATATCGTAGGTACCCGTCTTGAAGAAATCGGCAAGGACTTTGTTTTCATTGGAGGCGCAGATGAGCTCGCCGATCGGCGTACCGATCTGTTTGGCGATCCATGCCGCCAGGATGTTTCCGAAATTTCCTGTTGGAACGACGACATTGAAGGTCTCCTTCGGCCCAATGGAGTTCTGCTTCAAAAGTGAGAGCCACATCCAGACATAGTACACCACCTGCGGGAAAAGACGTCCGATATTGATGGAGTTCGCACTGGAGAAAAGCACGCCCTTCTCTGCAGATCTCTCACGCAGGTCACTGCCGAAGACTTTTTTCAGCGTACTCTGCGCGTCGTCGAAATTGCCTTCGATGCCGACGACCTTCACATTATTTCCGAGCTGCTTCTGCATCTGATCCTGCTGCAGCGGGCTGACACCGTGAGACGGGTAGAAGACCATGATGTGTACCCCCGGCACGTCGCGAAAGCCTTCCAGCGCCGCTTTGCCGGTATCTCCGGAGGTCGCAGTCAGGATCAGCACCTCCTTGCCATCCTTCTGCTGCTTCTTGGCATACACCAGAAGGTACGGGAAGAGAGAGAGGGCAAGATCTTTGAATGCACAGGTCCTGCCATGGAACATCTCTGCCATGGAGAAGGACTCCGACATCGTCTTCACCGGCACGATCTCCGGTGTCTCGAATGTCCCGGTGTATGCATCATGCGTCAGTTTCTTCATATCCTCTTCCGGGATATCGGTGAAGAAATGGGACAGCACATAAGCCGCCAGCTCTTCGTAAGAAAGATGCATCAGATCATCAGCTGCCAGAAAAGGCGCTGGCAGCTCCGATGGCACATAGAGCCCGCCATCACTCGCCAGTCCTTTCACCAGCGCTTCCAGTGCGGTCACGGTCTCACTGCTTCTTGTACTTCTATATTTCATAGGACACCTCCATCGAGATAAACTTAGCTTTATTGTAACATAGACGAGAATGGGATGCTACAAATTTAGGGGGGTAGGGTTACGGCGAGGCTTCGCCGCACATATATATGACGCGATGCCCGAAAGCGTCATTGAAGTCATCTGTCACTCGAGGCGCCTGATCTCCAATCCCTGGCTGCGCATCCCTGCTTTCAAACTTTAAAATTTCTGGGAAAGAGGTTTGCGGTATGCGCACAGTGCCATACAAAATTATGCGGCGCTTCTATATGCTTATGCGCCGCACCACCATTTCACATTTCTCATAAAAAAGCCCGCCGCAAGAAATGTCTCACGGCGGGATCGATTTCTACTCACCCTACATAGCCCAGCCAGTGCCAATACGTGGCCGAGAAGACGAGGATCATCACATACGCAATGATAGTGAAAGGAATGCCTGTCTTCAAAAAATCCTTGGACGTGATATAGCCGGTGCTGTAGGCGATCATATTCTGCGGCGCATTGACCGGAAGGATGTAGCCGAAGCAGATGGTGTACTGCAAGATCATGGTCATGCCAAGCACATTGATACCGGATGTTTCCACACTCTGAAGGACGGCTATGACGATCGGGATCATGGCGGCAGCGAGGCCGGTCGCACTCGCAAAGCCCAAGTGGATGACCGTCAGGAAGAAGGCCAGCACCGCAATGACCATGAGTGGCGACATGGTCTCCATACCAAAGAGGGAAACGAAATGATTGGCGAGCCAGATGGCTGCCCCCGATTTCAGAAGCGCCGCGCCAAGGCTGATGCCGACACCAAAGAGTGCTACCGTGCCCCAGTTGATATGCGGTACCGCATCCTTCCAAGTCATGAAGCCGATCTTCGGCAGCATCATGAGCATGATACCGGCGATGGTGACAGTCGTCGTATCAAAGGGATGCAGTTTCTTTTCTGTGACCCAGAAAAAGAGCAGGACAAGCGAAATGCAGAGAAGCTTCTTTTCAGCCAGGGTGACAGGGCCCATTTCCTTCAGCATCTGATCGATCGCTTCCTTCCCGCCGGGCATTTCTTTCACTTCCGGAGGCATGACATGGATCAGGAGGAAATAGAGAATGACCGACATGATGGCGGCATAGGGAGCGGCTGCGATGAACCATTCCAGCCAGCTGATGTCCTTACCTAAGACCTGCTGGATAAAACCGATGGCGACCATATTCTGCGCCGCAGCGGTCTTGATCCCGATATTCCAAAGGCTGTCTGCCTGTGCGACGGCCATCATGAGAACACCCGCAAAGGTACTCCCCTTCTCAAGGCCGAAAGCACGGATGATGCCGATGACGATCGGGACCATGCTGGAAACGCGCGCCGTCGTCGACGGGACGAAGAAGCTCAGAAGGAAACCGACAAAAATAACACCGATGACCAGACGGTTCGACTTGACGCCGATATGCGACATGACGATGAGCGCGATACGCTTATCCAGCCCTGTCATCATCATGCCGGCGGAGAGAAACATCGCCCCTGCGACCAGCGCCCATGCCGTGGTAGAAAAACCAGCGAGGCCCATTTTGAGGGCATTCGCCGTCCCCAGGATGGCTTCCGGCTTTGCCGGATTCGGCGATAGCCCCAGTCCAAAAGACATGAATGTCACGATCACAAAGGCACTCACGGGATATGAAACGCCCTCTGTCATCCAGATGATGACCGCAAATACAAGGATAGCGATCAGCCGATGCCCTTCTGTCGGCAGGTCGGCAGGCGTCGGAAGCAGAAAGACCAGTGCCATACCGATGAGCGATAGTAACAGTCCGTATTTCTTACCAAAACCTTCCGATGTATCCATGATACTCCCCCCCTTATGAGATTTTCCGGGCGCCTTTTGATACATGATGAGTTCTGAATTCCTATCGCGCCCATTCATGCAAAAAGCTCACTTGCCCCGAAGGGAAGTGAGCTTCTTTGCACTTTTGTTAATATGTATACAGTGTACTCGCAGAAATGGGGTTTGTCAATGGGGTGAAGGTTGGCGGGTTCAGGGTTGTGGTGCGGCGCATCATAATGTGAAAGCGCCGCGATTTTTGAATATGACTTCGCGTATTGCAAAGCACCTTCCCCTCGGGAAGGGACCGCCCGAAGGACGGGGAATAGGGAGACAAATGCGCAGACAGTCGTTCAGCACATGTGGGGCTAACTACGAATTGCGCTCATACGAGCAAACGTAGATTAACGCCCTATCCCCCCGCGTCAAGGCGCCGACCCCTTTCTGAGAAAGGGGTTTTCGATACGCGCGCAGCGCTATCTAACATTTCGCGGCGCTTCTATTATATGCTGCGCCGCACCGCCCCCGTTGCACCTTCTGAACCCTTAGAACCCGTTGAATCCATCCCCCATTTCCCCCACTAAAAAAATCCCAGAACCTAAAGTTCTGGGATTTTCAGCTTTGATTAGTCAGCGCTGAAAGGAAGCAGAGCGATAGCTCTTGCTCTCTTGATAGCGAGATTGATCTTACGCTGATGTTTAGCGCATGTGCCAGTTACGCGGCGAGGAAGGATCTTACCTCTTTCGGAAACGAAACGGCGAAGTGCGGCAATGTTTTTGTAATCAATGGTGTCTACGTGATCTACGCAGCACTGGCAGACCTTTCTTCTCGGTCTTCTTACTCTATCTCTTCTGATCATGCTAGTTTATCCTCCAAAATCAATGTATCTCAGAACGGAATGTCTTCATCCTTGGAAGCCTGTCCGAACTGACCAAAACTGCTTTTCGGCTGGCTCTGTGGTTGGCTCTGACCGAACTGGGAAGCCCCGTTATTGAAGCCGCCATTGTTTGCGCCATATCCGCCATTGGTGTTATATCCACCATTGGCATCATAACCACCATTTCCACCAAAAGCATTACCCTGAGACTGCTGATGAGAAGGTGCACCAATCGGAATGGCAACAAAGTTAGCATTCACTTCACTGATCCATCTTCTCTGTCCATCTGGTGTGTCGTAGGAACGAGTGGTATAACGGCCCTCCACGAAAACGCGGCTGCCTTTTTTCAGCTGATTTCCTACAGCTTCTGCCAGATTGCCCCAAGCCACAACGTTAATCCAGTCAGTGATCTCTTTCTGTTCGCCCTGTGGTGTCGTATACATACGGCTGACAGCGACACTAAAAGATGCAACGGCGCGGCCGGTCTTTGTTGCACGCATAACCGGATCCCGCCCCAAATTACCCATGATTTGAACTGAATTCATTGTGCTACCTCTTAGTCATCCTGTTTTACAATGATGTGACGGATAATTTCTTCATGAATTTTGATAACGCGGTCAAGTTCTTTGATCTCTGCCGGGTCAGCCTGGAAATCTACTACTACGTAGTAGCCTTCGCTCTGGTGTCTGACTTCGTAGGCAAGATGACGTTTGCCCCATTCATCAACTTTGTCAACGGTACCACCGATTCTGGTGATGGTGTCCTGTACCAGTTTGACAGCAGCTTTGATGACTTCATCATTAGCTGCATTCACAATGAACATAACTTCATACTTTTTCACGAAATTCGCCTCCTTTTTGGACTTATGTCCCATGCTCTCCATGGGAAGAGAAGTTGCCTGCATCAAAGCAAGCTTTTATATTATAGCGGATGGGAAGAGAAAATGCAAGGAAAATATGATTGAAATTTGGATCCAGATGCGGCGATGCCGCCACACCACGGAAGCATTTATTTCCCTATCCCATATACTTCCATCGCATTCCGCTTCGTCTGCTCTGCGATCTCTTCCGCCGATACACCCTTGAGACGGGCGATCTCTTCCGCCACAAAGCGGACGTTGGACGGATTGTTTCGCTTCCCGCGGAAGGGCGGCGGGGTGAGGTAAGGACTGTCCGTTTCTATGAGGAGCCGATCCATCGGTATCTCTTTGGCGACTTCCTTGAGCTTCAGGCTCTTTGGAAAAACGACAGGCCCTGCAAAGGAGATGTAGAAGCCGAGCTTCATGAGTTCCTTCGCTGTCTCCAGACTCCCTGAAAAGCAGTGGAGGATGCCCCGCAGATTTCCTCCCTGATGTGCTTTCAGGATAGAGAGCGTATCTCCATGGGCGTCCCGGTCATGGATGAGGATGGGAAGGTCAAGCTCTTTGGCAAGCTCGATCTGGCGCGCAAACCAGTATTTCTGCGTTTCCTTATCCGTGTAGAGATAGTAATAGTCCAGCCCGATCTCCCCCACCGCTTTCACCTTGTCATGCGTCCGGGCAAGCGCACCAATGGCTGCGAGAGCCTCCTCCGTCGCATCCTTTGTCACCTGCGGATGGATGCCGACGGCTGCATATAGAGAAGGGTGGCTCTCTGCGAGAGCCACCGCTTTTTCACTGGTCACAAGGTCTTCGGAAGGGATGACCACGTAGTCCAGCGTCTCGAATATGTGATGGATGACCTCTTCCCTGTCACGGTCAAAGGCTTTGTCGTACAGGTGCGCATGGGTATCGAAGAGCCCCATCATTTCACCCGGCTGCCGGCAGGCATATCGACGAAAGGCACCTTGAGGCTTCCATCCTTCGACGCAGCAAGGATCATCCCCTGCGACTCGATCCCCATGAGCTTTGCCGGCTTCAGGTTCGACACAAAGATGACGTGCTTGCCGATGAGCTCTTCCGGCTGGTAGTATTCGGAGATCCCGCTCACGACGGTGCGCGTCTCCCCATCGCCCAGGGATACGGTCATCTTGATGAGCTTCTTGGATTTTTCCACCTTTTCCGCCGTCAGGATTTCTGCTACGCGAAGGTCTGTCTTGAAGAAATCGTCGATGGAGATCGCTTCCTTCTTTTCTTCTTTCTTGGCTTCCTTCTTTGGCTGTTTCTTCTCTGCCTTCTTCGGTGCGGGTGCTTCCTCGTCCTTTTCGATCTCAATGCGCGGGAAGAGCTGCGGTCCTTTATTGATATGAGTGCCGTCAGCAATACCGCCCCAGACGAGGTCTTTGTAGTCCGCATCCTTGAAATCGGCAAGTCCCAGCTGGTTCCAGATCTTTTCAGACGCGATCGGGATGACCGGCTCTGCCATCAAAGAGACGAAGCGCATGCCTTCACAGAGATGATAGAGGACAGCATCGAGAAGGGGTGCCTTGGCCTCATCCTTAGCCAGTGCCCATGGCATGGTCACATCGACATATTTATTGAGCGCACGGACAAAGGTCCATACCGCTTTCAGTGCATCATTGATCTTCCAGCCATTCATGCCTGCGCGGAATGCAGCGAGCGTCTCAGCTGCTTTGTCTTCGATCTCCTTCGAAGCAGCTGCCACTGTCTCATCAGAAGAAGCATCGCCCTTGGTCAGGACGCCCTTTCTATATTTTTCCACCATGGAAAGAGAGCGGTACAGAAGATTCCCGAGATCATTCGACAGGTCGGAATTGATACGTCCGATCAGTCTGTCGCGGCTGAAATTGCCGTCCTGCCCAAGCTGGATATCATTCAGAAGGTAGTAGCGGATCGCATCAGAGCCAAATTCCTGCAGAAGCGGGATCGGATCGACGACATTGCCCTTGGACTTGGACATTTTCTCTCCGTCTACGATGAGCCAGCCGTGACCGTAGACCATCTTCGGCAACTCAATGCCAAGGCTCATCAGCATGATCGGCCAGATGATGGTATGGAAACGAACGATCTCCTTGCCCACCAGATGCACATCTGCCGGCCAGAACTTCTTGAATTTTTCCGGATCGTCGACGATACCCGCCGCGGTCAGGTAGTTGACCAGTGCATCAAACCAGACATACACGACATGCTTGGGGTCAAACGGTACCTTGATGCCCCAGGAGAAGCTCGTGCGGGAGACGCAGAGGTCTTCAAGACCGCTCTTGACGAACTGGATCATTTCATTGCGGCGGGACTCCGGCTGAATGAAGTCCGGGTTCTCTTCCACATATTTCATCCAGCGATCTGCATACTTGGACATTTTGAAGAAATAGGCTTCTTCACTGACTCTCTGCAGCGGACGGCCGCAGTCCGGACAGATGTGATTCTCATCCAGTTTATTTTCCGGCCAGAAGGATTCGCATGGCACGCAGTACCAGCCTTCATACTTGCCCTTGTAAATATCGCCCTTGTCATAGGAGCGCTGGAAGAGCATCTGCACGACCTTTTCATGGCGTTTCTGTGTGGTGCGGATGAAGTCATCATTGGAAATATTGAGTTCCTTCCACAGCTGCTGGAACATGCCTACGATCTTATCCGTGTACTCGATCGGCGTGACACCGGCTTCCTCAGCCTTCTGCTCAATCTTCTGCCCGTGCTCATCCGATCCGGTCAGGAAAAAGACATCATAGCCGTCAAGACGCTTGAAACGAGCCATGCTGTCAGCGATGGATGTGCAGTATGTATGCCCGATGTGCAGCTTCGCACTGGGGTAGTAAATCGGCGTGGTGATATAGTATTTCGGTTTGTCGTTCATTCAGATTCCTCCTGCCTCTATTGGTCAAACGAAAGCATTTCGTTTTGTATGCATATTTAAATTATTATACCGCTTATGTAGGGAAATGGGAAGAAAATATAAGTTGTCGGGTTCAGGGTTCAGGGTTCAGGGTTGTGGTGCATAATAATATAGAAGCGCCGCGGAGTTTTGATAGCGCTTCGCGCCGCCGTCATTTCGAGCGCAGCCGAGAAATCTCTATTGCAGAACGCTCATTGCCTGATGTGAGGCAGCACCAGGACATCGTTTTCCCTCAGCGCATACACGCTGATTCCCGCAGTGCAAGAAAGATCCCTCGGCTGCGCTCGGGATGACGATGCCTGAGAAATCCCAGTCACCAGTCACCAGTCACTAGTCACCAGCCACTAGTCACTAGTCCCCATTTTTGAGCAAGTACTGATACACTTCTCTCCGGCCCATATGGAACTTCGCCGCGATCTTTCTCGCCGCTTCTTTCTGCGGAAGTGTCTTTGCCAGCTCCAGAGCTTCTTCCTGCCAGGAAACCTCTTCCTCTTCTCCTTCTGCCATCTCTTCGTTCCAGCCTTCGACGAGGATGACGTATTCCCCTCTGGGGTCATTTTCATCCAGCTCGGCACGGAGCTCCTTCAGCGTCCCCCGCCGGAAGGTCTCGAATTTCTTCGTGAGCTCCCTTGCCGTCACGGCCTGTCTGTCTCCGAGATACTTGATAAGCGTATCCAGCGTTTCCTTCAAGCGATGCGGCGCTTCGTAGAAAATGAGCGTCACAGGCACACGGCTCATATCCATCAGAAGCTTCTTCTGCTTCGCGGTGATCTTCGGCAGAAATCCGATGAAAGCAAACTGCCTGGCATCGAGGCCCGATGCCACAAGTGCCGTCAGTGCGGCATTCGGCCCCGGGAGCGGCACGATAAGGAGATCTTCTGCAAGTGCCAGACGCACCAGATCTGCCCCGGGGTCAGAGATGACCGGCATCCCGGCATCACTCACCTGTGCGACCGACTGTCCATCGAGCAGCTTTTCGATGAGCTTCGGTCCTGCTTCTTTTTTATTATGTTCATGGTAGGATACGACATGACCCGCAATGCCCAGATGATCCAGCAGGATCCGGGTGTGACGGGTATCCTCCGCTGCGATGATGTCCGCCTGTTTCAGTGTCTCCACCGCCCTTTCGGTGATATCCTCCAGATTTCCGATCGGTGTCGGCACCAAGTACAGGGTGCCGGGATTGATTTCACTCATGGAATAGCTCCTTTCAGTAGAAATGGGGGGTCAAGGTTCAAGGTTCAGGGTTCAGGGTTAACCCGTGGGGCGGCTCGCCCACTGATTTTGGATGAAAGCTTCGCTTAAATGAGAAATGAGAAATGCGAAATGGTAGTGCGGCGCATAAAAATCAGAAGCGCCGCGAAGTTATATATATGAAGTATTGGGACGCTATATGAATTGTGCGCCCCTTCCACCCCCGTTGAACCCGCTGAACCCAATGAACCCGTTGAACCTCCCTCCCTATTTCCCATATATCTCCAGCACTTCATCCGTATACGATCCGTCTCGGTTATGCAGGAGAAGCGGCGGCTCTACCGTGAGCTCCGGATTTCCTCCATACTTCCACTCGATGAGGACTCGCACCGCGGTATGGCCTTTTCTGGCGTAAATGAAACGCATTCGCTTCGGCTCCATGCGATACGACCGTCCGATGGCTATGAGATCGGCTGTACGGTCAGCGCGATGCACCATCGCGAGGCGGCCGCCATATTTCAAAAGATACTGCGCTGTCTTGAAAACGTCTGTGAGCGATGCATTCATCTCATAACTCGCACTGGCGACCCCCTCGAGCACGCTCATCTTCCCCGTCCCCATTTCGCGATACGGGGGATTGGCCAGCACCAACGAAAAAGAGCCGGAAGGAAACCTTTCATTCACCTTCCGGTAATCGCACTCGACCACATGGATCCGGTCCTCTTTTCCATTTCCTGCTATGTTGCGGCGCGCGAGATCTGCCATGACGGGATTCACCTCAAAAGCCGTGATATTCCTTCCGCCCAGCGCCGAGACAAGGAGAGAGATGACGCCTGTTCCTGTCCCAAGGTCTGCGATGCGATCCTTCGCCTTTACCTTCACATAGTGCGCGAGCAGTACGGAGTCCACCGAGAAGCAGAACTGATCCGGCCGCTGGATGAGACGCATGCCATCCCGTACCAGATCATCGAGCCGCTCGCCATCCTTCAGTGTCCACTCAGTCATTTTCCACCTGCTCTACCACATCCCAGGAAAGCGTCTTCGTCTTCTGTCCATCGAGCTGCACCTTGACCGTATGCTTCTGTGCATTCACATACAGCACCTGTCCCATGCCTTCATCCGTGATGACCTTCATGCCGACGCGGAACTGTTTTCCCTTCTGCTGCATCGCACAGCACTTCTTCCTGCGGCTGTTGTCCCCCGTGTACTGGTCATTTTCATAGCGCAGGCAGCACATAAGACGCCCACAGACACCGGAAATCTTCGTCGGATTCAGCGAAAGTCCCTGATTCTTCGCCATCTTGATCGACACCGGAGCGAAATCTCCGAGGAATGTCGCGCAGCACAGCGGCCGTCCGCACGAGCCGATCCCCGAGACCTGCTTCGCCTCATCACGCACGCCCACCTGACGAAGCTCGATGCGCGTATGGAAGACCGCAGCCAGCTCCTTCACCAGTTCCCTGAAATCGACACGCCCATCTGAGGTGAAGAAGAAAACGATCTTATTTCTATCAAATGTATACTCTGCCCGCAAGAGCTTCATCGGCACCTTGAACTTCTCGATTTTCTGGAGACAGATATCGAAAGCCGATTTCTCCCTCGCCTTATTCCGCTCCAGCTGCGCCATATCCTTGATCGTCGCCCTGCGGATGACCGGCTTCATCGGATTCTCCTCATCCTTCTCCGCCTCAGTCGGCATCGTCACTACATAGCCATACTCCAGCCCGCGCGACGTCTCCACGATGACCCCGTCATCCAAGTGAAGCTCCAGGTCATTGCCATCGAAATAATATATTTTCCCTGCCGGTTTGAACCGGACACCTACGATCTGCTCCATTTCTGGCTGCCTTTCTGTATATGTTCCAAACTGATGAGTATATAATCCCATACATTTTTACTATTGATATATCGAGAAACCGCCGTTTCTGCCGTTTGCAGCACGCCCATTGCTTCCTCTCCTCGGCCGCGGTCCCAGAAAGAAGCGAGAGAAGCCTCGCGTCCCGCGACCGACACGCAGCGGGAAAGAGAAGCATCCCCCGTCTCTGCGATCACCATGATATCGCGCCCCACCAGACGGATCCAGCGAAGCCTCCGCAGGAAATCCTTCCTCTCCCCCAGCTCCTTTGCGGAGAGCGTCGCAAAAAGCATCGCATCATGCGTCAGGATATTCCAGAAATCCATCGCCGACTGCGGCTCTGCCTCTCCCGTTTCATCACAGACCTCCAGCGTGATTCCCGGATTTCCCTCCGAAAGCTGGAAAAGCACCTTCGCATCCATCCCCTTCGGGAAATGATACTTCTTCGGATCCGACGCCATAAGCGAAAGATAATCCTTTTCCGAAAGAGGCAGGAAGGCAAACCGCTCACCGCGGGAAATGATGGTCGGAAGCAGCGCGTGAAGATCATGCGTAATGAGGATGAAATGGATATTTCCCTCCGGCTCCTCCAGTGTCTTCAGAAGCGAATTTGCCACCGGATCCATCATCGTCTGCGCTTCATCAATGATACACACATGCACCGTCTCATCGAATGTCGCCATCGCGTCCAAAAACAGACGGAACTGCTCGATCTTGAGCTCCATTCCCATCGGACGAAGATACCAGACCTGATGATCCGCAAAGGTCACGACCGGCTCCTTGCCGGAAGACTCCCGCTGCCAGAGACGGATCTCCTCCCAGAGCTTTTCCGACTTCCCCGTCAGCACCCCTGCAAGGTCAAAAGCAGCTGTCGTCTTTCCGAGACCCTCATCGCCATACAGGATCATCGTATGCGGAAGCCGCCTCTCCTCGAGAAGCCGCCTCCACTCCTTCTTCACTTTTTCCTGTCCATAGACATGAGGTAGGAAATCCGTCATCACTCGCTCCTTAAAAACTATCCTAAAAACTCACATTCTATTGTATCATGCGACGAACGATGGTGCAAAAATTTCATGCACAGAGAAAGAAGAAGTCTCCTTAGTCGCTTTCTTCAAAAAGAAAAACCGATGCATCTCTCTTTTACGAAAAACACATCGGTTCTTTCCATACACTTTTTCGCGTACTGCTGTTCAGAATCATTCCGGCAGGCTCAGAAAACCTTGCAGCAATGCACCAGGGAACTGAAACTTTTTCTCCGTCCCTCCAAACAATACGATAATCAAGCCGCCTCGGATTTCTTTTACCGTCCCCATGCCGAATGCTTTATGCCGAAGCTGACCGCCAACCACAACACGGGACAAATCCACCTGCGTCTGTGGTGCAGGTTTTGGCACTGGCGGGGTGCAGCGCGGCTTTTCTAAATGCCGCCGATACGCAGCTGGTTTTTCTGCGGCTTGCAGATTCTTTTTGGGCTGATCCATATCCCGGACAGCTTTCGCAAAATCCAGAAACGGTTTTTCTGGCAAATCATCCGCCGAAGGAATCGGTGCTTCCATCGAAGCCTGCTGCAGAGCAAACATACTTTTATAGTCAGCATCCGAGATAACCGTATCCCAACCGCCACGGTTTTCACCCTCATGCCGGTCAATGCCGGTATAGCTCAAGCTGGCATCTTCGTATCTCTTAAACTTGTAAACGGCATCATTCATCAGCGAATCATTGAACACGCCGAGAGATACCAGCAACTCGAAATCTTTGACATCCAGACCCGTTACCTTCTTGAAAAGTCCCGGCTCCAGCTGTGTGATGACATCCTTCAGGCATCGTTCTCGATAATCGGTCAGGTACATGAAAACGGGAATACGGGTGGCAAACTTAATCAGCTTCTCCTGAATCTGTTTGCGTTTGGATTTATACTCTTTTTCTTCCTCGCTCAGCTCCTTTTTCTCTTTTGGCGTGAGTTTTTCTGTGCCCTCTTTCTTTGCCTTTTTTACGGCTTCGGACTTGTTGATAATGGTCTGTATATCCTCGTTCAGACTACGGAAGCCTTCGATTTTCATCAGAGCATCCATCGCCGCCGGATTTGCCATCAAACGGAAAAGGGTATCATTATCCACATTGACAAGCAGCGCACTTTCCCATCGTTTGGCAAGCAGGGTGGCCGATGTGCCTGCCATAGCGATGTCCAGTACCTCACCTGCATCAATCTGCCGCATGGTGCTGCCATCATAGGCAATGACCGGAAGAAAATTGATAAACTCCGCTACCTTCTTTTCCGGGTTTCCTTCGTCAATGTTCAAACGGCAGCTGTAATCGGAAATCTGCTTGAGCGCCCGGTCGAGAGCAAAGTCAAACACATAGCATTCCTTTTTGACGATTTCTTTTTTGCCGCCGTCCGTTGTGATTTCCCACGGGCTTTGCACACGAAACGCCGCCTGAAAATAGGTTTCCGGGCTGGACAGATTGCGCAGCATAAAAATACCTGTCCATGGCTTGACTGTAACGCCCGTTGTCAGCTTACCGCAGGAGAGGGTGATGGTCTTGCTTTCCAATGGGTCACGCATGGATTTTTGCACCGGCTCCAAAGCCGCTGCACCGATTCCGGCGCTCGACCCTGCACAAACATTGATGGTGTAATCATGATAGAACGTATTCTGCTTCTGCATCAGCAGATTTTTCATCGCACAGCAGGAAGCTACATTGGGGAGAAACCAAAGCGTATGCTGCAAGACATTCAGCAGACGTACATCGGCATACGGCATGGCGGGTTTCTTAGCACCCAATTTCAAATCATCCACACTGGTTTCCAGATAAGCACCCCGAATGAGATCCAGCCACTTCTGCACCTCATTTTCATAGACAAAGCAAGCGTCCGTCCCTTTGCCTTTGGCTGAGAAAAACACATTCAGGTCAAACTCGTTGAACTCTCCCTGCATAGCGATCTGACGGATACTGTCCGGGATGCGGTAAGTCATCATCACCATGCGGGGCAGTGCGGCATAAGGATTATTGTCACCTTTCCAATGTTCCTTTGCCCGCTGTTCATCCGAGTATGTCCAGTTGTAAATCTGATCCTCGATAAATTCACCGGAATTCAGCGCCCGAAACGGCGTACCGGACAGATACAGATAGTACATGGTTGTGATGGGGAGGAACGTTTCATCGTAGGCGTTGCCACGGTCATACGTATCCATATCCTCACTGTCGTAGCTGTCCTCGTCCTCCTGCTCAAACAGCTTTTTGGCGGTATCTTTCCATGCTCCGAAGTGGTACTCATCAAAGATCACCAAATCCCAGTTGGTGGCATGTACCCACTCATTTTTTGCCTTGATGCCGCCGGTTTCCCTATTCACTCCCAGATAATCCTGAAAAGAGCCAAAGCAGACGATAGGGCGGGACTTGTCCGCTGTTTCATAGGTCAATTCTGTGTTGCGGCTGATAAACTGCCAGCCCTCAAAATCAATGTGGCTGTTCAAGTCCTCCTGCCACGCACTGACCACAGCCGGCTTGAAGGTCAGAATCAGAATCCGCTTGAATCCCATTCGTTTTGCCAGCTCATAGGACGCAAAGGTTTTGCCGAAGCGCATTTTGCAGTTCCACAAAAACTTGGGATAGCGTGTAGAGTCCTCCTCATAAGCACTCTGAAAATAAGCGGCGGTTTTGTCCACGGCTTCCTGCTGTTCCGGGCGCATGGAAAAACTGTTGACTCGATTCTCCGCATTGTCAGTATGGTTTTTGACGGCCAGCACAGCCGCTCGGACATCATTTACACTGCAGCGAAACCATTCACCGCCCATGCATGGAATCTGCTTTCGTTTCAAGACACGATGAACATCATGGTCAGTGAACGAGGAACCATCCGGATACATAGCACTTTCCCGATAGACAATGCGATAGGGAACACTGCCGTCCGGTCGTTTGGTGGGGTACTGCTGAGCAACACGCTTGTCCACATCAATGGCGGTATAGCCCACCTTCAAAAGCCCTTGATACTGCGAGTTAGTGTCCTCGTAGGCGTAAATCATTGGATGGGCATTGGGGCGCTGAGGGAAGAAATCAGTTGCCATTGTCATCACCGCCTAACTTCATCGGTTTAATCATGGATTCGATGAATGCGATTTCTTCATCAGTCAGCCCGTATTTTTCGTACAACTCGGCATCTGTCCATGCCTTAGAAAAGTCTTGCATGGGAATAAATCTAAATTTATCTTTTGAAATATTTATTGATGAAACTGCTTGCAACAACAAAAATCTTACAAATTTTGTTGTTAAATATGAGAGAATATTTTTTGCACTTTGTTCTGAATTTTCATGGCCCACTAAGAAGTATGAAAATGTACATATATCAGATGGTTCTAATAAAACTACTTTGGATAAGACCTTAAATTGTCCATCTTTATTGGGTTCTCCCGCATGTTCACTCGTTACTTTACTTAGTGCAACTTTCCATTTCCCAATATAGTCCTTGCCTTGAGTAACTTTTGCACGATCGTAAAAACCATAGCCTCTACTTGATAATAACCTCAGATCACTATTTTTTGTTTGCTTCTCATTGCCACGCTCTGCGGATCCGATTCCAAACGGGCTTAAAGAACTAACGATTTCAGAGATCGAGGTATTCATATTGTTACTAACCTTTTGAATAATGGAAACTGCCTCATTATATCGTACAAACACAGGAAACTCCGATAAATCGCGGTCACGTGTATTTTCTTTCCCGTTATTAACATTTGTAAAGCGACAACTTCCCTTATGATCACGGTCCCATAAGAAATAGCATACACCGCCTCCAATGCTAATCCCTTCAAAACAGTCTTTTGCATTAGGGTAATCTACAATTCTTCGAATACGATCATCATTTAGCATGCTTTCACGAAATTTATCCAGTCCCATACCACCCGCAAACCATCTTGCAGGGATAATCATAGACAAATATCGTGGATTAAGTTTTATAGCTTGTAGGACAAATTTATCATATAACGGCGTAGCTTGCGCGGTCGTTGTACCTGTATTCAACTGATACGGCGGATTGCCGATTATGACATCAAATTTCATCTTAAATATCTCCTCCGGTTTGATCGTATGTATCCACTCATAAGCATGGGTTTCCAGTTCATCCCCTCGCTCGTATTCACTCTTGGATGCACCGCAGAACAGGCACTTGCCGTTCTGCCAGCGGTGCGGGATCCGCTTGTATCGGATGTTGCCGCTGGTGTCCTCAAAAAGCGTGATGGAATACTTGCTGTTGGGATATTTGGAACAATACACACTTCTCCGGGAGAGAAGGCTAGTCAGCTCGGTGATTGCGATGCCATACAGCTGCTTGTGAAAAATATGGTCGATGCGTTTCTGCAAATCCGGGATTTCCTCTTGTAAGCCTTCAATCAGGCGTTTGGCAATTTCCCGCAGAAACACCCCAGACTTACAGGCCGGATCGAGAAATGTTGCGCTGCTGTCATGCCACAGTTCTTCCGGCAGCATATCCAGCATCCGGTTTGCCACCTCCGGCGGCGTGAATACCTCATCGTTGGACAGATTCGCCAGACAGGTGAGGACATCCGGGTTATACATACTGCTATAAAAATCACTCATAATCCTGCACCCTCCTGTAATCGGTCAACGGATATTCCCTGATGGGCGATGGGATAAATGCCTGAACTTCTTCGTCATACTCCCAGCCGATCATGAAAATATTCATCTCTTCCTCGTGTCCGTTCAGAAGCTCATCGAGTGCAAAATCACGGCGCTTCATCTGATTGCCTGTAACAAGGCTCCATTCTGCAAAAACAATAGGGGAACCGTCTGCTTGGAGCATGGTAAGCGCATCTCCGCACAGAATATTTTTGCGCAGGATAAACCGTATCGCCTCCCGGCACTGTTCATTTGCCCGGGCTTTGGCATTGGCAGTATATTCCTTGTCCCAGATGTCAAATAGCCGCTGGCGGCATTCCTCTACGTTATCCTCCAAAATATCAACTCCGTACAGGCTGGTCATTGCCAGTACCGAGTACCGTTCATAGTCAAAGGGACTTTTCCCATACCGACTTTTTACCACTGCCAACTTCCGGCGGAGAACTTCCGCAAGAAAATTCCCATTCCCGCAGGCTGGCTCCAAAAATCGACTTTCAATCCGTTCTGTTTCCTGTTTTACAAGGTCGCACATGGCTTTTACCTCACGCTCGGCAGTGAATACCTCGCCGTGATCCGCCACACGCTGCCTTGACTTGACCTGTCGTTCTGCCATTTCTTTACACCTCATATATTCATGTGCTTACAGAAAGGCAACCACCTACAAAATGGTGTACTTTTTCGCAGGGGCATTTTCTGGTGTTTTCAAATGAGGAAAAGAGCGTTTGTTCACAAATTTTGCATGGAAAAAGCCGATGTTCTGTGGTATCATTTTCTTAAAGCTAAAAAGCAGGTATTTTACAGGAAAGTACAGGTTCCTGTAAAAATACCCGCTTACAACAACTTGGCTTTTTCGTAAATCTCCGCACGATAGCGGAAGGTGGAAAGCGGCATCCCACACAACTTGGCAGCAGTTGTTCCGGTGATTTTTCCATTTTTCCATTGCTGATATAGATGATGGAAGTTGTCTGGTAAAGGCGCTGGGGGTCTGCCGAAGCGGACACCTCTTGCTTTGGCGGCGGCAATTCCTTCTGCTTGGCGCTGTCGGATATTGGTGCGCTCGTTTTCTGCCACAAAGGACAATACTTGCAGCACAATATCGCTGAGGAATGTCCCCATCAGGTCTTTTCCCCGACGGGTATCCAGCAGCGGCATATCCAGTACCACCATATCAATCCCTTTTCCCTTAGTCAGTATCCGCCATTGCTCCAGAATCTCAGAATAGTTACGCCCCAGACGGTCGATGCTCTTGATATAGAGCAGATCGTCTTTTTTTAGTTTCCTGACCATTTTCCGATACTGAGGACGTTCAAAATCCTTACCGGATTGCTTATCAATAAACAAATTTTTCTCCGGGATAGAAAGTTCTTTCAGTGCAAGAATCTGCCTGTCCTCATTCTGTTCTCTGGTGCTGACACGGATATATCCATATAAATTTCCCATGACGTTTCCCTCCCTTTTTCCGACCGGGAAAACAGCTCCCGCACCGGATATGTTTCATTTTCTATGGTACTGGATACTTCATGCTCCTGAATAAAAAGACTGTGAAAATGCCGGGTGCAGACCCGGCATTTTCACAGTCATCTCCCTATATCAGGCACTTTCCTTTTCGAGCTATGGCGTCTCCTACAGTCAGGTATGGATCGGCAAAAGGAGGCCATGGAAACACGTTCATTCCATAAGAAAACCGCTTGGCGAATGGAATCCATCCGCCAAGCGGTTTCAAATGTCTTACTTAAACTTATCAATGATCTTATCAAGCCATGAGCTCTTTCCTTTGTACTGCGCGCAGTCCTCTCCCATGAGGTGGGCGTAGTTCAGGAGGGCTTCCTTCTGTTCTTCCTTCAGGCGCTTTGGTACGGTGACTTTGACTTCCACGTACAGATTGCCCTTCCGGCTGGACTGGAGGTGCGGCATGCCTTCGCCGATGATGCGGAAGCGGGTACCGCTCTGCGTACCGGCCGGGATCTTGAGCTCGACCTCTTTGTCAAGGGTCTTGACCTTGATGGTGCTGCCAAGAGCGGCGACTGGGAAGGTGATGTCTACACTCTTGTAGAGATCATCCCCGTCACGCTCGAAGTCCGGATCGTCTTTCACGTAGATGTATACGTAGAGATCCCCCTTCGAACCACCGCGCTTGCCTGGCTCACCCTCGCCGGAGACGCGCATGCGCACACCGGTGTCAGCACCGGCAGGGATATTCACTTCGATGGTCTTTTTCACGCGGATCGTGCCGGTGCCGCGGCATTCGGAGCATTTATTCCGGATGATCTTGCCGCTTCCCTGGCAGTGCTGGCAAGTGATGATATTCACCATCTGTCCGAAAGGACCATTCCTTACCACACGCTGCTGGCCGGTACCGTGGCAGTCGGGGCAGGTCTCGACGGAGGAGCCTGGCTCTGCACCGGTGCCGTGACAATGGGTACAGGTATCATTCTTCGGTACGGTGAATTTCTTCTTGATACCGGTCGCTGCTTCGCGAAGGGTGATCTCCATATCATAGCGGAGGTCAGCGCCCTGCTCCGGGCCATTGCTCCGTCTGCGTCCGCCGCCGGTGAACATGTCGAAAATATCACCCATGTCGAAGCCGCCAAAGCCTCCCTGACCGCCGAAACCGCCAAAACCGCCCTGTCCGAAGCCGCCGTAGCCCGCACCGCCGCCGCTGGCAGCCTGCGTGAAGGCATCGTGTCCGAGCTGGTCATACTGCGCTCTCTTGTCCGCATCAGAGAGAACGTGGTAGGCTTCATTGACTTCCTTGAATTTTTCTTCCGCGGCTTTGGGATTGTCTTTATTCAGATCCGGATGGTACTTGCGTGCCAGCCGGCGATATGCTTTCTTTATTTCATCGTCTGAGGCGCTTTTATTGACGCCCAGCACGTCATAGTAATCTCTGCTGTCTGCCATTCTTTTCTATCCTCAAAGAAATTAGGGAAACGCCTCAAAAGGTCCTGGAGGCTCCGCTCTCTTCCCCTTTTCTGGAAATCCGTAGAACCTTCAGAACCCTTTGGGTTTCTCTATGATGATTCCCTTTCAGGAAATCAATTATTTCTTGTCGTCGTCTACGACCTTGTAATCGGCATCGACTACATTGTCATCGGCTTTCTTGGCACCTGCCTGAGGTCCCTGCTGCGGGCCCTGCTGAGCGCCTGCCTGCTGCTGCGCCTGCTGTGCCTGCTGGTACAGTTTTTCAGTGAGTTCATGGAGCGGCTTGGTGAGTGCTTCCGCATCAGCTTTGATCTTCGCGGTGTCATCGCCTTTGAGGCTTTCTTTCAGGGTAGCGATGGCGTCATTGACTTCTTTGACTTTGGCAGCATCTGCTTTGTCGCCGAGTTCTTTGACCGTCTTTTCCGCCTGGTAGATCAGCGCTTCTGCATTGTTCTTGGCTTCGATGCCTTCCTTACGCTTCTTATCTTCTTCTTCATGCGCCTTGGCGTCGTCCTGCATCTTCTGGATTTCTTCATCAGAGAGGCCGGTGGAAGAGGTGATATCGATCTTCTGTTCCTTGCCGGTGCCGAGGTCTTTCGCAGAAACGTGGACGATGCCGTTCGCATCGATGTCGAAGGTGACCTGGATCTGCGGTACGCCCCGTGGAGCCGGCGGGATGTCGGAGAGCTCGAAGCGGCCGAGGGTCTTGTTGTCGGCTGCCATCGGACGTTCACCCTGGAGGACATGGATGTCTACAGACGGCTGGTTATCTGCTGCGGTGGAGAAGACCTGAGACTTGGAGGTCGGGATGGTGGTATTTCTCTTGATCATGGTCGTGAAGACACCGCCCAGGGTCTCGATACCGAGGGACAGCGGGGTGACATCAAGGAGAAGGACGTCTTTGACTTCGCCTTTGAGAACGCCGGCCTGGATGGCAGCGCCGACAGCAACGGATTCATCCGGGTTCACGCCCTTGGATGCTTCTTTGCCAAATTTATTTTTGATGAGAGTCTGGACAGCCGGGATACGGGAAGAACCGCCGACCAGAAGGACTTTATCGATATCGCCGACGGAAAGGCCTGCATCCTTCATCGCAAGGTCGATCGGTTCTACCGTCGCCTGTACGAGGTCTTCGGTGATTCTGTCAAATTCTGCACGGGAGAGGGTCGCATCGAAGTGGACCGGCTGGCCATTGGAGTCGATGGTGATGAATGGCAGGTTGATATCTGTGCTCATGACGGAGGACAGTTCGATCTTCGCTTTTTCGCCGGCTTCTTTCAGTCTCTGATTCGTCATCGGATCACGTTTCAGTTCGAATCCGTTCTGTGCTTTGAATTTTTCAGCGATCCAGTCCATGACGCGGGCATCGAAATCATCGCCGCCGAGATGGCCGTTGCCGTTCGACGCTTCGACTTCAAAGACACCGTCAGCGAGGTTCAGGATGGATACATCGAAGGTGCCGCCGCCGAGATCGTAGACAAGGAAGCGATGTTCTTTGCCGTCTTTGATCTTATCGAGGCCGTAAGCCAGAGAGGATGCGGTCGGTTCGTTGATGATACGAAGGACATTCAGCCCTGCGATCTTGCCGGCATCCTTGGTCGCCTGACGCTGTGCATCGGTGAAGTAAGCCGGGCAGGTGATGACCGCATCGGTGACTTTTTCACCGAGGTAGGCTTCTGCATCGACTTTCAGTTTCTGCAGGATCATCGCAGAGATTTCCTGCGGGGTATAGGATTTGTCATCAATGGTGACTTTGTAGTCGCTGCCCATGTGACGTTTGATGGAAACGATGGTGCGATGCGGGTTCGATACCGCCTGGCGTTTTGCCAGCTGGCCGACGAGGCGTTCACCGGTCTTGGAGAAGCCGACGACGGACGGGGTCAGACGAGAACCTTCCGCATTCGGAATGACGACAGGCTCGCCGCCTTCCATGACGGCAACAACAGAGTTTGTAGTCCCCAGATCGATACCAATAACTTTTGACATTTGAAATGTCCCCTTTCTTTCTATTTGTACTTACGAAATGCTATATCTATATAGAGAAATGGAATCGCAAAGCGTCCCATGCTTAGCCGTTATGTACGACCTGCACCTTCGCTACGCGGAGCACAGTCTCTTTGTACATGTACCCCTTCTGGAAGACCATGGCAACGGTTTCATCGTCCTTGTCATCGGCTGGGATCATCATGACAGCTTCATGGAAATGCGGGTCAAAAGGTTTCCCCAGCGCTTCAATTTCCTTCACGCCGAAGCCTTCCATGATCTTGACGAACTGTTTCTGCAGGAGCTCGAAGCCCTGTACATACGCCGCGCCGCCTTCATCTTTTTTCATATGCGCAAGCGCCAGCTCGAAATTATCCAGCACCGGCAGGAAAGCTTTCAGCGTCTCTGCGGTATGGGTATCCGCAGCTTTCGCTTCCGCTTCTCTGGTGCGGCGGCGGAAATTATCAAAATCCGCCTGCAGTCTGACATACTGGGAAAGAGCCGTAGCCAGCTTGGACTCTGCTGCCTCCGCCTTGCTCTTGGCTTCTTCAGCGGTCTTCTTCGCTTCGCCGAGCTGATCCATCAAGTCATCTACGGGAGACGTTTTCTTTTCTTCTTTGGCTTCGGTTTCTTTCATCGGTTCTTCGACGTCGACGTTCTTCTTATCTTCTTTCATCCAGGAGCCTCCTATGTTTTCCCTTTTAATAACAGATCCAGTCGCTGCTGCATGAAGCGCATCATACCGACGATGCGGCTGTACTGCATCCGTGTCGGTCCTAAGACGGCCACGGAGCCGATAACCCGGCCGCCGGATGTGAACTGTGCTCTGACAACGGACAGATCCGAGAGCGACTTCATCGGATTCTCTGTCCCGATATGCACAGCGATAGGCTGATCGGAAGAGGAAAGAAGCATGCTTTCAAGCATGTCTCTCTGCTCTAAGAGATTCAGTATATCCTGCATCTTTTCTACATTTTTAAACTCCGGCTGCTCGATCAGCTGTGAAGCCCCGCCGGCGTAGACCTCTTTCTGCGGGCTCACAGCCCTCTGTAGCGCCTGAAAGACCGACAGATACGGTGTCAGATCCTTCTCTACGTCTCGCTGGAAGGAGAGGATCATCTCTTCATCCGTATGGTCGATCTCCCTGCCATGCAGGAAATGATTCAGCTTATCCGCGAGGAGCTGCATCTCATCGAAGGAGGATCCTTTCGGAATATCCACCACCGCATTCGATACATCGCCCTGATCCGTCACGACAAGGAGGATCGCCCGCCTGCCATCGAGCGGAAGGAAACGGACATAATTGAATTTCTTCTTCTGTCCCGCAGAAGCCGCGACCGACAGCGTATGCGTCAGTACAGCTACGGCCTTGGCCATGTTCCGGAATATCTCTTCCTGACGGTTCACATGATCCATCAGCATGTGGTCGATCATGTGCTCTTCTTCCGAAGAGACCGGAGCAGGCTGCATCAGCCAGTCCACATAGAAACGATATCCTTTGATCGAAGGGATGCGCCCAGCGGAGGTATGCGGCTGCTCAAGATAGCCTTCATCCTCTAAGTCCTGCATCTCATTTCGGATCGTCGCGCTCGATACGCCCAGGTCATACTTTCGTGCGATCGTACGCGAGCCGACCGGTTCGGCCGTGTCTGCATAGTCTTGCACCACCGCCCACAGGACGCGCCGTTTTCTTTCATTCAGTTCATTCACACCATGTCCGGTGCTTTCTTGGTTGATTCTACGTGCCATATGTATCACCTGAATTTATTAGCACTCATTATTCTCGAGTGCTAACTTATGATATTAGAATAGCATTCACCTATGGGAATGTCAAGGATATTTTCGATTTCTTCTGAAAAAACGGGGTTGTGATAAGGGGTTTGGGGTTAGCTCAAGGGGCATGCTGCCCCTTGATTGCGGATGAAAGCTCTTCTCTCTAGTTAGGAGTTAGGAGTGAGGAGTTAGGAGTGAGGAGTGGTGGTGCGGCGCAAAAAATATGGAAGCGCCGCGGAGTATAAATAATGGCGATGCCCGCTTGAGACTTGGAGACTTTAGACGTGGAGACTTTAG
Organism: uncultured Dialister sp.; assembly: GCA_934193095.1. Classification (GTDB taxonomy): domain Bacteria; phylum Bacillota; class Negativicutes; order Veillonellales; family Dialisteraceae; genus Dialister. The sequence goes on along the minus strand of CAKPUX010000002.1, from coordinate 82,301 downwards.
AAATCTGACGTCTGACGTCTAATATCTGACGTCTATGTAGTCTCCTAGTCTCCCGGTCTCTTAGTCTCCCAGTCACTAGTTACTAGTCACTAGCTACTCCTAATCCCTAATCCCTAATCCCTAATCCCCAGCCACTCATTCCTGCTTTCAAACTTCAGGGTTAGCCTATGGGGCGCGCCGTCCTTTGATTACATGCGAAAGAGGTTCAGCGGGTTCTATAGGTTCTGAGGGTTCAACGGGGGTGGTGCGGCGCATAAAAATCAGAAGAGCCGCGGAGTTTTGAAACTAGCGGTTTTCTCGTATCGCAAACCTAATCCCTAGCCACTAATCCCTAGCTACCAGTCACCAGTCACCAGTCACCAGTCACTAGCTACTCATCCCAGCTTTCAGATAAGATCTTTTCTTATTGATTTTCATGTATTTTAGTCATATAATAATTGTAGTAAATTGCTACAAGGAGGATATATCATGAATACGATTCCTGTTCGCATGGATAAAGCGCTTTTTGATTCTGCCAGTATTGAAGGCAAAGCAGAATTTCGTTCTGCCGCTCAGCAGCTCAATTTTTGGGCTTTGGTCGGAAAAAATGCACTCGCCAATCCTGATTTACCTGTAGATTTTATTCGTGACATTCTCATTGCGAAGAATCAGGAAACAGAGCCTTTCACCTTCGAGGAAGATCATGGAAATTAAACAAACTCGCATTTTTAAAAGCGCATACAAACGACTTTTCCCAAAACAGCGAAAAAACGTGGATCATGCGATTCGGCTTATTATCGAGGACCCATCGGTCGGTGAGCAAAAGAAAGGTGATCTTTGTGAAGTCTTTGTGTACAAATTTAAAGTGGACGCGCAGCTGTACCTCTTAGCGTATACTTTTGATCCGGTCACCTTGACGCTGATTATGCTTGGGGTTCATGAAAATTTTTACAGAGATTTAAAAAGAATGCCTCATCTGAAAAAATAAAAACAGGGGTTGTGAAAAAATGATGCATCATTTTTTCACAACCCCTGTTTTCTGTCATACCGTTTCTCCAAGCTGGATCCTTCGGATGGCTTCTTTGGCAGCCCTTTGGGCTGCTTCTTTTTTATTCTTTCCGATGCTCTCGCCCATGACTTTGCCATTGATGTGGATTTCCATCCAGATGGTCTTGTCGTGAGCCGGGCCTTCGTCCTTGGTGACAACATAGGAGATATTCACATCTCCGTGCTTCTGCACCATTTCCTGCAGGTCAGACTTGTAGTCATGGTCATAGTCTCCCTGATCGATCAGATCGAGGAATTTCTTCATGTGCCCCAAGATGAAGCGGGATGCTACCTCATAGTTATTATCGAGATAGATCGCACCGATGACCGCTTCGAAGGCATCGCCTAAGATCGAGATGCGGGTACGGCCGCCGGACATTTCTTCTCCGCGGCCCAGACGCATGTAGTCGCCCACATGGAATTTCGCTGCGCATTCCGCACAGGAAGGCTTGCAGACGACGCTCGCCTTCGCTCGGGTCAGCTCCCCTTCCGGCCAGCTGGGAAAACGCAGAAAAAGGTATTCCCCGATGACCAGATCCAGGATGGCATCCCCTAAGAATTCCAGTCGTTCATTGTCATGAATAACTTCATTTTTATGTTCATTCGCATACGAGGTATGGGTGAGTGCTGTATTGAGAAGTTGTGCATTCTGCACGGGAATTTCATTTTCCGCAGCAAACTTTTCAATTTCTGCCATACGGTCTCTTCTTCTCATTTCAGCATGTCTCATTCTTCATAGCGCCTCATGATGACAACGGCATTGTGTCCGCCAAAGCCGAAAGCATTGGACATGGTCACATCGACTTTGCGGTCTTCCGGGCCTTCAGCCGCGTAGTGAAGGTCACATTCCGGATCAGGAGTCTGAAGGTTCAGTGTCTGATGGACTTTGTTGTTCATGATAGAGAGTACACAGACGACAGCTTCGATCGCACCGGCAGCGCCCAGAAGATGGCCGGTCATGGACTTGGTGGAGTTCACAACGATGTCATAGGCATGCTGGCCGAGGACTTCCTTGATCGCCTTGGTCTCATTCTTATCATTGAGGCCGGTGGAGGTGCCGTGTGCATTGATGTAGTCGATATCTTCCGGAGAAATACCTGCATCCGCGATGGCATTCTTCATGCAGCGAGCTGCGAGTTCACCACCCGGACGCGGAGCTGTAATATGGTAGGCATCGCCATTCGTACCATAGCCGATGACCTCTGCATAAATGTGCGCGCCTCTCTTCTTTGCGTGTTCAAGTTCTTCAAGGATGAGAACACCACTGCCTTCACCGAGTACGAAACCGTCACGACGGACATCAAAGGGACAGGATGCTTCTTCCGGCGGGCATTCACGGGAAGAGAGCGCATGCATGGCAGCAAAACCAGCCATCGGTGTCTTTGCGACAGCCGCTTCGGTACCGCCGGCAAACATCACATCCGCATCGCCCCACTGGATCATGCGGGTCGCTCTGCCAAGAGCATTGTTGCCGGAAGCGCAGGCGGTGACGTCAGTCAGAACCGGTCCCTGCAGGCCGAAGGTGATGGAAACCATGCCGGAGGCCATGTTTGCGATCATCATCGGGACTGCGAAAGGATTCACCTTTCCCGGACCGCGTTTTTCGATGCGTTCCACGGTATCTTCCATGGTCTTGATCCCGCCGATGCCGGTACCGATGATGGTGCCGACGCGGCTCGGATCTTCTGCGCTCATATCGAGCTTCGCATCTTCCACAGCCATTTTCGCCGCAGCGACAGCGAACTGGGCATTTCTATCCATATGACGGACGGTCTTCTTGTCGCCCACATACTTGACGGGGTCGAAATCTTTGACTTCGCCTGCGATCTTGACCGGGAAATCTGTGGCATCAAATTCTGTGATCGGCGTTACGCCGGATTTCCCCGCCAAAAGGGCATTCCAAAATGCATCGACACCGATACCGACTGGGGAAACGACACCCATGCCGGTCACAACAACTCTTCTTCTTTCCATAAAAAGGGCACCTCTCTTATAAACTTCTTTTAAACATTATTTATCGCGTGTTAGGTTTTTAAGCAAAAATTATAGGACTTGAAAAGGCATGGCTCCGCCTGTTTCAAATCCATCACGCATGGACAAGACCTCAAAAAAACGAACCACGACGGTCATTCGCTTTTTTGAAATATTCTCCCCCAAAGGAAGTCATATGGCATGCCGGAGGGGATCCCCCCTCCGGCTTCCAATATGATGTTGAAATGCGAATGCGCATTACATCTGGCTGTCGATGTAGTCTACAGCGTTCTTTACGGTCTTGATCTTTTCAGCAGCATCATCCGGGATTTCGATGTCGAATTCTTCTTCAAATGCCATGATCAGTTCAACGATATCCAGGGAATCAGCGCCGAGGTCATCGATGAAAGTGGAGTCGATGGTGACATCAGCTTCGCTAACGCCCAGCTGGTCAACAACGATCTTCTTTACTCTGTCAAAAGTGCTCATTACTCATTTCACCACCTTTCTCATAGAAGACAGACGTCTCCTTGTATTGTACCCTACTGATTATATTACATAACCATTCCGCCGTCCACCTTTAAAACCTGTCCGGTGATATAACTTGCATCATCGGAAGCCAGGAAGGAGACAGCTTTGGCGACGTCTTCGGCAAGACCCATGCGTCCGAGCGGGATGGCTGTCAGCATGGCTTCTTTATTCTTTTCCGGGATGGCATCAGTCATGTCAGTCGCGATGAAGCCGGGTGCGACCGCATTGACGCGGATATTTCTGGCAGCGAGCTCCTTGGCGCAGGCCTTGGTGAGACCGATCACGCCTGCTTTTGCTGCTGCGTAGTTGGCCTGGCCGATATTGCCCATGATGCCGACTACGGATGCGATATTGATGATGGAGCCTTTTTTCTTTCTCATCATCATCTGCGCAGCGGCTTTGATGGTGAGGAAGTCACTCTTGAGGTCAGTCGAGAGTACGGCATCCCAGCTTTCTTCTTTCATGCGGATGAGAAGTCCGTCGCGGGTGATCCCTGCATTATTCACAAGGACATCCAGCTGTCCGAATTCTTCCTTGATCGTTTTGAAAATGCGATCCACATCTTCTGCTTTGGAGACATCGCCCTGGATGGTGAAGGCTTTGCTGCCAGCGGCTTCGATTTCTCCCTTGACAGCTTCTGCGGCAGCCTGGCTGCCGGCATAGTTCAGTGCGACAGCATAGCCCTTCGCAGCCAATGTAAGAGCGATGGCTCTGCCAATACCGCGGGAAGCCCCCGTGACGAGAGCAGTCTTTTCGATAGTTTCCATCATTATTCTCCCTTCAGTGCAGTCACGACTTCATCGATGGTGGCTACATCTTCTGCATGGTGGCAGGGTACGGAGCGGGCGATCTTCTTCATGAAGCCGGTAAGAACCGTGCCGGGGCCGGCTTCGACAGTCATATCGACACCGCCGGCGATCATATTCCGGATGGATTCTTCCCAGTGTACAGGATGTGCCGCCTGATCGACCAGATTCTTTCTGATCTCGTCCGCTTTGGTCTCTTCCTTGGCATTGACATTGGCTACGACCGGGATGGCGGTGTCATGGATGTCGATCTTGTCAAGGACTTCCTTCAGTCGAAGAGCTGCTGGTTCCATCAGAGTGGAATGGAATGGCGCGCTGACCTTCAGCATGATGGCACGGCGAGCCCCTGCTTCTTTCAGTGCTTCGCAGGCTTTCTCGACAGCTACCGTCGCACCGGCGATGACGACCTGCCCCGGGCAGTTGAAATTGACCGCCTGTACCGGAAGATCTTCCGTTGAAACTTCACCGCAGACCTTCACGATGGTTTCCGGAGTGGAACCGATGACAGCTGCCATGCCGCCTTCTCCCAGCGGTACCGCTTCCTGCATGAAGCGGCCGCGCAGATGTACGGTATGCACGGCATCCGCGAAGGAAATTGCACCCGCTGCGACCAGCGCAGAGTATTCGCCAAGGCTGTGACCGGCTGCGATGTCCGGCGTGAGGCCGTGTTCCTTCAGCACCTGCCATACAGCGACACTGGCCGTCAGAATGGCCGGCTGGGTGAATTCGGTCTTCATCAGCTCTGTGTCCGGGCCTTCGAACATCATTTTGGAAATCGAGAAGCCGAGCGTTTCATCCGCTTCTTTGATCAGGGCTTTGACAGAATCATAGTTTTCAAACAGATCCTGTACCATGCCCACCTTCTGAGATCCCTGTCCAGGGAACAGAAATGCAGTTTTCATGTTGTCACACTCCGTTTATATGATAAATACTTTTGTTGGTTGGGATTAAAAGGGACTAGGGACTAGGGATTAGAAGTGACTGGTGACTGGTGACTGGTAGCTAGGGATGAGTAGCTAGGGATTAGGTTTGCGATACGAGAAAACCGCTAGTTTCAAACCTCCGTGGCGCTTCCATATTTTTATGCGCCGCACCACCATTTCGCATTTCGCATTTCTCATTTCTAATTTCTCATTCAATCGAGGCTTTCAAAAGTAATCAAGGGGCGAGCCGCCCCTTGGGCTAACCCTGAACCCATCAACATGAACCCTTTTCCCCTATTTTACATCCATCTCATGACATCGCAGCCCCAGGTGAGGCCTGCACCGAAACCGGTCAGGACAACGTAGTCGCCATGCTTCACGCGTCCGGCGCGGACGACTTCATCAAGCGCGATGCCGACGGACGCAGCCGATGTATTGCCATAGCGATTGACATTCACATACATATGCTCCTCAGGCAGAGCCAGACGCTTGGCGATCGCCTGAATGATGCGATTATTTGCCTGATGGGCAATGAACATATTGATATCTTCCTTCGTGATGCCAGCGGCTTTCAAGGTCTTCAGCGTGGTCGCACCCATGTGACGGACCGCGGCTTTGAATACTTCCGGCCCCTCCATATGGATATAGATACGGCCGGAGTCGATGGCGCGGTGGGTCACAAGTTCAGCGACGCCGCTCGCCGGGATATTCAGGATCTTGCCCAGGCTGCCGTCTGAGCCAAGATCCGAAGCCAGAAGACCATAGCCATCTTCGACCTTTCCGATGACAGCGGCCCCTGCCCCATCGCCGAAAAGGATGCAGGTGGAGCGGTCCTGCCAGTTCACGAGGCGGGAAAGGATTTCCGCACCGATGATCAGGATGTGCTTGTACATCCCGGCTTTCACCAGATTCGATGCCAGAGCTACTGCATAGATGTAGCCCGAGCAGCCAGCGGAAATATCCATCGCACCGGCATGCTTGCAGCCGAGCTTATCTTGGACCATGCAGGCCGTGGATGGCACCACATAGTCCGGAGATGCCGTCGCTACGATGATGTAGTCGATGTCATCTGCGGTAAGGCCCGCCATTTCCAGTGCCGGAAGAGCCGCCTTCACGCAAAGATCAGAAGTCGTCTCCGACCGGGAAGCGATATGTCTGGTCTCGATGCCCGTGCGGGTGCGGATCCACTCATCACTGGTATCGACCATTTTTTCAAGGTCTGCATTGGAAAGGATCTTCTCCGGCGCATAATGACCGGTGCCCAAGATTCCTGCAGAACATAATTCACTCATATATATAATGTCCTTTCCGTTCGTTGAAAAGAGTTTTGGGTGACTAGGGATTAGGGATTAGGGGTGACTGGTGACTAGTGACTTGTGACTGGTGACTTGAATACGACTTTCGGGCATCGCCTCATATATACTCGCGGCGAAGCCGCCACCTTCATTCCTAATTCCTCATTCCTAATTCCTAATTACTTTCCATCTGCTTCAGTGCATCCATCACGATCTCATCCAGATGCTCCTGACAAACGCCCATCGCCATATGGATGGCATTCTTGATCGCTTTCGCTTTCGAAGCACCATGGCAGATAATGAGGCCGCCTTTGATACCCATGAGCGGCGCACCGCCGTATTCAGCATAGTCAAGAGGCTTTGCCATGTATTTCTTGAGTGCCGGCTTCAGGAGCAGCCCGCCGATCTTCGCGCGAAGTCCCCCCTGCATGACAGCATTCTTCAAAAGGGCAGCCACCAGTTTCCCGGCGCCTTCCCCAAATTTCAGGACTACATTCCCTGTAAATCCATCCGTGACGATGACATCAAATTCTCCCGTCATCACATCGCGGCCTTCCGCATTGCCCGCAAAAGGAATGACCTTCTGTGCGGAAAGCGCCTCATTCGCTTCCGTGACCAAAGGGCTCCCCTTCGTCGCCTCTTCCCCGATATTGAGAAGACCGATCTTCGGCTGCTGGATACCCGCGACCTTCGTCGCATAGATATAGCCCAGAAGAGCATTCTGGATATACGTCTCCAGCTTCGGCTGCGCGCTCGCGCCGGAATCGATCAGGTACGTATAGCCGCCCTTCTGGTTAGGGATCGGCGTCAGGATGGCCGGACGCTCGATGCCCTTGATACGGCCGATGCCGAGAAGTCCTGCCGTAACGGCTGCCCCGGTCGATCCCGGAGCCACGAGAGCTCCGCACTCCCCCTCTCGCACAAGGCGAGCGCCGACAGAGACAGACGCATCCTTCTTTTTGCGGTACGCCAGCCCGGGATGCTCTCCCATCTCGATCACTTCTGATGCATGATGAATCTCGATCAGAGGGTTCTGATCCTCATGATGCTTCTCCAGGATGGGGCGGATCGCATCCTCATCTCCCACAAGAACGACAGGCACTTTGTATTCCTTGACCGCCTGAATGGCGCCAAGCACGATTTCCAGCGGTGCAAAATCCCCGCCCATCGCGTCAACAGCTATTTTTTTCACAGGACGCCTCCATTACTGCAGGATCTGCATAATAAATTTTGCGCGGTATACTTCTTTATCACCGTCAAAGAAACTGATATAGATATGTTTTTTATTTCCTCTGACCAATACGATCCGCCCTTTCACGACAAGCGCCGTGCCGGGCTCGACAGCGATCTTATATTTGATATTTCCGACCTGCGTCGAAGCGAAAGGCACACCGGCCAGCGACTCGGCGAATGCAGCAGCTGCGCCATATAATTTTTCCGCAGCCACCACGCCGAGATTATCCGCCATCTCATCGCTGGTCTGAAAGAGACCCACGCCTTTGATACCGATATCCTTGTCTAAGATCTGCAGCCCGCGCGCCTCCGGACTTCCTGCCACGAGGTGCTCCATACGGTCACGCATCTGTGGGATGCCAAGCGCCTGCCTGTCCAGACGGATCGTAGCTCTTGATACAGAAAATTTCTCTGCCAGATCTCCATCTGTCAGACATGGATGTTGGCGGAGCAGGCTCTGTATCGCATCGCGTCTTTGGGTTTTATCCATTTTGAAATTTCTGCTCATTTTTATCACCTGCTGATAATACTATATCACAAGCAGTCAAGGATTGCACGAAGAAATTGAATAAGCAAAGAGCCTTTCTTTGAGACATATGCAGGAAATCATATTTCTTTCACATTCCTTAGATTTTCATCGATATCATGGGCGACTCACTGAATCCGTAGATTAAAATTTCATTTGTTTTAGCGATTTCTAAAAGATACTTTGTAAAGCATCTCCCTGATGGGCTTCTTTCCGAATCAGGGAAATCGCCCACATTTACTGACTTTTTTCGCCTCGGATTTTATCACCAGGTGATAATTTAAACGCGCCGCGTAATTCGTTTGCTAAAAATTCAGGATTGTTTAAAAACTTATCCATTGACTTATTTCATCTCATGGCATAAACTACAGTAAATACAGGATACTTCATGCTTGCTATTTTGTCAAACATATCTGTGATACCGTATAGTTATTTAAAAGTGAGATTTGTAGAATATTTTAGGAGAAAATCACATGAAATTACCAGCATTACACATTGGCAACCTGACCGCTACCGTACCGATCGTACAGGGAGGCATGGGCATCGGCGTCAGCCTCTCAGGCCTCGCAAGTGCCGTAGCCAATGAAGGCGGTGTAGGTGTCATCTCTGCTGCCAACGTAGGCTTCAATGAACCAGACTTCAAAACAAATACAGTGAATGCTAACCTTCGCGCACTGAAATCCGAACTGCTGAAAGCCAGAGAAAAAGCAAAGACCGGCATCATCGGCGTGAACATCATGTCCAAAGGCCATCACTATGAAGACTATGCCCGCTGCGCAGCAGAAAACGGTGCAGACATCATCTTCTCCGGCGCGGGACTTCCTGCCGATCTCCCCGCCTGCGTGGAAGGCACAGACACCAAGATCGCCCCGATCATCGGCTCCCCGAAAGCAGCCCGCGTCATCCTGAAGCTGTGGGAACGCCACCATCACCGTACCGCTGACATGGTCGTCATCGAAGGCCCGAAAGCCGGCGGCCATCTCGGTTACACCAGAGAACAGGTAAAGGAGCACGAAAGCGACGGCTATGAAAATGAAATCAAAGAAATCCTTGCCGTTGTCAAAGAATTTGAAGAAAAATTCGAAAAGAAGATCCCCGTCATCTTCGGCGGCGGCGTCTTCGATAAGAAAGACATCGAGCACTACCTCTCCCTCGGTCTCTCCGGCGTGCAGATGGCGACCCGTTTCGTCGCCACCAAAGAATGCGACGCCGCTGACGAATTCAAACAGATGTATGTGAATGCCAAAGAGAGCGACGTCACCATCGTACAGAGCCCGGTCCACATGCCAGGCCGCGCGCTCCTGAACCCTTTCGTCAAAGCCTTCACCGAGCACCGCATCCCGCCGCAGGGCTGCTTCCACTGCCTCAAGACCTGCGACCCGGCGACCACCCCCTACTGCATCACCATGGCCCTCATCCACGCCGTCCACGGCGATGTAGACCACGGCCTCGTCTTCTGCGGTGCGAACGCCTATCGCATCGATAAGATCACGACCGTCCATGAGCTCATCCAGGAACTGACCCAGGACTAATCGCTGGCGACTGGTGACTAGACATCAGCCATTAGACTTTAGACATGATAAAACGCTATCCACATTTTCGTGGATAGCGTTTTTTGATTTGAGGTTATGTGGTAAGACACCGGTCAATTGATTTCCGAATCAAGTGAGGAGGGAACGCAGGTCATCCACCAGATTTTTCTGCCCTCAGTTCGACAGGCTGAAGGGGCCATGATGAAGTCGAAGCGCTCACGACTGCAAGTCTATAACAAAGGTATCCTTCGGATACACCCCCAGATTTGCCTCAATTCCACGGATGGCCATATTGATTTCCGCCATTTTCAGGTGTCCGGATTTGATTTCTGTCCGAAGATGGAAACATTATCATTGCGCCCGCTGTGCGTTTCGATGAATTTCATGGACTGCACAAACATTTTTTCTTCCCCGGATCCACAGCAAGAATCTCAACAGGTCACGTAATTGATACAATGAAACGATTGCAAGGATTTTGAACACCCCCGTGTGCATCGGTATGTAGAACGTTTCCCTTACAAATCTCCGTCAGCATGGTATACTGAAGGAAAAGAAATCCAACGAGAAGGAGTAGATTACATGGGCCTATTCGACGTTTTCAAAAAAATATTTCACAATTCCACCGACAACCTGCCAGTAATAGAGCAGACGACTGCGCAAGATAATCCTCCTCTTGTGAAAATTACCTTTTCACAGGAACCTCCTGCTGACAGCCCGTCGCCAGATATAGTCCCGCTCAATGTGCTTCTAAAAAAAGCGGTCCCTACAAAAAGAGGTTTGTACCCGCATGAAATCTTGATGCTGGACTATGCACACACGTTTTCTACCAGTTCCAGGAATAATCATTTCCAGGGATTTTGGTATTATGAGTATTCGGTAGAGCATCCTGGTGCTGTGCTGAAATCACTCGAAAGAAGAGGATTCATCCAGCCAGGGGATTTACGGTCTGCCATTCAAAATCTGACGGTGCCAATGATTAAAAAGGAACTGAAGGCCATCGGCCAGAAGGTAAGCGGAAAGAAAGCGGAGCTGATCGACCGTTTATTAGAAAATGCATCGCTCGAAGACTTGGAGAAAAAATTTCCTGTGCGTTTTTATGAACTGACAGAATCCGGGCAGCAGGAGCTTGCGGAAAACCAATATGTCCCCTATCTCCACCGCCATAAGTACATGTCCGTCTGGGAGATGAACGACCGTCTGAATCATAAGAATCCCCGCCATTTTGGCTATCGGGATCTTATCTGGCAGTTCTTCAATGAGGAATCACTTAAACACCTGCACGAAGGTGACATGGGCCTTTATCGCAATACCAGGCTCAATATGTATGAATTTCTCTTCGAAGAAAAGCGATATGACCAGGCATTCAACCTATTGTGTGAAGTAATCGCTTATGATTTGAGCGGTATGGATAATAATGAATTCGATGACATCGGTAAAAAATTCAGATTGCAACTTGCTTTAGAATATGATTTCCCCTATGATCACTCATCTGTTAAATTGCCCCCTGCAATAAAGCAATGGCTTGCAAATCTACAGGGGCGCTTAGAATTTTCTGATGGGGAACTTCGGCAAAAACTTTTATACCACTTTGAATCCATCAGCCTGTATCGGCGCATCTTTACCAATCAAGAATGTGTCGAAATCGTTATGGCTGAACTCGCAGAAGACTTGGACACGTTAGATAATATTTACAGTACCGCTGAAAAAAGGCTTCGGGCTATGTTGAATTCCTTGTAAAAAGAAAATAGAGACAGCTTGCTGTTTGTTCGGACAAGCTGTCTCTATTTCTTTTTATGCTTTGATTTCTGTCCCGTCTTTGAAGGTTACCCGAATGTCTTCTTTGCTGTAAACGGTGATGAAGTCTACCAGACTGCACCATAGCCTGTTGAATTCTTCCAGACTGAGGACCGCAGCGCATTCTTCATGCAGCACTTTAGCAGGAACAGCGCCCTTCATGCTGCACTTGCAGTTCCTTACTTTATGAGACTGGCATTCCCATACTTCTGAACCACCTCTGTCATGACGGATACAATGGACGAAGCTTTTGCCACAGATACCGCACTTGATTTTTCCCGTGAAGCAGGAGGTATTCAGCGCTTTGTTTGCCAATGGACCCAGCTCACGCCGCCGTGCCATTTCCTGCTGCACATAATCGAATGTCTCTTTATCGATAATGGCTTCATGAGTATTCTCGACGTAGTACTTTGTCAGCTCACCCTGGTTCTTCTTCCGATGCTTGGTGATGGGGTCTGTAATGTACTCCTTTTGTAATAGCAAGTTGCCTGTATAGGTGATGTTAGTAAGAATCTTTTTGATATTCGAATCCAGCCATTGGCAACCGTTTCGCGTCTTGATCCCCTCCGCAGCAAATTCCAGCTCTGTTTCCAGCCGGGACTTCCCGTCAATGAAATTCTGGAAGATGCGTTTGACGATGGCCGCTTCCGAAGGAATGACAACTAACTGGTCGTCCTCCCAGCGATAACCATAAATTCGGAAATGCCCATTGGGGATGCCCTTCTCAAATCGTTTCTTTACTCTCCATCTGACATTTTCACTGATGGAACGGCTTTCCGCCTGGGCAAGGGATGCGAGAATGGTCATCATCAGTTCCCCATCCCCGCTCATGGTATGGATATTCTCTTTTTCGAACCAGACCTCGCCCCCTTGTTCTTTTAATTGTCGTACTGTCTGGAGAAGGTCGACAGTATTTCTCGCGAAGCGCTGTATGGATTTGGTGATGATGATGTCAATCTTCCCGGCTTCTGCATCTGCTATCATCCGCCGGAAACTTCTAACTGTTCCACCATGGCTTTTCCCGTAATCCCCTGTTCAAGCCGCATTTCTCTAACCCTTGAAGTGTCTGCTCTCTCCAGCGGCGCAGAGTTTGAAGCAGATGTATATGGCGCTAGTTCATCCGTTAAGCCCATCAGGAAATCAAGTGAGACGCCAAGTTTTAACAGCAAATTGAATCAAAGTTTCTAAAGACATCTCAATTGTATTAGCACGTTCATAGTATAAATAGGTAACTTCAGGAATGCATATCAGATTGCCCATTTGCTTTAGTTCCAGGCCTAATGAAATTTGTATATCTCTTAGGCGAACATAATAATCCGGCGATGCAATAGTTTTTCCATCTCAGCATCCTGTATCACCTCCTGTTTCCTTTATTATACTATAACAGTATGACAATATATGGCTATATAGAAAAACTTTATTTAGAACAAAGCCCTACAAGATTATTTCTAGTCCTGTAAGGTTCTATTTTCCTTGATTTTACGGCAATTTATATCAACTTAGGATTTACTTGAAGAGTTTTGAAAACCAATTCTGCTTCTTAGGCTCTGGCTGTTTTTCAGAGGTTATCTCTGCTTTCTTCTGACTTAATTTCGCAATTTGAGTATTTAACGCACTGATTTCTTTTTCAAGTTCTTCTATTTTTTTCTCCGCGTTTAGGCATCTTTCCTTCCAATTAATAGCGGCCCTTTCCCTTTTTTCTAATTGCTGATTGAAGAACTTGGCTTGTTGTTCTCCCCGCTTTTCTTTTTTCTTCTTATATACCTGTGTATTGATATAATTAGCAGCAGCAGTAGGAGTCTTAGATGCATGAAATGCCACTTGTTTACACAATAGATTATCAGTGGAATGCCCAATGCCTGTTACAACTGGTATTTTTGAATTTACAATAGCTTCCAAGAATTCTGGCCGAGAATAGTCTATGAGGGTTTCCGGATCTCCCCCGCCACGAACAATACAAATAACATCACAATTAGACTCTTTATTTAATTCTTGCAATGCGTTCACTATATCTTCCAGCTTCATCGTAACATTTTTTGTGATGATATTTTCTGATAGTATTGCATTATGCTTTGTTATTTCATCAATAAAATCAACATAACCACTGCTATTCGTATTTGCAATCAATCCAACTTTTTGGATTCCATCTGGCCAGGGATCGTTATTTGCTACTTTTTTCGTAACCAATTCATCACATACAGATTGCCATTTTTCTAACTCTTTTAACCGCGTGCATGACCCAACCAGTTTAAAGCTAATTGCCTCTATCTGGAATGTAAGGTAAGGCTTGTATACAAAAACACGACCGGTCACTTCAACTTCTTTATCAATGAATTCCTTGTAATGCTTATCTTCGAGCAGGTTAAAAGGCACCTTTACTTTAATGGTTCTTTTAAGATTATGTTCCGTAAACAAGGTATACATGTAAAAAGCTTCATTAGGGCCGCAATATACATCATGCACATCCGCTTTGAATGTGTATAAAAGGTTAGGAACTTGTACCTGCTTACCAGCGTTCATAAGAAAATCTGCAAAATTTATTTCCTGGCTAATTAACCATTTGGAGGGAATACCAGCGGCCTTATCACCAGAAATGCACCAGCAACCTTTAGTATTGGTTACTGGGTTTATTAAGTCTCGATTCCATCTAACACCAAACTCCTTTTTTATCTTGTCTCTAAATTCTTGTTTTTCTTTAGTATAGCCTTTGGCCTCAGGAATATGCAACAAGATCATAGTTCTCAAATCCTTTCAATAAAAGTGTATTAACCATATTATAGTACCAAGACATATAACTGTATAAAAAAATTTATCTATAATGCGGCTGCCTGACAAAAGATGGCGGGCTATCTGATAAGCGACCAAGCAGATAACTTTAGGGAAGCAAGTATGATTTACCAGAAAGAAGTGCAGACGGAAGAACGGATTCGTCGCTTAAAGCAACAAATGGAGGAAGAGAAGAAAGCCGCTTATATTCGGGGACGCCGCCAAGGTTACCATTTAGGGTATGATGATGGAGCCAACGACGGGTACGGAATAGCATCTTACTACGCTGGTAGATTTAAGCGCTAAACACCATTTCAAAAGGAGAGCAGACACATCTGCTCTCTTTTTAATTTGTTGGCAAATTTTCCCTTTTTCCAACAAAGAAGAAGAGCGGATTTATGAAATACACATCTGGCATCTCAGATTCGGTGAGGTTCTTCATCTGCGCTTCGATGAGCTGCTACAGGTTATCGACGTCGATGGCTTTAAGGGCCGCATCGGCTTCTTCTTTGGCAAAGGTGTGAATGTCAATGAAAAAGTGAGCCAATCTTTAATCATAAAAAATCGCGACTTCCTTTTGCTAGCACAGTACCCACCAATTGTATTCTTCTGTCAACCTCACTACTCTTTGCCAACGGAAGCCGCGTGATCCTCGTACTTCTCAATAGAAGAATCCAGATAGTACCCGACTTATTCTAGTGTCAACGGTCTTCCGCAGATTTTATTTGACTTCAATTCTGCAGCCAGCAGTTTAGGAGACTCTTTCCTACAGCCGCCTACATGACTGTCTTATCCAAATTATTTAGCAGTTTTTCTTTTGCTTCAGGGTCCGACACCAATCTTATAGATTTTCCCCTTAGTTTTCATCTTGCCAATGATCCTTGACCCAGTCTTCGATTTCTTCTTTTTTCATCATCAATAGGCGTTCTACATCTTTCTGCAGATATTTAAGGATTTCAGAAATCTCATCCGTATTCATTCCTGCTTCATGCAGCCTATGTACCCATTCCCATCGCACCTCTTCATGTCCAGTTTTCCGGCCTATAGTAAAATTGCGATAATACTGATACTCCGCAATATTCTTGTGTTTTTTCGCCTTGAGCTTTTTGTAAACTGTATAGTAAACGTCTTTGCAGCATCCGTTTTTCCCTTCGATCACCGATCTTATTTTCTCTTCCGTTACGCCAAGCTGTTCCTGAATATATTCATTGCTGTATCGTTCAATATGCAGACGATATATCTTTTCCTCCAGCGAGTCCGACTCTGCCAGACAGGCAGCAGTCAATTCCTCGTCATACTCAAATAGCAACTTTTCAAGGTCATCAAGCGATAGTCCGGTAATATATTCAATCATTTGCCAACTCATGCCAAATATGTATTTATTTAAATAGCACTCATAAAGCCGGTTCGCCATCTCCCATTGTGCATCATGATACCCTTTTTCGTATTTTTTCATAGTCATTTCCCTTCCCCAAGATCAGGTAGAATCAGCAGGAATCGTGCAGAACTTTTCCATCATTGCATGGATGTTCAGCTCTGGCGTCCCCTCAAATTTACGAAAGAAACACTCTTTCCCCTGTCGTCCATAAATATCTCTCTGGCAAAGTGTCCGATGGTTCTGCTTGAGCTCGTAGATTTCTTTTAGCTTGGGGATGCGCTTTTTACTAACCCAGCTCGCTATCGTTCCCAGAAACTCCGTGTCAAGCGCAATTGGTTGATACCCCATCGCCTCCAGTGACAGCGGAAGATAGAGACGGGAGAAATCTTCACGATGCAGGTTGTGGTAATGCCCATGGATATTGATGTCTGCCCGATGTCCCAAGCGAGGCTTGTGGGAGAAAAGGATCACTACACCGCCGAGTTTCATGACGATGGAATCGCAGGCAAAGTCCCAGCCCATTTCCATGTACTTTCCCAGCGACTTGTCATCATGATTGCCGCGCACAAGGATTTTCTTCCCCGGCAACCCCAGAAGCCGCTTCATCCCTTCCAGGCGCCAGGCGCAGTCGCCAAGATGGATGACTGTGTCCTGTGGCTTCACCCTCTCTCGCCAGTTCCGGCAGATGATCGCGTCAAAGTTTTCCGGCCTTCCGCAGCTCTTTATCATGGCGTAATGGCCAAGGTGTGTATCAGTGATGATCCATAGCATAGTGCATCTCCCAAGATTTTTCTAAAAAGTCATAACTCTCTGCATCGCCCGATGAAACCAGCCATGTACGTCGGCAATCCCTTGCATCACTGCCATCATAATCTGGCATTTCCTTATCTTCCCATCTGCTTTCGCACAGAAGAAATATGTCTTTGCACCAGATAGAGCATCTTTGCGATGGTTTTCTCTTGGATACATTCACCCCATACTTTTTGGAAAATCTCTGCCACTACGCGATCCGTCAGTCGTCCTAAATCCAGGTCTGATGCCCGCATGAATTGGCTCTGCCTTTCAAAGATTTTGGCAAATGGCATACATTTCAGGTATCTGCCATGGAAGTCGGCAGCCGGCAAATCAAACCACAGCGAATTACCGTGGTCATACAATGGTGCCATTCCCTGAAACTTTCCATCGCTTACGCTGCGGATGAACCCAAAATTTCCGAAATGCCGATCTTCGTTGAAGATCAGCCAGTCGAACAGCAGCATGTTCGCCAGTTCTTTTTCCGTGACGGGAATCTGCAGGGTATCACAGCACCTCCGGAAAAAGTCAAATCGATTTTCTTGTTCCTTCTTCTCGCAAGCGCCTAATACCTGCCAGGCAGGAACAAGCTCGCTATCCTCTGTGATAAAGTCTTCGCAGTAAGAGAGATTCCTTCGCTCTGTATATGTAACATGCGGCACATCTAAGACATCCAGCAAAAGAGACGCCAGCACTTCATTCTTTGCCTCGCGATAATACGGGTCGCTGCTTTCCTTGATCAGTACTCTTTTATCATCTATGATCGCCCAGTGTTTAGGGAGTCTCCCATCCGTGCAGGGATTCGGCGAGGGTACTGCTTTCAGCGTAAAATCATTCCGGAATGGAGTAATATCTTTCCAGGTAATATCGGATCCCTGCGACTGCAGCCAGTATTGGTCAGAAAGGTTGACTGCATAGTTTTGAAGGATTTCCTTACGTCTGGAAGCAATCTCCCACAGAGGCGCTCTTAGGCGCATCCATTCCGTAAAAGCGCTACTCACGCGGTGTTCCTGGCAAGCCAGATAAATCGGGCCGGCTTCCAGATTGATCGGCTGCACCTCTTTGCAGATATGCCGCTGTGCTTCCAGTTCCACGCGCAGGGCAGGTGTATCTTTGTTCATTAAGTAAAAAACGCTCATTATCTTTTTCACGCCCTTCATACCATTTTGTCTCTACAGTTAGTCTGCTTCATCATCTTTCTGCTCCATATACTTTGCCATATAGTAATCACTCATATTGTTTGCTGCTACGTGCCATTCATTTAAAGATATGCTTTCCACCAGTTGTTTTAAGACCCCGGTCTTTTCGGAATCCCCTGTGATTTTATTAATAATCTCCTCAAAACAGTTGGCACAAATCCAGTCATATCCCAAATCCTTTCCTGCCAGTTTATATGCCTGATCTGTCCTATTCCTAAAATCTTTCACAGGTTCATAATCTTTAAGCAGTCCCTCACTTTCAGCGACTCCGACTATATCATAAAGGCAGTAGAGAGCATCGCCTGGCTTCAATCGTTCCAGACAGTATCCGCAGCGATTTTCGCAGCAACACATGACCGCTTCATTCTCGTTGCCATCACACCATTGGGTCCCCTCGCGGCAAGCTTTTATCACTTGACGCGCAGATTCCAAAGACATCTTCCCGTGATCATACAAGTCCAAAACAACCAGCACCACAGAATTCATTCCACGTCCAATATCGTGACAGCTCATATTATTTCCTCCTTTTGCCATTCATTCCATCGCTCATCTTATGGTAAAATGCAGTCAACCAATGAAGGAAGGACTACTATCATAATGGATAAAACCATGCCAGCTCATACGCCGCTCACAGATCAAAGAGGAAGTGCCAGGGTAACACTGATTAAATCGTTGTCAGATTTTAGTCTTGAATTTTTATACATAGCGAGGAATAACCTGACGCGAATAGCGAGCTATTTAAGGAAGGTTATGACGAAGCCATGTATAAAAATTCTTGTAAAAACTGACTCTGCGATTGAATCAGCGTTTTCCTAGAAACGAAGTATATCTCTCATACCTGATCTCTCCAGCCAGCACCACAAGCATGACAATCCCGCCTGCTCTCATGCAATAGTCATTATCCCTGTTTTCAAGCCAACAGGAACATATACGCTGTTCAGCCTTTTCGACATCTGCCAGCTGTCATGCATTATCCGTCCTCTTCAACAAAGTATTCTGACATACAGCCCTAATCCTTCCGGCCTTCTTTTCTAACATACTCCTTCCTTTCACGTTTTGCAACCTAAAAAATGTACTTTTTACGAGAAATCTAAAGATCGGCTGAGAAAAAGTATACTTATTTATTCTAAGTTAGTCTTATTTAGTCTTATTTAGTCTTATTTAGACTAATTTACCGTAAATTACAGTGAATTAAATAGTGTAAATATAACGATGCACTATATGGATATAAATAAAAAGCCCTGCAAGACTACGGTTAGTCGTGTAGGGCTTTTTTCGTTTTCTCCCATACGCTATCGCCTCCGTTTTTGATTTTCCTGATTGATATCCGGCGCATACTCTCCCCAGCACAATGATCATCCGTCTTTCCCTTCATCCCCAGCGGAAATGAAGCACTTGTCGACTGATTGATATAATACGGATCGAAGCCATTCATTTGCTAATCGGCCAGGAGAACTTCAAATTTTCAAATGATGCGTTATGGCTCCTCACTTCACGCTAAAGGCTTGGCAATTTGACTTACTATGTAGCCGGATACAAAATACCCTTAATTTTTGCTATACTTTAAGGGAAAGAAGGTGCTGATACGAAAATGAGGACATTTAATTATGCATGGCTGCGTGACCGAAAATGGGATACCGATTTACTTGGACTTATCGCGGCTATTTACAAAGAAACAGGAAAGCAGGAGATATTTTTAAAGCAATGGCCGGCAAAACTGGAAAAATTGATTGAAATTGCCAAAATTCAGAGTATAGAATCTTCAAATGCCATTGAAGGAATCACGACAACGCGCACCCATCTCAGACAGCTTGCATTAGAAAAAACGACGCCCCGGAACCGTAATGAACAAGAAATTACAGGTTATCGCGATGATTTATCGTTAATTTATGAAAATTATGATGCCATTCCTATCACCCAAAATGATATACTTCAGCTGCATAAGATTTTATATAGTCACACGAATAATCCAGTAGCCGGACGTACAAAAACAACTCAAAATTACATCAATGCTACTTATTCAAACGGTCAAACCGTCACTCTTTTTACTCCGCTCGCTCCTGATGAAACCCCAAATGCACTGGATGCTTTATGTGCCACCTATAATCTGGCAATTGGAAACTTCATAGCGGATCCGCTTCTTCTTATCCCCATTTTTATCCATGACTTTCTTTGCATTCACCCTTTTAATGATGGAAATGGCCGTATGAGCCGTTTACTGACATCTTTGTTACTGCATCAAAATGGATTCTTTGTAGGGAAATATATTTCTTTGGAAGCAAAAATTGCAGTCAATAAAAGTTTATATTACGAATCTCTTCGAGATTCTCAAAAAGGCTGGCATGAAGGAAAAGAAGATGTGATTCCTTTTATGAAATTTCTCTTGGGAACCATTTTGGCTGCATATAAGGATTTAGACGATCGGGTCGCTCTTATGGAAGGAAAACGGTCTGCACTTAAAATAGTGAGAATGGCTTGTCAGCAAAAAATCGGGCGTGTTACCAAGCAAGAAATCCATAACCTCTGCCCGGCACTGAGTCTCAGCTCAGTGGAAGGAGCTCTTCGTAAAATGGTAACAACGGGCGAGCTAACCAAAGAAGGAAAAGGGAAAAACACCTGCTATCGCCGAATGTTTTGATAATTAAATACATAATCAATGACCGCCCCGGCATTTGGAAAACAAATAGCCAAAACAATAAAAAAGCCCTGCAAGACTATCTCTAGTCCTGCAGAACTTTTTCATTTCCCTTATGGAAACACTGATTAAACCGTTATTCGATTTAATCAGTGTTTTCCAAGCATTACCCATGCAAAAAAGACAGGATGTCATCCTGTCGAATGAATCAGATCCAATGAATCGGGCGCCAGGCTGGGAGGCGTAGAGTCTTCGAGGGCGGCCTTGACGAAACAAGGACTTCTACTAACTTAGAGGCGAGCCTGATCTTGTCGTCAGAGCTATCTGAGTTGTTTCGTAATTAGGTTTTCATCCTGTCTTTTTCACTTGTCTTGCCCCCTTTGCCGATTTCTCCCGGGCAGAACCTTCGAAGGGAGAAGCATTTGAGAGCCGCATGATGCCCGATTTCCTTTTTTCCCTCTGCCTAGGATGAGGGAAATCTGTCAATCGATCATCTCCGGGATGCTCTCTCCCGCTTCTATACATAGCATCGCACACATATGAAAAAAGTGACCCCTTTCTTTTCGAAGAGAGTCACTTTTCTCAATTTTTTATCACACCGCGTTGCGAGATTTTCCTAATCAATCCCTAGCCACCAGCCACTCCAAATCTATGCTCCGAGCTCGATGGTCCCGGACTTCAGGTGGATGAACTCGCCGGTCGCTTTTTCCTTCCCAACTTCTTCTGCGATGCGCATGGTCTGTGCGTGGCAGGTGAAGAGGAAGATCTGCTGGGTCTTGCCTAGCTCCATGAGGAAGCGCAATGTCTCACGCTGGCGCTCTTCATCAAAGCGCACGAAGATATCATCCAAAACGATGGGGAGCGGCTCGAGCTGCTCTCCGAAGGAGAGCGCCATGGCGAGGCGAATAGCGAGGAAGACCTGATCGCCTGTACCGGAGGACCAGATCTTGGCCTCTTTCACGCGGTGCTCGCTGTCCACGATGCCGATATTTTTCCCGTCTTCGGAGATCTGAAGAGCGTACTTGCCTCTGGTCATAGCAGAGAGGAAAGTATTCGCCTGCTTCATGATCTGCGGCTGGCGGCCGGACTCATAGGCGGCCTGCGCGCGGTTCAGGATTTCTTCTGTGTACATGTAGGTCAGCCATTCGGAGAGTGCATTGGCAAGCTCGGCTTCGATCTTTTCTTTTTTCTGCAGGGTATCGGTGATGGTATTATCCCCCGCCAGACGGAAGATCTCATTTTCCACCGCTCCCTGATTCTTCTGGAGCTCACCCAGTGACGCCGTCTCTTCTTTGATGTGTTTTTCAAGGTTCTGATGGGTTTCCATCCAGTCATCGTACTGTCCGCTTTCCAGGAAGTTCCAGAGGGACTGGAATTCTTCATCGCTGCCTGCATAGAGGCGCAGATCCTGCTTCACGGCCTCCCATTCCTTCGTCAGCTGGTCATGATGCTCGTGGGCATTCACCTTTTCCGCAAATTCTTCCGCATTTTTTGCATTGACCAGATGGAGAAGGGTATCCATCTCCCGCTGGCAGGAGGCCCAGCCGTCATCAAGCTTATCCATTTCCTTCCGGTACGCATCGTGCTGGTTGTTCTTTTCCTGAATGGACTGCCACGTCAGGCTGCGCGTATGCGTTTCCTCGTAGAGCTCCTGGATGCCGTCCGGATCGACGGTGTAGGGCATCTTCGTCTTCGAGATGATGCTCTCTGCACGGCGGCTGTAGGCATCAAGGCGCGCATCCATCTGCTCCAAGCGCAGGTCGAGGATCTTGCCCTTGCCTTCGGCGGAGTAGATCTTCTGCCACTGCTCCTGCAGAGCAGAGAGATTCTCTGCGCCGGTCTTTGGGAGCTTGTTTTTCGCGAGGAAGGCATCCCAGTCTTTGTCTGCTTTTTCCTTTTTTTCGCGAAGCAGCTTGCCTTCTTCTGTCCACTTCTGGTGCGCGAGCTGCTGCTTTCGTACTGTTTCCCGTTTCCAGGAGATGGCCTGCCGCTTTGCCTGGTCTTTGTAGAAATCGGAGCGACGGCTCTGCATCAGGTTATGGAAGGCCTGCAGATCAGCTATGTCTTCCGGTGCCTGTCCCGGGAATTTGTCGGAGATCGCCTTCCTCTCGTTCACGAGAGAAGCCAGCGAATCATTCCATTTCTCAAGGTCATTCCCTTTCTTGTGGATGCTCTTATTATTGAATAGGAAGCAGAGAATACCCAGCATGAGCCCGCCTGCTGCGCCATAGAGCGCCGCGGTGCCTGCCATGGCCATGTAGAAGGAGGCGATGCCAGCTGCGGCTCCTGCCATGCAGAGGATGCCCAGCCAGAACCAGAAGGTGAATTTCTTATCTTCGAGCTGCGAAGCGGCATCGATCTTGCCCCTGATTTCTGCTTCCTGATGGAGAAGCTGCTCGAGCAAGGAGGCCATGTCCTCCATCTGCTGGAAATCTTCCTCGGTCTGGATATCTCCGTCCTTCGCCTCTTCAGCGACGGCTTCGACCTCCGGCTCTCTCTGCTCCCAGAAATGGAGCTCATTGCCCCTGACGCTCACGCTCTGCGCAAGGCGTCGTCCTTCTGCCCAGTCCACATGGACGCAGGCATCTTCCAAGGGCAGCGCGCGGTCCCAGAGCGGCAGGGAATAGCCCAGATTCACAAAGTCGAGCTTCCAGTTTTCCTTTTCCTCTTCCAATGCTTCCACATCGACGATGGTCTGGCGCCACTGCCCCAGATCGACGTAGAGTTTTTCCAGCGCTTCAGCCTCTCTCGCCCATGGGATGATGTCTTCCTTCTTCTTCGGCGTGTACTCATCGATCTTTTCCTGGAGCGATGCCTTCTGGTCGTGGATCACCTTCATGCGGTTCATGAGCTGATTCCACTGCTCCTTACCATTCGACGGGAACATCTTCACCTGCGAGGAGAGATCCAGCTGGTGCTTGATATCACGCGCCCGCTTGTAGTATTCCCAGGCGCCAAGCCGCTTCGAGAGCTCTCTGTCCTTTTCCTGGTCCTTGGCGAGCGAAGCCTCGAGCTCACGGATCTGCTTTTTCAAAAGCTCCTGCTTCTTCTGCAGCTCGGCGAAATCCTTTTCCTGATGAGAAAGATGATCCAGCTCCTGATTCACCGTATCCAGATCCGCCATCAGCTGATTGATCTTGCGCTTTCCCTGAGACGAAGCCACGAAGAGCTTTTCCTTATTCTCTTGGATATCCTTCTTGGCACTGGCGAGCTTATCACCGCCCTGCAGCATGAAGAAACGGCTGCGGATGGAGTCATTCGCAAGGAAGGAAGCCCCCTGCAGATCCTCTAATCCGACGGCGAAAATCTGCTCATACATCGAGCGCGTGAGACCATGCCACCAGAGTGTCGGCAGTTCTTCAGAGTATTTCACATGGCTCGCATTCTCGAACCAGCGCTCCTTCTCCTCCCGGAAGACGCGGTACTCCTGCCCGTCCGCGCGGACGAAGGCCATATTTCCTTTCCGTCCCTGCCACTTGCCGCGCCCATAGCCGAAGAGCATATCGCGGATAAAACGAAGCATCGTCGTCTTCCCGCTCTCATTCTCTCCCATGACCACATTCAGCGAAGACGTCGACGGCTGCCAGGACGCGCCCCGATAGATGCCGTACTCTGAGAGCTGCAAATCCGTGATTTTCATCGTCCATCCTCCTCTGTCAGCATTTCCGCTCCCAGCACCTCCGCCCGGCGGAAAGCAGCAAGAAGTGCCTCATCAGACACCTTGCCCAATAGATTCTTATACTTCGAAAGCTCCGGCTGCGAAGAAGCCATCTCACGGAGCATCTTCGCCCTTTCTTCCGACGGAAGATCCATGACCGCATCAAAAGCCTTCAGATAATTCCCCGTCACATCGGGAAGCTCGCGGCGCTCAGCCAGATTCAGGAATGGCCGCGTCCGATCCTCGATGCGGGTGAAATAAGCAAAGAGATGGCGGAACTGCTCCTTTTCATTCAAAGACTGCAGAAGGAAATCACGTCCCTCTTCCGTCGCGATCGCTTTGTGCAGCGCGCCATGCCCCGTCAGTACCAGACGCACCATATTCGGCCTACCGGTCAGCTCCTTCAGCCCCGCGCGGCGGCGTGCCACATCTTTCAAAAGATCATCTGCGGTCAAGAAAGGGGCGATGTCGATGACCATGTCCATCCAACGAATCACATCCGTCTCGATGAACTTCAACGTCACTGTACCATAGGCCCCCACATCGACCAGGTAACAGCCACGGGGACCGATTTCCGTGACATCCAGCCCCTGCGTATTGCCCGGGTAGACGATATAGGGCTTCATCGAGAGCGTCTTTCTCGTATGTACATGCCCCAGTGCCCAGTAGTCGATGCCCGCAGTCTTCAGCTCCTCGACCGTGCAAGGCGCATAGGGACTCCCATCGACGCCGGCTTCCGTGTGCAGCATCCCGATGGTGAATCCATCCTCCGGATTCACATGGAAAGAGCGCACCAGATCATCCTTCGTATGGCGTGTCTTGTAACTGATGCCATAGATCGTGGCCGCCTTTTCCCCATCCTTCATGAGCGGGATGCCTGTCACTTCTTCGGAAGAAAAAATATGCACCGTCTCCGGCAGCGGGATATCCGCACGCCAGGCCTCGCCCGGGTCGTGATTTCCATGCACGATAAAGACCTCGATCCCCGCCTGCGCCGCTCGATACAGCTCCCTGCCGAAAGCCATTTGCGCCGCGAGGCTGTGATGGTCTGAATTATATACATCTCCGGAAATCAAGATCGCATCTACCCGATTTTCCAGTGCCGCATCCACCACCTTTTCAAAGGCCTTGAAGGTGGCTTTCCCGATCTGCTCATTCCACGGTCCCTTCGTCCCGAGGCGCACGCCTCCGAATGGTTCTCCGAGGTGCAGATCCGCACAATGGATAAAAGAAAAATGCTTCCCCATACTTCCTCCTTGATGGTCGTTGTTTATCCAACAGGTTCAACAGCTTCAATAGGGCTCTGCTTTTGAGCGAGAGCGATACAACGCAAAAATAAAGCGCGCCGCAGCTTTTAATAAAAAGAAGGTTCAGCGGCGCCTTGTGAATATGATCGCCGCCTTTTCTGCTCTCGCTCGCAGAGCCTGCTGAACCCTATTTCTTCGAGAAACACCTATTATTGTATCATATCGCGCCATAGTGAGAAGTAATTTCTGCAATAAAAAAATGCCTCTCTATCGAGAAGCATTTTCCTTTGACCATTATTCTTCAACAGTCTTGGTGATGATCTGTTTGCCTTTATAGAAACCGCATACTGGGCATACATGATGAGGTTTTTTCAGTGCATGGCACTGTGGGCATTCCACAAGACCCGGAACAGTCAGTTTCCAATTTGCACGTCTCTTGTCGCGACGGGATCTAGAACTTTTTGTCTTCGGAACCGGCATTTCTCGCACCTCCTTACCTATCGGCCGTTATGCCGTTTGTCTTTCACTGTTTCGCCAGTGCTCTAAACGCGTTAGAGAAATTTATCAACTTCAATAGTATACGGGATTGGCCGGGGAAAGTCAAGGGGAAAGTTTATCCGCAATGCGGAGCAGCACCTGACAAAGACGGCTTTTTTAGTATGCCGTGAGTGACCCTACCGCATCCGTATCCCACCAAAGTTTCCCCTTCCGCCTGCTTCTGTACTTATGAAAAAGGACTTACGCTGAATCAAGGGATGTCACATTGCCTCAAAAACGAAAAAATATTCATTTACAAAAACAATAAAAGCCGGCCCATGCGGACTGGCTTTTATTTGATGTATTCATTACAGATCTTCGTAGAGCGGGTACTTCACGCAGAGAGCATGGACACGCTTTGCGCAGTCCGCCTTGACTGCCGCATCCTCCGGATTCTTGACGACTGTCGAGATGATGTCTGCGACTTCCTTGAAGTCATCTTCCTTGAATCCTCTGGTGGTCAGAGCCGGGGAGCCGAGACGAATGCCGCTCGTGACGAATGGAGAGAGTGTCTCGAACGGAATGGTGTTTCTGTTTGCGGTGATACCGATCTCATCGAGAACTGTCTGTGCGACCTTACCTGTGATGCCGATCGCTTTCATATCAGCGAGGAGAACATGGGTATCGGTGCCGCCGGAAACGACGCGGATGCCATTCTTCTGCAGCTCATCAGAGAGGACCTTTTCATTCTTTTTGATCTGTTTCGCATACTGCTTGAAATCATCGCAGAGATCTTCGCCGAAAGCAACAGCCTTTGCTGCGATGACATGCATGAGAGGACCGCCCTGCATGCCCGGGAATACCGCTTTATCGATGGCTTTGCCATACTGTTCCTTGCACATGATGATGCCGCCGCGCGGTCCGCGAAGAGTCTTGTGGGTGGTGGTGGTCACGATATCTGCCCACGGCACCGGGCTCGGATATTCACCGCCTGCGACAAGGCCGGCGAAGTGTGCCATATCGACCATGAAGAGTGCGCCGACTTCATGGGCGATCGCTGCAATGCGTTCGAAGTCGATGATGCGGGAGTATGCACTGGTGCCGCCGATGATGAGCTTCGGCTGGACTTCCTTCGCGGTCTTTTCCATGGCTTCATAGTCCAGAAGTTCATCTTCTTTTCTGACGCCGTAAGGAACGACATTGAAATAATTGCCGGAAATATTGACCGGGCTGCCGTGCGACAGATGACCGCCATCCGTGAGGTTCATGCCCATCATGGTGTCGCCCGGTTTTAAGAGACCGTAGTAGACAGCGAAGTTCGCCTGCGAGCCGGAATGCGGCTGTACATTCACATGTTCCGCACCGAAGAGCTCCTTCGCACGATCGATCGCCAGCTGTTCGACGACATCGACATATTCACAGCCGCCGTAATATCTCTTGCCCGGGTAGCCTTCTGCATATTTGTTTGTGAGGACGCTGCCCTGTGCTTCCATGACAGCATAGCTGACGATATTTTCAGATGCGATCATTTCCAGCTTGTTTCTCTGACGGTTCAACTCTTTCTGAATGGCTTCATAAACCGCTTTGTCTTCTTTTAAGTGTTTCATTGAAATGAACTCCCTTCATTTTTCAAAGTGAAATCGAATGGATCGATTCATACACCCCATGATGCAAAACTTTCATCAATGAGAGTGGAGAAATATCGGCGCATCGCACCATTTCACCAAGCACCGCTCTCTAAAGCAGCACTCTCTGACCCAAATATCCCCCAGTCACTCATTTTCGGTTCCTGCATACATTTGATTTATTGTATCATGAGGCGCACACGAATGCATCTTTGGGTTTGAAATATGCATACTTGATATAGAAAAAGAGCTTAGCGTGTACCCTTCAGGATACATGGCCAAGCCCTTCCGTTGAGCAGGTATGCTATTCGTGAAATCACTCACAAGGATAGTATAGCACAAATAAGGAAGAAGTAAAGAGGAAATAGGGTTCAAGGTTCAGGGCTAGCCCGTGGGCGGGGCGCCCATGGATTGCGTACGAAAGATTCGCGCTCTCTAGTTAGGAGTGAGGAGTGAGGAGTGAGGAGTGGTGGTGCGGCGCACAAAAATATGGAAGCGCCGCTGAGTATAAATAGGACGATGCCCGAAGATGGCATGTAAGTCACCAGTCACCAGTCACTCGAGGCTCCTAATCCCTAGCCACTAATCCCTAATCCCTGCTTTCAATCTTCAGTCTTCCCTCACATAGTGCGCTCTCTCTCCGCCAATGAGCAGCGGGCGGGTGCGGGCAGCTGCCACAAGGGCTGCCCCGATATGGTTATTCGCCAGACGGACAGGGACAGCCACGCGCTTCAAGTGCATCCCGATCATCGTAAGCCCGATATCGAGTCCCCCGTCAGCCTTGATCTCCATCACGGCGACCGGGTCATTGAAATGATAGAAAGCATTCGTCGAGAAGGCGCCGCCGGCATGCAGCCAGGGGACGACCGTCACTTCCTCATAGCCGCGCTTCTCTGCTTCGCTGCGCTCCATGATGAGCGCCCGATTCAGATGCTCGCAGCACTGGAAAGCCAGAGCAAGTCCCTCTTTCTCTGCAGCTTCCATCAAAGCCGTCACGACAGCCGTGCCGACTTCATAGGAGCTGTCTTTGCCGATGTGTCCGCCGCGGATCTCGCTCGACGAGCCACCGATGACGATGAGGCTCCCTTTTCTGAAATGAGAAATTTCGCAAAGCTCATGGAAAGCTTTTACTGC
The DNA here is from genome assembly GCA_934193095.1 of uncultured Dialister sp. Lineage (GTDB taxonomy): Bacteria > Bacillota > Negativicutes > Veillonellales > Dialisteraceae > Dialister. The sequence goes on along the minus strand of CAKPUX010000002.1, from coordinate 53,753 downwards.
CTGTTCCTGTAAGTCTTCAAACACTATTGCACCTCTTCGATCGCAGCAATCTTTGCAATTCTTCTGGCATGGCGGCCACCTTCGAACGGAGTCTTTAAAAATTCGTCCATGATGAATTCCGCAAGCCCCGGTCCGACGACACGCGCCCCCAGCGTCATGACATTCGCATCATTGTGCGCGCGGGTGAAATGCGCGGAGAACGTATCTCCGCAGAGCGCCGCACGGATGCCCTTCATCTTGTTCGCGGCAATGCACATGCCGATGCCCGTCCCGCAGACAAGGATCGCATACGTCGCCTCGCCCTGCTGCACCAGCTTGCACGCTTTCTCTGCAAAGTCCGGGTAGTCGCAGGACTCTTCTGAGTACGTCCCGCAATCTATGTATTCGATCTTCTCTTCGTCCAGATGCTTCATAAGAGAAGCCTTGAGCGCAAACCCACCGTGATCACTGGCCATAGCAATTTTCATTCTCTTTGCCCTCCTTGGAAAATAGGATTACTGTACCACTTCAGTATACAACAGCGCCGCGTAAAAAGGAACAGCCCGCCAGCTGGCGAGCTGTTCCTTTTAGGGAAATGGTTTGAGATTTCAGGTTGAGCCCAGGGGACGTGCCATCCTTTGATTGCGGGCGAAAGAGGTTCGGAGGGTTCTGCAGGTTCTACGGGTTCAATGGGGAAGGTGCGGCGCATAAAAATATGGAAGCGCCGCGAATTTTAGATGAGCGGTACTCTCGTATCGTCAGCCTTCCCCTCGAGGGGAAGGTGCCCCGAAGGGGCGGATAGGGCACAGGCGGTATGAAAAAGAGCGGGAAAGAGCGTCTCAAGCAGGCGATGTACGGCAGTACCCGAGCGCCGCGGAGTTTTAAGACATGTGGTATTCATGAAAGATGGAAAACCTGTGAACCTTTTGAACCCTCAGAACCCGTCAGCCCCTATCGCTTCTCCACCACTATATGATACCCCGACGCCTTGGTGAGGCGGTTCATGATCGCGAGGCCAAGGCCCGCGGTATCCGTGCCTTCGCCGATGATGGCATCGACGGGATGGCTGTTAAAATAGAGAAGGCCGGAGAAGAGATTGTGCGCGAAGCTCTCTTTATCCGTCCGCTGTCCCCAGACGAAGAGCGGAAGTCCCTTCGGGAGAAGTTGCGCGGTTTCTTCGCTGACGAAGAAACCATACTTCTTGTCCGTCTTTGCCGCAAAGGAGAGGATTTCCTCTACCACTTTGTCCGCCTCTCCCGTGTACACGGTGAGCGGCGCGGAAGGCGCATAGTGGCGGTACTTCATGCCGGGTGCCTTCGGATGCGCACCGTCTTTGGCAAGTGCGCTGTCGACCGTGGTCGGTGCGATGGCAGAGAGCGCTTCCTTCGTCGTGCCGCCGGGGCGGTAGATGACGATCTCATCTCCTTCGATGCCCACCACGGTGGACTCGAGGCCGATCTGGCAGGAGCCGCCGTCGATGACGGCTGCGATGCGTCCATCCATATCATGCAGCACATCGTCTGCGGTTGTCGGGCTCGGGCGGGTGGAAATATTCGCGCTGGGACCTGCGATGGGGACGCCGGCTGCACGGATGAGAGCGCGTGTCGCCTCACTCCTTGGGCAGCGGATGGCGATGGTGGAAAGTCCCCCGGATGTCTCCATCGGGATGCAATCCTTCTTCGGGAAAACAATGGTCAAAGGCCCCGGCCAGAAGGTATCCATCAGCCGCCTTGCGAGCGGACTGACCTCGGCTGCGTACTTCTCCACTTCGGAGGGATCCGCCACATGGACGATGAGCGGATTATCCGAGGGGCGGCCCTTCGCAGCGTAGATCTTTTTCGCCGCACTCGCATCGAGCGCATTTCCTCCCAGACCATAGACCGTCTCCGTTGGAAAAGCCACAAGGCCGCCCTCACGAATGATGCGGCCGAGCTCCTTTACTTTATCCTTATAATATATGTCGTTGACTTCTACTTTTTCAGTCATGCTGCTTCTTCTTTCTGCAATAGATCGCGCGCTCGATATCACCGTAGTCTTTGATGACTTCGAAATCTTCGAACTCGCCCGTTTCCTTCAAAAGCGAAAGAATGTCTTCCCACTGGTGGATGCCGAATTCGACGGCGAGGAAACCGCCCTCTTTCAAGTGGCCCGCCGCCTTTTCCGCCAGCCGGCGGTAGAAGACGAGACCATCCTCTCCCCCATCGAGCGCGAGCATCGGCTCATGCTTCACTTCCTCCTGAAGATGGGCGATGTCGGCGCTCGGGATGTAGGGAGGATTCGAAAGGATGCCGTCATAGAGGGTATCTTCCGGCAGCGCATCGATATAGTCTCCGACAAGCCACGCCGCGCGCTCATCCATCGCAAGCTCTTTCCCATTTTCTTTCGCGACAGCGAGGGCTTTTTCAGAAATATCGATGCCGACCCCCTTCGCTTCCTTGCAATAATACAGGAAGGAGAGGAGGATCGCCCCGCTCCCTGTCCCGAGGTCCGCGACCTCGATCGCGCCGTCATTTCTATGGTATTGGATGACCTTTTCCAGCCATGTCTCTGTGTCCGGGCGAGGAATCAGGACATCCTCATTCACATGAAATGTGAGCCCCATGAATTCTTTCTCACCAATGATAGCCGCCGTGGAAATTCCCTTCACACGCTTTTGTATGAAAGACTTGAAAAGTGCGAGTTCCTCCGGATTCACGATTTCTTCGAAATCCGTATAGAGGAAGATCCGCTGCTTGTGAAGAACCTTCGCAAGCAAGAGCTCTGCGTCCAGACGCGGCGTCTCGATCTCGTGATTTTGGAAATACTGCGTCGTCCATGCGAGCAGGCGCTGGATCGTCCAGAGCGTATTAGCGGCCATTCGCTTCCCCTTCTTTCATGCGGCGCGCCAGATCCTCTTCCATCAGCCGGTCAAGGATCGCGTCCATGTTCCCATTCATGAAATCATCGAGCTGGTAAATACTCATATTGATGCGGTGATCTGTCACGCGGCCCTGCGGGAAATTGTACGTCCTGATACGCTCCGAACGGTCGCCGCTGCCGACCTGATTCTTGCGGTCCGCCGCTTCCTTGCTCTGCGACTCCCGCATCGCCTGGTCATAGAGACGAGACTTCAGGATCTGCAGCGCCTTCTCTTTGTTCTGACGCTGGCTTCGTTCATTCTGACAAGTGACCACCATGCCCGTAGGAAGATGCGTCAGTCGGATCGCCGAAGACGTCTTATTGATGTGCTGACCGCCCGCACCGGAAGAACGATATACATCGATACGCAGGTCTTCGCGGCGCACCTCGATATCTACATCCTCCGCCTCCGGAAGGACAGCCACCGTGACCGCCGACGTATGCACACGCCCTTGGCTCTCCGTTTCAGGGATACGCTGCACGCGGTGTACGCCGCTCTCGAATTTCAGGATCGAATACGCATTCTTCCCTTCGATGGTGCAGGTGACTTCCTTGAACCCACCAAGATCCGTCTCATTCGCATCCGCGATCTCTGCCTTCCAGCCCTTGCGCTCTGCAAATTTCAGGTACATTTTGAGAAGATCCGATGCAAAGAGCGCCGCCTCCTCGCCGCCCGTACCCGCGCGGATTTCCAGGATGACATTCTTCCCGTCATTCGGATCCTTCGGGATCAGCATCTTATGGATTTCCAGATCCAGCGCATCCCGCTTCTCTTCATTTTCCTTCAGCTCTTCCTTCGCCAGCTCATGGAGATCGGCCTGCGACTTATCGTCCAGAAGTTCCAGTGCATCCTGGATCCCCTTGAGCGCCTCCTTATATTCTCTATACTTGAAAACGATCTCTCCCAGCTCCGCATGCTCCTTCGAGAGCTCTCTCCAGCGGTTCTGATCGGCGATCACCGAAGGATCGCTCAGCTGATCTTCCAGCGCCATATATCTGGCTTCCATACCGTCTAATTTGCTGATCTGCATATTGGTTACTCCTGTGAAATGATAGGTAGAAAATGGGTTCAGGGTTAGCCCATGGGGCGTATCGCCCTTTGATTGCGTGCGAAAGAGGTTCAGCGGGTTCAAGAGGTTCAAGAGGTTCAACGGGGGTGGTGCGGCGCATAAAAATCAAAAGCGCCGCGGAGTTTTGATAGCGCTTCGCGCCGTTGTCAGAGGGGCGTAGCCGAGAAATCTTTATCGCAGAACGCTCATCGCCTGATGTGAGACAGCGCCAAGACATCGTTTCCCCTCAGCGCATACACGCTGATTCCCGCAGTGCCGTAGAGATCCCTCGGCTACGCTCGGGATGACGATACGAGAAGAGCGCAGTCAGACATCTGACCTTCTAATATGCGGCGCTTCTATTTTTCTGCGCCGCCCCAACCCCTTCGAACCCGTAAAACCTATAGAACCCGCTGAACCCTATAATCCATCTTTCCTAGTATATCAAAAAAAGGCAATAAAAAACAGGGCTTGCGCCCTGTTCCTTATTCTGCGGATTTGCCATAACGTTTGTTGAACTTTTCGATACGGCCACGAGCCTTACCGAAACGCTGCTGTCCTGTATAGAATGGATGGGATTTGCTGCTGATATCGATATTGATCAGCGGGTATTCATTGCCATCTTCCCATTTTACAGTCTGATTGGAAGTTGCTGTAGAACGGGTCAGGAAAGAGTAGTCAGCACCGATGTCGCGGAAAACGACTGGATGATAATCCGGATGAAGTCCCTTCTTCAATTGTTGCACCTCATTTCAACTACATAGATAATTCTTTGCTATTATAACAAACGGGATAGCAGAATGCAAGGGAGAAATAGAGAAAGTTTGAGGGAAAGGTTCAGGTTGGCGGGTTCAGGGTTCGGGGTTCGGGGTTAGCCCCGCGGGCGTGCCGTCCTTTGATTGCGGGCAAAAGAGGTTCGGCGGGTTCAACAGGTTCAGAGGGTTCAACGGGGGCTGGTGCGGCGCATAAGAATATAGAAGCGCCGCGAAGTATAAATAAGGCGATGCCCGAAGGACGTGGGCATAGCCGTGCCCTCGTTTCGTCATCCCGAGCGAAGTCGAGGGATCTTTGTCATTCGCGGTAAGACGGTCAATGTCAGGAAACCCCAAGCGGGAAACCTGCTATCAAGAAACCTTCGGGCATCGCCACTATCTATACTCCGCGGCGCTTCGCGCCGCACCACCCCCATTGAACCTTTTGAACCCATCGAACCCGTTGAACCACTTGAACCTGTTATCCCCCGCTATCCAGGCCATGAACCAATCAACCATATTTCCTGTATTTATGCTATAATATGTCCACACTCTATATTATAAGAAAGAAGGTCTATTATGCAGAGACTTGTATCCTACAACTACAAAGGCGAACGCCAGTGGGGCGTCCTGTCCGCTGACGGCACTTCCATCTACCCCGCCATTGATCTCGAAGAAACCTACTTCATCCCCCTCGCTGAGACACTGGGCGATTTCATCGAAAGCGGTGAAGAAGGCCTCCTGAACCTCGCTCACGCGCTCGAGATGAACGGCAAGGACAAAGCCGTCACTCCGATCCTGCTCGCAGACGTTCGCCTCGAAGCCCCCTTCTATCCCAGAAGAAACGTCCTCTGCGTAGGCAAGAACTATCAGGCCCACGTCAAAGAATTTGACCAGAACGCCAATGCCAAGAACCCGGAGGATCCGATTTTCTTCACCAAAGCCACCACCTCCATCATCGGGCCGGATGAAGAAATCGACAGCCATCCTTCCGTCACAAAAGAAGTCGACTACGAAGGCGAGCTCGGCGTCATCATCGGCAAACGAGGCGCGAACATCGCAGAAGAAGATGCGATGAAGTACGTCTATGGCTACACCATCATCAATGACGTCACCGCCAGAGACCTGCAGAAAAAACACCTCCAGTGGTTCCGCGGCAAGAGCCTCGACACCTTCTGCCCGATGGGCCCGACCGTCATGGTCGGCGACTGGCCGCTCCCCTTCACCATCTACACGAAAGTCAATGGCAGCCTCCGTCAGGAAGGCACCACCACCGACCTCATCTTCTCCATTCCGAAACTCATCGCGACCCTCTCCGACGGCATGACCCTCCTCCCGGGCGACGTCATCGCCACCGGCACCCCGCAGGGCGTAGGCATGGGCTTCAACCCGCCGAAATTCCTTCATAAAGGCGATGTGGTAGAAATCAATATCGACCCCATCGGGACACTCAGAAATCCAGTGAAATAGTATTTCATCAAACACAAAAGCGCGACAATCCAGCAAAGATTTTCGCGCTTTTCTATTGAGATTCATGAGATAGCGTATCGCCATTTCTCATTTCTAAGGAAACACTGATTCAATCGTTGCAAGATTGAATCAGCGTATCGTCATCCCGAGCGTAGCCGAGGGATCTCTACTGCACTGCGGTAATCGGCACGTATGCATAGACACAGCAGCAATGCCTTGTTGCTGCGTTATACCACCGTCTCGCATGTGCCGTATACCGTCCTGCAAGAAAGATCTCTCGACTTCGCTCGAGATGACGATACGGGCTCTTCTTTATCTCACATATCTGACACCTAAGGAAACGCTGATTCAATCGTTGCAAGATTGAATCAGCGTTTCGTCATCCCGAGCGTAGCCGAGGGATCTCTACTGCACTGCGGTAATCAGCACGTATGCATAGACTCAGTAACGACGCCTCGTTGCTACGTTATACCACTGTCTCGCCTGTGCCATATAACCAGCCCGCAAGAAAGATCCCTGGACTTCGCTCGAGATGACGATACGGGAATTTCTTCATCTAACAAACGTCGCTTTATTACTTTTCACACCGCACAACACCCATTGACCTATAGAACCAGCTGAACCTCTTTCACGCAAATAAAAAAGGATGAAACCAAGCCTTACGCTCAGTTTCATCCTTTTTTGTTTGCGTTCTCACGCGGTCAATCCAGGGAAACGCTGATTAAATCGCAGAGTCAGATTCTACAAGAATTTTTATACATGGCTTCGTCATAGCCTTCCTTAAATAGCTCGCTATTCGCGTCAGGTTATTCCTCGCCATGCATAAAAATTCAAGAGTAAAATCTGACAACGATTTAATCAGTGTTTCCCTAGTTCCCATCAGAATCTTAAGCGGATGCCGGCATTCAGCTTCCACTTTCTCTGGAAGTCACCGCCCAGATCTCTGGCAAAGTCTGCGTAGAGCTGGGTGTTACCGCCAAGGCGATACTCTCCGCCGAGCACCAGTTCTGCCCAGGTGTCATCTCCGTCAAAGGAGGTGGATTTCCATCCGCCGTCTTTGGCAAAGTAGCGGGTATCGATGTCTCCATTGAATTCATGCGCCAGGTACAGCCCTGCATGAAGGCTGCCATTGGCTTTCTTCATGCCCGCTTCGAAGCCGAGGCGGCCAACAAGGCTGTCGTAGCTGTCCTGATAGATGTTCATGATTGCGCCATTGTTTGCGCTGCCGGTGTAGTCCTTGCTTCCTACACGGGACCAGGTGAGCTGTACTTTCGGGGTGATGTAGCTCATCTCGCTGCCGAAGGTCTTGCCGTATTCTGCGGTGAGGCCATAGGCATTGGCTTTGTAGTCTGCATGCAGTTTGTTTCTGAGTTCGGTATAGACGTCGTATTCGTTTTCTACACGGCCGGCTTTGGCTGCCACTCTGAAGTAGCTGCCATTGTCCATCTTCTTCACGCCGTAGACGCCGAAGCTGTAGAGTTTGTTGTCGCCTTTGCCGCCCAGGAGGTAATCGCTGTCGCCATCACGGTAGTCGAAGGCTACGCCGGTGTTCCAGCCATTTGCAAGGGCTTTGTCGTAGCCCACCTGTGCGCCCCAGTAGCTGTTGCTGTCTTTCAGTCCGCTGACATCCGAGGAGGTCTTGCCGCCAAGAGCTTTGGCAAAGATGCCGTCTTCATCAGCAAGGTCTGCTCCGGTGTAGGTGTCCTGCATGTTGTCACGCCAGCTGTGGAAGGAGGTGGTGACAGCGCTCCTTGCGCCCTTCATGACGAAGGTCTCGTAGTCACCGGTTTCAATGGTCGGTTCCCACTGGATGCTGCCAACGACCAGCTGTCCTCTCAAATTGCTGAAGTCAATCTTTCCGGTCTTGGCGCTGGAGGAGGTGAGACCTTCGCCGATCTTTACTTCGCCAGTCAGGTTCTTGCCATTGCCTGCGTCGTTCCCCTCTGCATAGATGGCCTTCTGTGCCAATGCTGTCAAGATATTGGTTACGGCAGCTTTGTCCGTCATCTGGATGCCATTGTTGGCTGTGTAAAGCGTCAGTCCGGAGCCGTTAGCTGCTTTGGCAATGTTCACGTTGCCGCTGGTGAAAGTGCCGTCGTCTTTATGCGCCATGATAAAGGTTTCGTGTCCGCTGAAGTTTGCGATATCGAGGTTCTGGGTCCTCTCTCTCATGTCGATGTAGCCGGTGTGCGCTTTATCTCTGCCGCCATTGACGTTGAGGGTTCCTGCTGCAGGTGCGTTCGCATCCTCTGCTGCATCAGCGAGGCTGATCGCATACAGGCTGGTGGTGTTTTCTGCATCTTTCAGGATCCAGTAGCCGCCATCCTTGACGTTCATGGTGAGGGTGCCATTGCCTGCTGCATAGCTGCCTGTCGCCTTGGCTCCATTGCTAACATTGAGCGTCAGCTGACCATTGTTGCTGACAGACAGATTGCCTGTCAGGGTGGAAGCCTTGTCTCCGAGGGTGATGTCAGCCTTGCCGCCATCGATGACTACATCTCCCGTCATGGTGGTGGTGGCCCCGGTATTTACAGTAAGGTTTCCGCCTGCGACATAGACAGCGCCCGTGATCGAAGCGGCTGCATTGCCTGTGATAGCGACCTCGCTATCTTCGCCAGCTACAGAAATCGCTGTGCCATCCTCGCCAACTGCTTTGATGTCGGTCATACCATTCAGCGTGACTTTGCCGCCATTGGAAGCGGAGATCGCGTCTTTGCCGGTGATCACGGTGCTGCCGGTGATGGATACCTGATGACCATCCGCCTTGATGCCGGCGTCTTCGCCGGTGAGTTCCAGCTTCGCTTTGCTGGTATCGATGGTGATATCTGCCTTGGCATCGATAGCGGCTCCTTCCTCTACCGTGATCTTAGTCGGATTCTGAGTGAATACATAAGAGCCGTCTTTCTTCAGAATGCCGTCCTTCTTGTATTGATAGTCAGTCTTGGCATCGCCGGTAATACCCTGGTTCTTTTCAGTAGCTTCAGGCGTCTGGGTTTCCGGATACTTGACTCCAGGTGTGACTGTCCCTTCTGCCAGGCTGCCTTTGCCATCTTTATCGCTGAAGGCGATGTCGCCGGTCTGCTGGGCTTTGCTCGATGCCGTCAAGCCTTCTGCGATCTTCACATAGCCGGTGAGATTCCTCTCGCCGTTTACATACGCGCTGTAGGTGAGCTTGCCTGCCAGTGCATTCAGGACATTAGCGACGCTGTACTCATTATCCATCGCGATACCGGTGTTATCTGTGATGAGAGAAATCTGGGAGCCGGCAGCTGCCTTATTGATGATGGTGTCACCCGCTTTGTAGTTTTCTGCCGCTTCGCCATTTCCTTCATGCGCATAGTAAATGTTCGCATAGCCGCTGTAGTTGTCGATGGTGATATTCTTCGCATCGTTTTGGAAGATGTTGCCTGCGTGTGCCGCATCGCTGCCGCCAGTAAACTTAGTTACACGGCTACCAGTAAAGCCGCTCGGAACCTCCTTGCCGTTCTTCTCGTTAGTCCAGGAAGCACCATCAGCCAACCACAGGTTGAAAGCGCCATAATCAGTTGAATCATCGCCAGAGGAAGTAACCTCGTAGAGACTGCGGCCGTTCCAGCTGCTGTCTTTGCCCTGCAATGCCAGATTAACGGTGGAAGAAGTAGAAGTTGTTTCGTCCTCCCAATAATCGTAGCTTTCTGCCGACTTGGTGAAGACATCGCCATCGATCTTCACGATGCCTGTACCTTCCTTGCCGTCTTTCATATTGACGTTGATCACGCCATTATCATCAGACTTCAGCGCAAAGTAATTCGCTGCCTTGCTATCCTTTTGGATAGTCAGGTTGCCGTTCATAGTCACAGTGCCGCCGTTGCCGCTGTAAATACCATTGCTTTCTGTCTGAGCAGAGGTAGAAATGGTGGTATCTGCATCAATGCTAATCTTGCCGCCGGTTGCATAAACACCCTGACCATAGAAGCCTGTGGTATCCGTGCTGAGCTTCAGGCTCTTAGCCTTGATGGTAACATCCTTAATGCCATAACTGTTACCAGTAGCTACTGCGCGTGCCACATTGCTGCCCTTCAGAACATGGTAGGATACATCCAGATTCAAGCCATCCGCATGAATCGTGATCGGACCCCCCCTAGATTCGATAGCCCCCAAATTGAAGCTGTAATCGCCCTTCGTAACATCAATAATCGCATCCTTTGTGAAATTGTAAATGCCTTTTTCTGTTTCAATGCCCAGATTGACATATTTCTTATCAAGGTTACCGGTAATCGGATCGGTAATGACAGAATCGTCTGCTTCGGTATATTCATAGAAGCCCTGACCAGGTGTCTTTGTGCCGGTTGCATCGGTAGAGAAGGAAATATCGCCAGTCTTCAAAGCCACAGAAGAAGCAGTTAAACCAGAAGCGATCTTGACAGTGCCTGCCAGTTTTCCATCATTCGCGGTGTAGAAGAGCTTCTGTGCCAGCTTGTTCAAAACTTCATTGACCGTATTTTGGTCTTCAGCCTTATCATAGGCGTTAAAGCCTTTCGTGATGCCCTGGTTATCCGTGATGAGCGTGATATGGGAGCCGTCCTTCGCCTGACCGATAGTAAAGCTGCCGCCGAGAATATTCGTCGGATGATCAGCATCGTGGTTGTAAATCACAGTGGTATTGCCGCTGTAATCACCTACGCTGATGTTGCCTGCATCACTTGCCACAGAGATGCTGCCTTTATCACCGGAGAAGGAAGCCAGCTTGCTGGCGCCATTTATATTCCAGATAGAATTATCCAGCTTCAGGTGCATCGCATTGCCGCTGCTAGAGCCGGTCCAGGTGGCATGATCCAGACTTGCATTCACCGTATTGCCAGAAAGGTTATTGCCAGTCCAGGTGGCACCGCTTCCCATATAGAGATTGACGATGCCTGCACTGCTGCCATTGGTATTGCTTACATCACCCTTCCAGAAAGAGTCCTTCGTATTCAGACCGAGACTGACATCTGCACTGGCACCGGCATTATCCATGCCGCCACCGAGATAGATATTGCCTTCCAGCTGAACATGATTGCTGCCTGCACCGATGATAGCACCTTTGGCATCCTTCTTGACATTCACATTCACCTGTCCGCGGTTCTTGGAAGCGAATTCACCATAAGCACGAATCGCATATTCAGCTCCGTTGATCGCCTTGATGACGCCGCCGCCAACCTCAACCTTGGAGGCAACTGCACTGATGGCTTCATTCGCACCGGAGCCCCCGCTCTTCTCAGCTAAAATATCGACAAGACCGTCCACGGTGATAGAAGACATCACGCCGTTTACCCCGTTCATGCTCTTGATCACGGCAGCATTTGCCGGCGATGTGCTCTTCGCACGCAAAGTCAGTACATTGTTATCCCCTGCATTGTGAATATGAATCGCACCACCGGCATTGACAAAGAGTGCACCGGTCTGACCTCCCTTGGTGCTTTCCGCACTGATAGACATGGCACCGGCATGATTGATGTTCACCACACCCTTGTCGATCGCCGCGATACCGGTTGTATGGGTATCGGTTGTTGTATCTACCGTCAGCTTGTTACCATTCATATCCATGGTCACATTATGATTTTCATCGGAGCCGGAAATCGCTGCGCCAATCTGCGGAACCCACGCACCACCGGCAACCAGATGCTTTTCAGGTGTGATAGTCGTGCTATCCGCCGTGAATACATACGTGCCATCGTCCTTCAGTACGCCTTTATCCACATATACCGTATCGACCGATGCATCGCCAGTGATGGCCGCTGTGAACTCTTTGTCTGTCTGGCTTCCAGGCTTGCTGGTCGTATAGGCATAATAGCCCTGTCCAGCTACACCGGTCCCCGTCTGATCCGTAGAGAAGGAAATATCGCCAGTCTTCAGTGCCGCGGAAGAAGCGGTCAGACCATCAGCGATCTTCACTACGCCAGTCAGATGACCATCCGTATAGTTCTTGTAGAACAGCTTGCCTGCAAGGCTATTCAGTACGTTTGCTACTTTATCCTTGGCAACACTGGAATCGCCATCTGCAAAGCCGGAGGTGATACCCTTATTATCGGTAATAAAGGTGATAGCAGAACCTTCTGCTGCATTCGTGATATTAAAGTTGCCACCGATGATCTTGGTCGGGTCACTCGCATCATGATCATAGAATACCGTGGTATGACCGCTGTAATTGACAACAGAAATAGGATTGGTATCCTTCTGGTAAATCAAGCCTGCGCTATTCGTATCCTTACCGCCATTGAGTGTAGCCAGCGTGCTGCCTTCCCATACAGGATTTTTGGACGCTATGGTCGTTGTTGTCACGTGCGACTGCTGCTCATTGGTCCAGGTGGCACCGTTTTGCAGATACAGGTTGAACTGCCCGATATCATGCGTGGTGTTGCCGCCGGTGCCATAGTCATCAGTATACTGGTCATAAGCTGCTACGCCCTTCCAGAAGGAATCCTTATCGGTCAAAGCCACATTAAGAATGCCTGCGTCATTCCAGTCGATCAGCTCACCGCCGGTATATTCCACGACCTTCTTGCCATATTGGCCGGTGGCATACATATCCCCGGTAATCTTGGTGGTCGTATCGCCTGCAGCGCCGTCCTTCATGTTGATGTCCAGCGTGCCTTTATCTACGCGGACTGCATAGAAATTATGCGAATGATCGCTGTCTTCGGCTGCAGTAATAGTGCCGCCGCCAACAGATACCTTGGTATTAGCGCCCACCAGCTTAATACCGCTGCCGCGTACACCGGAAATGTCGACCGGACCGCTGACAGTTACAGTGGAGCTGTCACCGGTGACCAGAATACCGGAAGCACTCACGCCTGCGCCGCGTTCTCTAAGACCTTTGACATTGCTGATTGTCAGCGGACCATCAATAGTAATCTCGCTCTGCTGGCCCTGGATATTGATGCCATTTGCAGCATCACCCTTAGTGATAACCTCAGTAATTTCTACCGGACCGGAAATATTGAGGTGCGCATTGCCTAGAGCGTAAATGCCATGAGAGGCTCTGGTATCCGTATTGGTTGCTCTAATTGAAAGCTTTTGGTCAGCAGACGGGTTAACAACCTTGATATAGGTATTAGCGCCTGCGTAAATCGCTGCTGCCTGTCCACTCGATTGAGCAGCATTCAAAGCCAGTCCCTTGCCGGACATTTTTACAGTCATCGGGCTGGACGGATCAGTTGATTCGCCTGCGTAAATAGCACTGGCAAAATTACTAGTAACATTCGATTCGGTTACAGTAACATGTGCTACGCCGCTTTCATCCAGCTCACGACTCAGGCTGATATCTTCAGACTTGGTAATAGCACCCGTTTTATAATTGGGCTTTTCCTGTTCCGGCGTATAGGCATAGAATCCCTGCCCTGCCTTTTTCGTCCCATTAGTTCCGTCAGAGAAGGTCACATCGCCGGAAGCTTTGACAGTAGCGCTTACACTAGATGCCGTCAGACCGTCTGCAATCTTGACAACGCCAGACAGATTTGCATCCTTGTAGCCTGTATAGAACAGCTTATTAGCCAGCTTGTTCAGTACTTCCTTGACATGATTCTTTTCTGCTGCCGTATCACTAGCTTCAAAGCCACCGGTAATCCCCTGGCTATCGGTGACCAAAGTGATCTTGGAATCGGCAGCGGCAGCCTTGATCGTAAAATCACCACCATGGATGGTCAGCGGATCATTTGCATCATGACCATAAACAACCGTTGTGTCACCGCTGTAATTATATACGGTAATACCCTTGTCGGAATTCTGATAGATTACACCGGAGCCGTCCAGCTTAGAAACATTGCTGCCGGCAAACGTTGTCTTCAGCGTATCTACTGAACGCCCGGTTTCATGATTCCATACGGATCCTTCTGCCATTGTCAGATTAAACTGACCAGCAGGTGCATTATAAGTACTGCCGGGAATATTGCTTACTGCGCCTGTCCATTTGGAACCCTTCGTCATATTGACATTGATAACAGAAGCAGCGTAATCTGTTACCTTCATATCACCGGTAACATCCAGAATTCCGGCAGTAATGCCTTCACCGGTATTCAGGTTAATGGTACCCTTGTTGGCCTGCAAAGCATAATATTGGCTATAATCCGTACCGTTAGACATATCCGCAGCTTTAATTGTTGCGCCAGCAGTAGATATAGTGGAAGAATTCAGTGCACGGATTGCACTTCCCAATACGTTTTCAATATTAAGATTGCCTTTAACAGTTATATTGATAGGAGCATCTGCACTTGAAGAACTGTCTGCATAAATACCTGCTGTATTCGGTCCAACCTTGTTGCCGGTCTGAACATTCTTGATGGTCAAATCCTTTTCGAATACAACATTGCCTTTGGTACTTACATATACACCATAAGCACGCTGTTTAGAATTAGATTTAACTCCATCTATCTCAACATCAGTATTTGCGGTAAAGCTGCCGTTTTCACCTACACGAATGCCATAAACATAGTTAGCTTTAGTATCAGCATTGCCATCAGCACCAAGACCGGCGGAAACCTTCAGGATGCCATTGCCTTTGGAATCCTTAATTTCCATGCTCTTGTCTGCATCAACGTAAACTGTAGACAAATATATCTTTGCATCACCGCTGGTGTTAAGCTTTAAGGTGTGCCCTTGTAAGTCAACAACAAGCGGGCTTACTGCGTCGCCTGCTACATACATAGCGCTGGGCGCGCTAGCAGCTACACTATCCTGAGCTTCGGTAACATTAATAGAAACAATGCCGTTGACATCGCCAACACGTGTTTCATCAATGTTTTCAGATTTTACAATAGGACCGGTTTCATAAGGTTTATCATCCGTCGCAGGAGTATAATCGTAGAAGCCCTGTCCTGCCTTCTTGGTACCTGTATCAGCGGTGGAGAAAGTAATGGTTTCAGATCTCAAGCTGGCAGAAGATGCTGTCAGGCCTTCTGCGATCTTGACCGTTCCGCTAAGATTTCCATCTGCGTAGCCGGTATAGTAGAGTTTTCCTGCGAGCGCATTCAACGTACCGCTGATGAGATTCTTCTCGTCTGCTTTGGTCGAAGTGAAATCCAAACCAGCGCGATCGGTAAGAAGGGTGATCTCACTGCCTTTGTCTGCCTGGGAAATCTTCACATCTCCGCCAAGGATAGCGTAACCACTGTTGGCGTCTGCCGGTTTTGTTGTGTCGTGTTTGTAGATATAGGTGCTGCTGCCGCCATAGTTCTGGATGGTGACAGTGCCAGCCTTTGCATCTGTCATATCGATGACGCCGCCGTTTCCTGCCATCTGCTTCAGGCTGCTTGTTCCACGGTTGTTCCAAGTGCCTCCAAGGGTGAGGCTGGTATTGTTTCCTGCACTGCTTCCCGTCCAGGTGCTGTCTTTCCCGATGGTAACGGCGTAATCTCCGTTTCCAACGGCATTCCCTGTCCAGTTTGCTTGATCTGCTAATGACAGAGTCACACTCCCTGCTCCATCAAGACTGCCGTTTAATGCGGAGTCTTTTCCGGAAAGGGTCGCTTCGATGCTGGAATGATCACCACTCACCAGACCTTTCAGTGCGGTCTTCTTTCCTTTCAGGATGGCCTTGCCGCCTTTGTCAGCTTTGACTGTGCTGCTCACACTGCCATTGGCTGTGAAGGTACCTCCATTGACATTGATATTGTCTGCCGCAAGCACACCATCAGTTCCTACAGTCATCGTTCCCGTTGTGGTCAGATCTTTGGCATGGGTCTCACCGTTTACCGCAAGGACGCCCGCATTGGCGATGCTGCCGCTCACGGTCGTCGCTGCATCAAGTGTCAGATGGCCGCTGTTTTCTACATCTCCAGAGATGGTCGATGTGCCAAGCGTTACGCTTCCGCCCTTCTGTACGTTGACAGCCTTTTCAGTCCCAGTGATTTCACTCTTGCCTTTGAGTGTCACGGTGCCAGCCGCATCGATCCCCGTCTTGCCATTGACTTTCAGTATACCTGCCGTGATGTCTACCGTCTTTCCAGCCGCTGCACGGATCCCAGCTTCGCCGCCGGTCAGATCCAGTTCATTCCCGTCGGCTGTGATGGTCACGTCTTTCGCTGCATCGACAGCTGCGCCTCCCTCTACCTGGACAGTCGTTTTATCCTTGGTAAAGGTGTACACCTGATCCTGCCATACATGATCATCTTTGTACTCTTTGTCATCTCCGCCAGTCATCGAAGACGTGAAGAGTGTCTTCGACTGTTCAGCCGGAGGTTCCGGCGTTTCTCCACTGCCAAGGCTGCCCTGCCCATTCGTCTGATTAAATGCAATATTTCCGATATATTTAGCCGCAGAGGAAGCCGTCAGGCCTTCCGCGATTTCCACTTTCCCTGAAAGGGCAGTTTTTTCATTGACGGCATCTTTATAGTACAGCTTTTTCGCCAATGCATTCAAAACCTGATTCTTTACTGCATCAGACTGCATGTTGTCATCATAATCCGTCCGGAGAACGATTTCTGACCCACGAATAGCGCTGCCGATGGTCACATCCCCGCCCAATATCTTCGTGGGGGTATTGCTATCATGTGAGTACAGTACCTTGGCCGCTCCAGAGAATTTATCGATCGTCAGCGACTTGCTGTTTTCTGTTTGAATGATGACACCCGCTGTATCACTGGTACCGGACTTCGTACCCCCATGCAGGAATGTCACACGGCTGACCTCATTGCTTCCTACATCCTCATCGTCCTGTTTATAGCGGGTATTTTTCGCTTCATTGGTCCAGACGGCTCCATTCTGCAGCCACATATTGACCTTGCCGCCATTGTCAATGATACCATTCAAGTAGGAATTCTTCGTTGTCAGCCCCAAGTTGATGGTGCCCGTCGATTTTAAAGCAAATACATCTCCATCCAGCTGTACATCATGTGTACCGGCTGCGGAGCCTGCCTCATTCATATTGACATTGATCGTACCTGCATAGGCACCCAGTGTATAATAGCCGTATTTCGTTCCCTGCGGCACAGTAATATGTCCGCCGCCAATGGATACCTCGCTATCTCTTGCATTGGTGGTGATCCCATTGCCATACACCGCCATATCTACATCACCAGTGACAGTGACTTTGCTTTTTTCAATATTCGTCAGGATACCTGCATTATTAAAACGAGACAAAACATTCTCCCGATTAACAGGAATGCCCCACGTTGCACTGTCCTCCCCGGCAATTTTCAGATTGCCATGAATCGTAATAGCAGAAGATGCCGTCGATTCCTGACTGTTTTCTCCCCAGCGGAACGACTTCTGGATAGCGACACCATTACCGCCGTAACCACCAGACATGGAAATATTGACATCCCCATTCACAGTGATTTGGCTGGCTGTATTTTTCCCGCCATCATTCCAGATCGCATTGGTCAAAGAATTCCCGCTGGAATATCCAGAAGTCACGACATCCACTTTGTCTGCTGTGATCGATACATTCTTACCATTTCCGGCATAAATGCCGACAGGAGATGCTATATAGTTTTTAGAAGCCAGCTGCAGGCTGTGTCCAGAAGCATCGATCGTGATGTCCTTCCCATCTTTCGCCTGAATGACCGCTGCTGCATTGGTGGCATGATCCCCTTCTTTCCCCAGATTGATGCTCAGCACTTCATCCTTGGTAAAGGAATACGTTCCATCATCTGAAGTGACATCACTAAAAGCTGTCTGGTCCGCCGATGTCCCCGTAATGCCCGCTTTTCTAGTCACAGTTCCTACCTTGGCATCTGCATTCTCCACGGTGATTTTTGTTTCCGAAGACGCAGTCAAACCTTCAGGACGATACGTCGTTAACTTGGCAAGATTTCCCCAGACCTGGTCGGTCGGCAACATGGTGACTGAATTGAACTGATAGAACTGCGTGTCAGTAGAAAAGTCCTTCGTCACCCATTGGTGCGTAGGTTTCGTATCTCCATCTTCGTACACATAGAGATTGTTACCCCATTCTACCCATAACCGTTTGGTATAATACTCCGCATTCAGCCGACCAAAACAACCATCATCTACTTTCCCATCCAAAACCACTTGCCAATCATCGGGATTTTTCGACATCAGATTGGCCATGGTCGTCTGGTACACACGGCCGGTAAATTCCCCTCCTGTAGCACTCAAAGTATACTTCATCACATAAACAGTACCATCCGGCAGTACCTTCATATCACGGAAATCATATCCGTCATTTTTGACCTGTTCAGGCAGATGAACCGATCGCGTCTCATGTATCTGCCCGATATGATTATCCGACACATCCACATAATTGAGAGCCGATTCCGGATTCAACTTTCCATAATGCTGATACCCGCCAACAGCTGTTGCAAGAATCAGATTATTGTATGAATTCAGCCGAACATTGTTCGTATTCTTTCCGATACGGGCATAATCTCGATACTCCAGACCCCCATCATTTTTAATCTTATATTGCAAAAGGTAGCCATTATCATAATCGTCAGTGCCACCTTTCTTATTAACGCTGGCCGCCACATACAAATATCCATCCTTTATGAGAAGACCTTCACCATGGACGCTGGTGAATTGCACCTTTCCATTTGTATCCTTGTAGGTATCATAGGAGGCAGCATCTACATCCCCCGTTTTTTCTTTGATATCTGTTTTTAGATTGACCGTCTTCAGTTTATTCTCGACCAGCTGCTTACCATTAACCTTCGCAAGGCCAATTTGCCCATTATCATAACCTGTCGTATAAAGGGTATTCCAATAGCCAACTGCTGCATGTGCATTTGGTACCGCCGTAATTTCTCCCGTTGGATTATTGACAGATGCCCAATCTCCATCTGCATCCATCAATACACTGCCCTTTAATGCGACGGTACTATAGGTATACTGACGAAGAAAAATCTGGCTTTCTCCGTTGATAAACACAGAGAACGTAGCCGGATCCCCGTTCAAATTCTTCACCGCTCCTACCACTGGAGCCGCATCAACCGTTGTAGTCACGCGGGAACCTGTCACGCCCCCCATCTGGCTATTGTGATAATCCGATGGGATCGTTGCCATCAGGTTGGCCGCCCCTACACTGGATCCCGCCATGAGGCTCCCTATCAGAGCAGTCAGGAAAGCCATCTTGCGTTTTTTGTTACTCATTTTCCACATCATCTATTCCTCCTTAGAATTGATAACGGATCGATGCATAATACGTCCGCCCCTGGATAGGAAATTCCGGATTAATGTATCCCGGCACCGTAAAAGCTGTATTACTTCGGATCTTCATCTTCGGTCCCTTATTGAATATGTCATTACAGCCAAAAGTAAACTGCCAGCTGTCAGCCGGTTTCCATTTCACACCGCCATTGATGGTCGTCAGTGCATTAACCGGCCGCCCTGACAAATGCGCATACTCACCACCCTTGGGGTCTTTACTGCAATCCGTATAATAACCACCGGTATAATGGACTTCGCCAAATAGATCCACATGCTGGTTTGGGCGATAAGTCAATCTTGCATTCCCTTCCCACTCCGGCTGATAGGTAGCCCAGATATCCGAATAACCATAGCCTACGGCACTATTTTTCCTTTGCATATGTGTCTGCATATAAGTGGCCCGCAAATCCAGATCTACCTTCTTCCAGCTGAAATTGGACTGGAATTCCACGCCATGTACCTTGCCGCGATTATCATTGAAATATGACCAGTAATCTTTCCCGGTGCGTACCAGCTGCAGCATATTGGTCGAGTCTCTCCAGAAATATGTCAGCTGCGTACTATTATCCGCATGCAGCAGCTTCCCTTTCCAGATGGCGCTTATGTCGAACTGCTTTCCTTCTTCCGGCAGTGGGAAGGTAGAAGTCTGCGCATCCTTTCTCGGTGCCGGAAGAATCCCTGCGCCATCCCCTGCAATCTCATACATATTAAGAAGACGATAGTACGTCCCGCCTGTCATGCGAAGCGTCAGCTGGTCATTGACTATTTTCTTTAAGCCCAACTGCCAGGTTACCTTATCATCCACCTGACTGTCCTTCGGATGAATCCAGTGGAATCGGTTTTCCTGATTTTCCGCGAATCGCTTCCCGTCACTGTAGCCAGTGACTTTTGAACGGTTGTAACGAAGACTTGGTGTCAGAAACCAGCTGGACTTCTTGTCCAGCGTAATCGTATCCTGCAATTGCACATTCCATATATCCTGATCATATCGATTCCTGGTCTGTCCTAAAACATTCCCAAGATCAGAATCCCCCAGCACCTTATCCATCAAAGACCCATTGATTTTTAACCGTTCATGAGACATATTCGTTTGGAAATCCAGCATGTTTCGCTCGGAAATCTTGTACGTCCCGTCCAGCTGCAGATTATACTTATTGGATGTATAACGGCTCCATTTACGAAGAGGTGTATTGAGCTCATCAAAATCAGTCACTGCATCCTGTACAATATGCTCCGCCCGGTAACTCTTTTTCTGATGCAGGTAGTCCGCCGTCCATCCCCATTCCAAACGGCCATTCTGATTCCGGTTCTGCACCATCACCTCCGTATTATCCAATTTCTGATGGCGGCTATCATATCGATAGAGGTCACGCAAATCCACAGCATTGTTCTCGATTGCCTGATTCGCGTTCCCACCCCAAAGTCCATCCGGCAAATGGCGGTCAATCCGATTCCAGGAACCTTTCACCACCCAGTTCTCATTCTGCCACTTGACCAACGCACTGCTGTTTTTATAATCGTTATACTTGCGCCAGCGTTTAGCCTCCTTGGCTTCCTTCAATTTGTCGATATACGCTTTGGTTGTTTTGTTATATTCAGCTAGTTCAGGGCTCGTTTCCGGATCTGCCTGTGTCTTATAATCCGCTATATCCTTTGCATCAAGGCCTGTCTCTCCTGCATTCTCTGTCAATTTTCCTGCAAGGCTATACTCTCCGCTTCCGCGAACAAACTCCAGCCAGTCATTCGGATTATTCTTGAAATGATCGATTTCATCCTGCGTAAGTGAAACCAGCGGAGTTCCTTCCTCCCCCCAATCATTTTTGGTAGGTTCTGTAAAAAAGTCTATTTTATCCTTATTGAAATTATCAACTACACCCTGGTAACCCTTAATCTGCTTTTCCAAATAGGGGATATATCTTTCCGCCGCATAGTTGGTATAGGAAAAATCGTTATCACTTGACTCATAATTTCCTGCCACCATCAACGTACCACTTGCCAGTGGAGCCGTGTACTCAAGGGACATACTCTTCCCGCCATAAGAGCTCTTTCCAACTTCTGCAGAAATGCCGGGTTTATCCGGTTTCTTTGTCACGATATTGATGACACCGCCGATAAAAGTCCCGCCGAAACGTGCCGGCACATAGCCGCGATACACTTCAATACGCTCCACATTCTTGACCGGAAGGGTGGAAATATCGACGGCAGCATCTCCCCCGAGGTTTGTCAGTATCCCATCCATGAAGACACCGACCTGTGCCGCGGTAGAGCCTCGCACCGTGACCGTCGTATACTGTCCATGCCCATTCACTTCACGCACATGGACACCAGGCACCGTTTTCAGCATATCCGGCAGCGTCTTCTGCTCCCCTTTGAAATCCTGAGGGCGAATCACGGTGACAGTCCCCGGAGAAAGCTTTGCTTCCCAATCTGGCCTTTTAGCCTCTACAGTAATCCCTTGCAATGTATATATGGGTCCTTCCGCCTGTTCTGGTTCGTTAGCGGACACAGACATTTGTCCCATAGAGATCATTCCTAGCAGTAAGCCAATTGTTAGGTAAGATTTCTTGGACTCCCTACGCCAAGATGAATTCCATTTCTTCATTTTCTCCAGTCCTTCCATTTTGCCCTCTTGCTCGATGAATATGGGGCATGAAATAAAATATGACACCTATCCTTTTATACTTTATATTCTTATTTAGTATCAACCGTATGACCATCATATAGTCAAGTCCCCTATTTATGGTTATCAAGGCTCCAACAACGAACAGGCAATAATTGTGTGCAGGATTTTGCCTAATCACACCTGCTTCTATGTGAAGGACTCTCCCCTTCCTCATAAAGAAAAAAGAGCCATGAATTTCCTTTCAAATTCACAGCTCTTTATTCTCCTAAAATAGCAGTCACACATACCAGAGAAACATTGATTTAATCATTACCAGTGTTTCCCTAGTCTTGGCTTCTAGCTCCTATTAAAAGGTAAAACGAAGTCCTACATTATAGCGCCAATCGGTCTTTAAATCGCCACCATAAGTCTTTTCCAGATACCCATAGAAATTGGCTCTGTCTCCCAGCTGGTATGTACCGCCAAACATAGCAGATACCCAAGTACCATCAAAGTCCATATGTGTCGCATTAGAAGGTTCACCTTTTGCCGTATACTGTGTATCAAAACCACCTTGGAATTCATGGAGAAGCGAAAGTTTTGCATAGATGCTGCTTCGTTCTTTCACTAAACCAAATCCAACACCGATACGTCCAATCAAACTATTAAAATCATCCTGATCGACATGCAATGCACGGCCTCCGCCATAATCACTAGCAGCATCATAAGATTTGCCAGATAATCTACCCCAAGTCAGTTCTGCTTGTGGTTCTACATAGAATCCACTATCTTTGACAAACCGTTTCCCATATTCTGCAGATAGACCATATCCATTGGTTCCATAATCGCCGTCCAGTTTATTCCCTGCATCGTTCATAATACGATACTTATTCTTGGCATGGCTAACTCTGCCAATGATATCCAAGTAAGCCCCATTTTGCATGGTCTTTGTAGCATATACATGGAAATTGGTTACATCATTATCACCAGTCCCCTTTTCATAGGTACTCTTCCCGTCGATGTAGCTGACAGAAGCACCAGCTCTCCATCCTGCATTGCCTACGGCATGATCATAACCGATATGATATTCATTAAAGCGGGTACGGAAATCTGTGGTTCCTTCGTCGTAAGACATACGCCCAGCGCCCACTTTAGCCCACATACCATTTTCCTTTTCAGCATTGCCTACACGTAAATCGCCCAGCCGGCGTTCCACGTCATTATTGATAGCCCGCCAAATCATAGCTGTAGAAGCCATGGCAGATTTAGCACCACGCATCATAGCAGTTTCTTTAGGTCCATACAGGATAGCCGGATAATTCTTCGGAATCTGATAGGTACTATCCACGACACTACCCGTTCCATCGGACGTCCCATCAAACGTCAAATCAGCCAATCTCGTTTCTACTGAACCAGCAATCAGCCCTTCTGCCAAGCCTACATGTCCATTAAGATGAACTGCCGGATTTTCACTGTCAGTGGCCTCCTTATAGATCAGCTTGCCAGCCAAGTCCTTCATTACTGAAAGTACTTCTTCTTTATTGGAAGTGTCAATGCCTTCCTGACTTGTCAATAAAGTGAAATCTGCATTCTGTCCATCTGTCTGATCCGCTTTTTCGATAATAATATTTCCTTTTTGACTAAACTGGCTAGTTGCATCAGTTCCATCTTCACCTGCAGATTTGGATTTATCCCGTGCTATATAGGCTTTCATAAAGCCACTATAATTCTTAATTGTTAAATCTTTCGCACTGTCCTGAATCAGGTAACCTGTATGCGCTGCATCTTGTCCCCCGTATAAATGGGTAGCAATACTTGCTAGATCTGATTTTACAACTTCACCGGAATTCCAGATGTTATACGATTCTGGTGTATTGTTCCAAACCGCTCCATTTTGTACATAGAGATTCTGTTCACCGGTACCTCCAGTTTCCCCATCAAACCTGGAGTTTGCTGTGGTAAAGGCCAAATTCAATGTCCCCTTATTCCCATAGTAAGGAGTAGCGGTCACTGCATTACCCTTCAGTACAAAATCATTACTGCCAGCACCTTTCACAGTGCCATCATCATCGACCAGCATATTGATATCAATGCGACCCTTACCTGCCGTCCAAAGCGCATCGTAATTATCCACAGAAATACGACCACCACCCAGACGAATCCAACCGCCTCGTGCAAAAACAGCCGCATGCTTATCTGCTTCAATGTCTACGAGGCCTTTGATGTATACCGAGTTTTCTTGTGTTATATCCTTAGCTTTAGCATTCCCGTAAGTCTCAATAGTACGATAATCAAGCTGATACCCTGGTGTATCAATGCCACCACGAAGGTATACGATATGGTCCTTCAAATTTCCCTGATCATTTTCAATGATTACATGGGCACCATTCGTCGTACCAGCACTGGTCGAAGCGCGAATGGCACTACCATAATAGTAATTGGCATTGCAAGTCAGATGAATTTCCCCAGGATTGGTGATTGTAATGGTCCCTTCACGAGCTGCCATGATAGCGGCTGTAGTCCACATAGGCTGGCTTCCTGTGGCATTTGCTTCAGGGAAGGCTTCCAAATCAACAGTCAAATTATTTCCGTGAAGATCCATTGTATAGGAAGGGCCACCATCTGGTTTAGAACTCTTAAACATACCCCAACCTTTACTTGGCTTCTCGTATTCTGTCCCATAATTGGTAATCAGCCCATAGTACAAGCTGCCACGAGTCCAAACGGAATCTGTAGACTTTGCTTCTCGAATAAATACATCCTGATTGAAATCATAGGTATTGGTATCTGCATTGTAAGCATCTGCATAGGCCGTATCGATAGAAGCGTCCCCTGTGATATAGGTGACATAGGGATGATAGACTTCCGAATCCCGTTTGGCCTGACCAGTCTTTTCATCAAAAGTCAGATTGGCAAAATGCTTGGTCACAGAACTACTGGTCAGTCCTTCCAACAATTCTACGGTACCACTCAAGTTGCGTTCCCCTTTAGTATAGTTCAGATAAGCCAATTTACTTGCCAAATTATCCAGCACTTTTTCAACTAAAGCATTATCCGTGGTATCGATACCGGCACTATCGGTAGCAATAGCAATCGTAGATGCGGAAGTTCCCTCTGCCGTAGAATCACCCTTATCCCCTAAACCAGAGCTAGAAAGACTTAGTGGCTTAGATTCTTCAATAGTAATGTTCCCACCAAGAATCTTCGTCGGATCAGAAGCATCATGATCATAAATAAATGTGCCATTTCCACTGTAAGTACCGATGTGAAGATTATCACTGCCCATCTTCACATAGCCACGACTGGCCGTCGTTTTACCGCCGGTCAAAGCAGATAATTTGATATCTCGACCAGTTTCTCCCATATTCCACTGACCATTAGAATTGATCGATACCGAGCCATTATCACGCAACATGGAACCCACCCATGTGGAACCATTCAAAGTCACAGTGCCAATGCTATCATTATCTGCCTTATAAGTAGAACCCTTAGTAAAGGCTACATTGACATTCCCCTTAACTTGCCCTGTGTAATTTCCATCCACAGATAAAGAGACCTGACTATCTGCATCGTCATCTGTACTAATCGATTCATCTGTTAACCCACTTACAATGCCCAGTGTGATGTTGCCACCTTTTTCTGCGTAAATGGCAGATTTATCTGCTTTCTTGACTTTCACAGCATCTAAAGTAACCTTACCTCCGTCATGTGCATATACGGCATGACCATTGGGTGATTCAATACTAACAGTATTGGTTCTATTATAAGTCTTCTGACCAGTTAATAAGGAGACTTCCCCATTCTTTCCTGCTTCAACACCAGTAGTTTTCTTACCATCCAATGTCAGATTAATGCCACCATTAACCACTACCTTACTCGTGGTATCACCATTTTCATGCCCTGCATAAATCCCAGTTGCTTCCGTCCCTTTGACCGTAGCATTCAATTCATTAGCAATCACGCTGACCTGATTTCCTGTCCCACTATACGCCAAGTAAGCTTTGGAATCAGCTAAAGAAGACGCATCTGCATTCATCTGTAAAGTAGAATTGAACGAACTATTTTCCGTCAGATTTGAAATTCCTGTATCTTTCCCATCTGTACGAATAGCCGCATACACATTATCTGTAGCGGGAGTAGTAAAATTAACATCCACTGCTCCTCTAAAGCCTTTATATCGCCAAACCCCATTTTCATCAAATTCATATTCACTGCCTGCTGCGCCATTGATAATAGAAGTGGCAAAGACACCCTCCTCTAGATCTCCGACATTTGCATCTGGTTTGATTTCTTGATCTGGATCATTCCAACCAGGAGTTTTGTATTCCAACTGATAAGAACGAAGAACCTTGGAAGAAGCGGTCAATCCTTCTCGTACTTGTACATAGGCATTCAGCCGATATCGGTTAGTCTCTGCATAATTTTTAATTTTAGAGGCCAACTGCGTCATAGCTTCTTTGACATCATCGTTGCTCATACTCGACAAATCTGATGCATCAATCACCAGATTCACATTGACACCATCATAAGATGAATTCAAGACATCTTGACCAACGCTAACATTTCCCCCAATGATTTTCTTGTTTTTTGCATCCCATTTATAAATCAATGTATCCCTATCTTGGTACGTGTTCGTAGTCGTATAATTGAGTCCATTGGTCAGAAACTCCCCCTGGGTCATATCATACGTATTAGCCGCCTGCACAGACGAACCTCCGACCAAGGCACCCGCCGCCAAAGCCAAAACAATGCTACTGCGAAGCCAATTTTTCATTTCCTTTTTCATAAATCACGCACTCCTCTCTCAGATATACTGATTAAATAAAAAAGCTGCCAAGTATAGACCGGATTTTGAGCATCACAAAAGAAATATCACTCTATCCGACCCATACCTCGCAGATCTTTGAACACCATCATGATGTGATAGTTACGAAAAAGCATGGCACTCCGACTTAGTTCCTCGATGAATTCATTTCTTTGTGAAAGACGTGCAATGAACCTTCTCCCCATACGGTTGCAGGACAGTTCTGGATTTACACCAGCATTCCCCATACCATTTCATTAAGGAAATGATATTCCGTATGATTATCATACAGTCAAGGAGAAAATTAAAAACATTTGAAAATCTTTAATGCAGTAGCTTCTCATTCACTTTTTCAACTGATAAGATAGCGGATGAGTAATTGTTGATTGTTGTAAGTTGCTGGTTATTTGATTCCAACAACTAATGCAACTTAATATAACAAAAAACTCGTGAATCTCATTACGATTCACGAGTTTTTTGTTATACGATCAGAGATGAGCTATCGAAATCAAAAGCATCAGAAGGTGAAGCGGACACCCACATTGGCCTTCCACTGTACCTTGTAATCTCCACCAAAGCTCTTGGTAATATCACCATAAAGCATGCTCGAAGGAGACAGTCTATAGGTACCGCCCAGAGTCAATTCTGCCCAGGTATCACCAAAGTCCTGATCCACGGTAGAGGTCGGTTCATTTTCTGCGCTGAATGTCGTGCTTGTTTTTCCGCTGAATTCATGGAGCAAGCCTGCCTTCAGATAGAAATTACCGCGTTCCGTTGTTTTTCCTGCGGCTACACCCAGACGGCCGATGAAGCTGGTCATGCCGTCCTGGCTGACGTGCATTTTCTTTCCGCCGGTATAGTCACTGATGCCATCATAGTCTGCACTTCCAAGGCGGGAAAGCGTCAGCTGCAGCTGTGGTTCCACAAAGCCATCGGCCCCGCCAAACCGTTTTCCGTATTCCGCAGAAATGCCGAAGCCATTAGCACTGTAGTCCCCATCCAGCTTATGTCCCATATCATTGTATACGGTATAGCTGTTTGTCGTGTGACCTGCCTTGACAGCGATATCTACATACTGACCATCCTCGAAAAGCTTCGTGCCATAGAGCGAGAAGGTGTAGAGTTTGGGATCCCCTTCGCCGCCCATTTCATACTTGGCACTTCCCTTGCTGTAGTCGAAAGCACCGCCAAAATGCCAGCCATTCTTGAAGAGCTTATCCGCACCGACCTGCGCGCCCCAGAAGCTATTGCTGAAGGAAGAGGTTCCTTTATCGTACTTGATCTTTCCACCGAAGGTTCTTGCCCAGATCCCATCATCCACGCCATAGTGGAGATCTCCCATACGAGTCGTCATATCGGAAACATTGCTTCTCCAGGACAACATAGACGTATTCATGGCATTCTTCGCACCACGCATCATCATGGTTTCCGAGCTGCCCCAGATGATATCCGGATCCGCCTCGCCTGGCGTCATGCTGTTCTTTTTATAGCTACCCTGTCCCGTGGTCTTATTGAAATCGATCGTACCATACTGTTTAGCAGCGCTCGCAGCCGTGAGCCCCTCTGCGATTTCTACCCGGCCATTCAGGTTGGTCGCACCATTGACCGCATCCGTATAGGTGAGTTTCTTGGCCAGCGCATCGAGCACATTCTCTACGCCATGATAATCGCCCATATTGATGCCGCTGCGATCAGTCCGCAGGGTCAGGAAGCTATTGCCGGCGGCCTTCTTGACCGTCACATCACCGCCCAGAATATCGGTCGGATCTGCTGCATTATGACTATACAGCACCGTTGCATGACCACGGAACTGGTCTACCGTAATACCGCCGCTGTCCTTGTTCTGGAAGATCACGCCATTTCCGGTGTCCGTTGCATCCAGCAGGGAAATATTGGCTTCTTCTTTTCCCGTGTTGTTCCATACGCCGCCATTCTGCAGCCCCATTTCAAAGGTGCCGCCATGATTGGTCAGACCGCCTGTCCAGGTAGAGCCTTCGGTAGCAATGCCTAATCTTACCTTACTGTCCGCGTCATTGACCTTCACATCCCCCACATATTCCGTCGCTGTCTTGTCATTCGGTACAACGAACTCAATAGTACCGCCGTTCGAAGCTTCTGCCAGCGTGGTGCTCTGGACCTTACCGGCGCCTAAGGAAATAGAACTGCCTGCCCCATCGGCCTTCGCCGCTGTATCGGCGCTGATATTCCACACGCCGCCGTTATAGGTACTGAAATTGCCGCCGTTCTTCGCTTCGATACCGACCTTGTCCGCCGTAAGCTCCGTGGTCTTTCCGTTGCGGAAAGTCAAGGCTTTGCCATCTACGGTGATACCTGCATTCCCTTCGTTTTTGATGGTCAGATCATGGCCATTCATATCGATGGAATACTTCGTATCTTTCGCCTGGATCGCCGTATCAGAAGCCGTAGCCAATTCTACAGCGGTCTTATCCTTGGTGAATTCATAACGGATATCCGAAGGATTCCCGACCTTCATGACACCGCCATCGAGGTACTCGCTATCCGTGCTCTCATTACCTGTCATGACCGTCGTAAAGGTTTCCTTCTGCTGGTCTTTCGGATAAATCGACGGGGAAGCGCTATCCGCTTTATACTGCCCCTGTCCATTTTCTCCGGCAAATTCCATAGCCCCGGTGACCTTGGAAGCCGCTCTCGCCGTCAGCCCTTCCGAAATCTGGAGAATGCCGGTGAGATTGCCCTCTGTCTGATAATTGGTGTAGTACAGCTTGTTTGCCATCGCCTGGAAAAGGGAGCTTACCGTTTCCTTTTCACGAAGTCCATCATCGCTGATACCATCCCGATCCGTGATCAATGTGATCCGAGAGCCGGCCTCTGCGCTGGTGACAGTCACATCGCCGCCATACACCTTCGTCAGGTCATTGGCATCATGCTTGTACAGGATAGAAGCATTTCCGCTGAACTTATCGAGCTGGATATTTCCAGAATCTCCGGTCATGTCAATCACGCCGCCGACACTTCTCGTAATGCCGCTGACGAGCTGTCCCACATGGGAATCCCCGGTATTTTTCCAGGTCGCTCCATTCGTAAGCATCAGGCTGTTCGAGCCGCCGGTCCAGTCCATAGCGCCTGTCCAGATAGAATCTTCCCCATCCAGGTTCATATCCAGCTGTCCATCGCTCTGAGACATGTCGCCCGTCCATACGGCAGACGCATCTCCCGTATTTCCGATAGACAGGATGCCATTCGCACCGACTCTGCCCAGAGTATCCGCATGAATAGTTCCTGCATTGACGCGGACCGTACCACCCGTCACGTCGAAACCAGTCTTTGCATCAATATGAGTCAATGTTTTCAAATCGATAATGGAAGAAGTTTCCGATTTTCCAGCCGTCTGTACACCGATGGCATCCCCCTTGGCATTGGATGCCTCTATATGAAGGGTACCATTCTGGGCAGACACATTCCAGCCAACCCCTTTGATCCCTGCTACAGCTTCATTGAGACCCTCTTCTCCACCGTCGATATGTACATCCAGCTGATGATCTGTCAAGTCCATCTTGATGGCTGCATATCCCCCAGTGTCATTGGAAGCATCGATAGCACTGGTGTAAGGCATTTCCCCGCTCTGCGAAATCTGAAGCCTGGAATCCTTACGGAAAATGAAGTACTTGCCATCCTGCTGGACACCTGCATTGGCATAGGCCGTATTATTTTCATCCTTTCCAGAGCTTTTTGGGGCATACAAAGGCGTAACAAATAACGTACCATCCTGACCAGGCGTCTCGATCGCTCCAGAGAAATGACCCTGATATGTTGTTTCGTCATAGGTAAATTTTCCTGTTTTCAGCACAGAAGCGGAAGTCAGGCCTTCTGCGATTTCCGCATAGCTATCCAGGTTTTCTGGCGTTCCTTTGTAGTAGATTTTCTGAGCCAGGGCATTTAGTACACCGGATACCTGCGTTTCATCTGCCATGTTGATCCCATCACTGTCCGTCCGTACATAAAGGGTGGTCTGCGGATCGACTTTCTTTGCTTCTTTGATGGTTACATTTCCGCCAAGGATTTGCGTTGGATTTGAAGCATCATGATCGTAGAGGATTCGGATTCCCCGTTTTAGCATGCCGATAGTCAAGTTTGTGTCCGCTTTCATGTAGATAGCACTTTCAGCGATACCAGGAGCCCATCCTTCCACCGTGTGAATATAGCTATCCTGTGCTTTATCTTTCTGTTCCCACTGATAAGTCCATACGGTAGGTGTGATATTGTACTGATCGTTCCAAAGATCAAGACTAACTGCGCCAGATTTCGCTACGTCGTTAACAATACCGCCTGTCCAGGTAGCACCGTTATTTAAAGTGATCCGATATGTACCGCCAGTAGCTCCCAAAAGATCCAGGTCTCCGACTAACTGTTTACCGTTGATGGAAACTTGACTATTGTTCTGACTCTTAGTCACTTTGAGCAGCGTACCGCCCTCTGCATGAATCACATTAGCAGGACTAAGAAGACTTAAGCCTTTCCCTCCATCGAGCCAAAGAGCGATTCCTTCTGGCGTTTCTATATCCAGAGTGCCATCTACACTTAAACTGGTATCTCCTGCCTTTGTATCTCCCACATCACGATCTTCTACGACTTTGATCCCGACAAAACCTTTTGCACCATCTTTACTTGCTATATGCATTCTGCTATCTTTTAGATCAATGTTCGCACTACTGTTTTTCACCAGGATCCCACTACCATTTGTACCAGCTGTTATATTCAGGTCTGGCATTTCTGTAAATTCCAGCTGAGTACGTTTTGAAGTATCTTTCTCTTCATTCCCGATATAAATACCTGCGGTTTCAGCATCCAGATGCAGCGTATGTCCCTGTCCCACAATCTGCACAACATTACTATTACTGTTGACTTTCCAATCCATGGATTTATCGGCGGTGATGGTGGTATCTTTCCCGAGGGAATACAGGAACTGGCTCTGGCGAACCCCCTGATCCGTATAAATCTTGTCGTAGGCCTCATCACCCGTCATGGAGCGGGTAAACGTATCCACCATTTGTGGTGTATAGCTGCCTACCCCCGTATCCGGGTCAAAGCGAATAAACCCTTCTGTCAGCATAGCACTCTTGGCGGTCAAGCCATCTGCTATCCCTACTTTCCCGACTAATTTAGCTTCTTCCGGATGGGTATAGGTGATCTTCTTGGCTAACGCCTTTAATACATTTCCCACCATGGTATCGTCAGACATATTGATGCCATCACTATCGGTTACAGCCAAAACTTTAGCGGTACCACCCACATACCGGGTACTTACCGTATCAATAGTGATATTTCCACCTTTGATAGAAGTCGGAGAATCTGCCTCATGGGCAAATACAAGTCTGAGCGTGCCATCTACTTGACTAATCTCCTTAAAATGGATGCCCTTTTTACTATTTTGCAAAACGGTAATCTGATCATCAGAAGATCCGATATACCTTGCACCTTCTAACTCTACCTTCACTTCACTCCCGGCATCACCATCCTTATCTACATGATTCCAAACTGCATCCGGTTCCATAGCGAGATGCAATACCCCGCTACCATCATCAGTACCATCCACAGCCGTACCCGTCCAAATGGAATTTTCTTTAGTCAGATTTAAAGTGCCATAGCCTTTCCCTAGTTTGATATGTCCTTTTATATTTACTGTACCGTTAGTTGTTCGAAGACTACCAGATTGACTACCAATGGTAAAACCGCCATCACTAGCATCGATAGCAAAACCATCTCCTGCATCAATAGAAATATCTGCTGGCTTGTTAAAGTTATAAGATGCGATAGAAATTCTGCTACCATTACCTGCTACCAGCGCTGTACTTCCATTTGTTTGAATCGTAGCGCCATGATTGACATCAATACGTCCTCCTAACGCAGCTAACGCAGTCCCTGCGCCAGCGTCTATATTCGCCCGTCCGGCTATTATAATAGATCCCCCATTTTGAGTTTGCACCCCAACAAAAGTAGAATCATCGGTATTTTCATTATTTATGGTAGTAGTACCCAATTTATTCTTGATAAGAATATTAGATTTATTTGTTGCTAGTATACCAGTCTTTGCATGATGCAAGGTAATATTAGAGTTATCCCCACTAAACTCAAAGTCCGCCCTTGAACCATCTGTCACTATACCTGTCGACGCATCAATTTCAACGTCTCCTGGATTATTCAAATCAAACTCCGTGCCTTCACCAGTTACTTCAATTCCCTTACCCTGAATACCTGCTGCCTTCAAATTAAAATTGATTTGCTTGGCATCAATCTTTACGAAATCCCCCCCTTTTGCCTGCATAGCAGCTTCATCATTGACGGTGATACTTGTGTCTTCTGTAAACGTCGCTTTATCCTTTTCCCGCAGTACATTAGCATTTACATAATCAACATCTTTGGTCATATCCCAAGTCAAAGCCGTGGTAAAATCGGTCTGTTTCTGATTAAAGCCTTCCACATAGCCACTGCCGCCTTTGGTAAAGTGAATCTCTTCTTCCCTTGAAACACTCTGGCTGGTCAACCCTTCAGCAATTTGTACTATTCCTTTCAGATTGTTTTCCCCCTCCGCATAAGCCGCATAGTACAATTTATTAGCCAATGTATTCAGCATATTCCTCATGAAACTTTCATTGGTTAATTTGCTTTGGCTGATTCCCTTGCTATCGGTACGAATCGTAATGGAGGCTTTCTTTCCATCTGTCATCTCGGCATGACCGATGTGAATATTTCCTCCCTGGATTTTTCTTCCTCTTTCCTGGCTATAATAAATCACTGTATTTCCGGTGTAATTGGCAATCGTCAGATCAGAATTGACGTTGGAGTTTGCCGGCTTTGACATATCGATATACCCAGCATGCGCCGCATCTTTTCCGCCATACAAATGACGCATCGAAGAAGATCCCTTATTGGTCCATTGTGCACCATTCTGCAGGAAAAGACGAACACCAGTTGTATCTTCATCACGAGTACCAGCCGCTTCTTTGATTGTCCCGCACAAAGTAGAATCTGCCGTCGTCAATGCCGCATTTACTGTAGCATTGGTGTCTGCACCTACCCAGGCTCCCATAGAAGCCAAGGCAGCATAACTATTTTTATCCCAAGAAGTGGCTCCTTTCGCCGTGATATTGACCGTATGATTTCCTGGCGTCAATCCCTTTTCTACAGACCCCGATACATTGACGTTCATCACGCCCCCGCTTCGAGCGGTGACACTACTATAGGCCTGCGTCACAATAGAACCGCCACCAATAGAAATCCGTCCACTGGCTGCATTGGTCGCCCATCCTCCATTGGTATAAATATCGACCAATCCGTCAATATCAATGGTCCCTGCAAATGTTTTCAGCGCAGTCACATTCATTTCATATCCTTTAAGTGGGGTAGTGACGCGCATCACTACGGCATGGGCTGGATCGTCATCATTATGAATGACCACATGGCTGTCTTCCTTCATGGCACCAATATCGGCATAGTAATAATAGTCAGAGTCCGTATCCAGACGGATCTGTCCCGGATTGTTAATGGTTAAGGTCGCATTTCCCGGTACATACAAAGCTGCCGCACGATTGGTAAAACCGCCGCCATTATAAATCGTGCCATGCATGATGACATCCAGATTATGACCTGTCATATCAATGGTGGTATCTTTGCCAATCATCACAGAGGCAAAATCTCTCAGGTAATTATCATCCTTTGTGATATTAAAGCCGGGGTGAATCACCGCATCTTCCTGGAAGCGATACGTCCCATCGGCCTGTTTGATGCCTCGTTTTTCATATTCATCATCGACACCTAAGACACCGGAATACGGGGTCTTGACCTCTCCAGCCAGCTGTGCCTTGCCCGTAGTTTCATCAAAATCCAAAGCAGACAATTTCTTGGAAGCGGAAGCAAAGGTCAAGCCTTCATAAATTTCTGCGGTGCCTTCCAGATTTTTTTCGCCCCTGGTATATGCGGTGTATGTCAATTTATCTGCCAGAGCCCCCAGCACCTGTTTCACCTGGGCGTCATTGGACAGATCTAACCCATCACTGTCGGTGACCAGTGTGATCCTTGCCTTGTCACCTGAATTCTGTAAGCCGGCACTGGATACCTTCACCGACCCGCCGATCAACTGATCCGGAGCTTCCTTCTCATGCTTCCAAAGATAGACATTGGATGTTTTATAGCCGCTCAGCGTCACATCCTCGTCTCCCATCAGAACCGCATAGGAACGGCCTGTAGTAGCCGCCTCATCCTGTGCCAGCGCCTGCTGCCCGGCAGGAAATAATGCGCCCCCTCCCAAAAACAGGGTCGCCAATACCATCCGTTTTACCCACTTTCTTTGCATTTTCCTTTCTCCTTTCTGGCCGAGACACGCTTTGCAGTCATTATCCGAATCGGTGTGATCCTTACTTCCAATGAACTCTATGTTTCGTATCTCAAGAAAATAAAAAAAACTGCCAGGTATGCATTGGACTATCCTTTTGGCACGCTAAAAACGGCAAAAGATATCCAACCCATACCTCGCAGGTCTTTGATATAAAAGTAAAATTTACAGCTTACTTTCATAGGATATAAGAAATTTCATGGCACTCCGACTGAGTTCCTCAAAGAAGCAGCTCTTTGTGAGAGACGTAACACTGCTTCTTTTCCCCATACGGTTGCAGGACAGCTCTGGATTCTCACCAGTATTCCCCATTCGTTTCCTTTTATGATTTACATGCATGGTACTCTGTATGATAGTCATACAGTCAAGAAATATTTTTGGAATTTTATAAATTCATTAAAAAGCACCATACCGATGCCAAAATGACATCGGTATGGTGCTTCTCAAGAAAAAAGAGAGAGGAGAAAAAGGAGTGATATGTAGAGGGGAAAGCTCTACATAGGGGACGAGGCAGGAAGCACTTGGGAGGGGAAAGTCACAAGTGCTCTCCCTGCATCGTCCCGGGGAGTAAATGCAATAGTCGCATGGTCTTCTGCGTCATAGCCCTATCCCATGATCATCCAGAAAACGTACCGCCTGAAGAAATTCATTGATTCCGTTCTGCCAGAAGAGCGTAGAAGCCAACCTCCGGCGCTTCGCGCCACCTCCTTCCAAAGGAAGGAGGGAAAAAGGCATTCGTACATCACCGTCATGGAACCCATTGAGCCTTCAGATCCGGCTGCCCCCTATGAAGTCATACATGAAGCTCGATATGACCTGCGCTGTTTTCACTTTATTTCATATTCGCTTTTACGTCTTCGGTGAGGTCGGCGGAGATGGTGCCGTAGATGATGCCGCCCGGGACGACGACGGTATCGATCTTCTTGGCTTTGGCTGCTTTTTCTACAGCGGCTTTGAATTTGTCCTGGATCGGTTTCATGACTTCATTTTCCTTCTGGGCGAGCTGCTGGTTCAGTTTCTGCTCCAGGGCTTTCTTATCGGCATCGTTCATGTCCTTGGATTTTTCATTGTATTCTTTCTGCAGTTTCTGCTGTTCTGCCGCTACGGTCTTTCCGGCTTTCTGGAAAGCAGCGTTGCCGGAGAGGACGGCATTTACATTGACGATGCCGGTGGCTGCATCAGCCATACCCATGGCACCAAAGGTACCAGCGAGGAACATCGCTCCGGCGACGGCGAGTTTTTTCATATTCATAGTGAATCCTTCTTTCTATGTTGAAAAAATGGTTGTTTGTTGTTGGTTTGGAGTTTATGGTTTAAGGGTTAGCCCACGGGGCGGATCTCCCCTTTGATTGCGTGCGAAAGAGGTTCAGCGGGTTCTATAGGTTCAAGAGGTTCAAAGGGGGTGGTGCGGCGCATAAAAATCAGAAGCGCCGCGGAGTTTTAGAATATATGATATTCATGAAGTCTGAGAAACCTGTGAACCTTTTGAACCTTCAGAACCCGCTTCCCCTATTCGCGTCGGATTATTCCTTGCCTTGTATGAAAATACAAGAATCAAATCAAATAACGATTTAATCAGTGTTTCCCTAAACCGCCATTATTTTTCCCAGAGATGTTTCATGATTTCCGGATAGGTCGCGGTGAGGAGGCCCTGGATCTGGTTCAGGATGGCGATGACGAGAGCTGGTTCGAAGTGCGGTACGCCGGCTGGGATGCAGCAGGTGAGGAGGACGTTGCCAGCAGCGTCAGCGCTGAATTTCAGCATGCGGTACTGTTCATTCAGGTCATTCAGGAAGGAGCAGATCTTTTCTCTCTTGTCGCCCTGTGCAAGGCCGGCTGCGACCTGGACCTGGAGCATGGTGTATACGCTGTCGTCTAAGAGGATCATAAAGGGCAGGTTTGTTCCTTCGACCTGAAGGTTGCTGCGGAATGCCTGTGCATGAACGTCATTCTGGAAGTCCTGCAGACCGAATCCGCTGATCTTGTTTTCTTCGAGGTATTTCTGGAAAGCGGCTACTTTTTCTGCTGCGACTTTGACTTCGACTGCTTCGGTTTTTTTCTGTTCTGCCATTTTATGTTCTCCTTTGTTTTGCACCGGTTTGTTCTCCGGATACCAATATTGATACATGTAACCACGTCTTACAAGGGAAACGACTGCCGCAGATGTTTCCCAGTTCTCCGCTCTGTGCACTTTGAATCGCAGGACGGAAAGCTCTTTCAGGAGAGAGAGATAGGATTTCTTGTTCACGAGGACGACGTTTCCTTTCGCGCCTTCGATACGTGCGATTTCATCCTTAATTTTTTTCATCATTGACTCTCCTTTTCACAAAGAGGAAGGCGGTAGAAATCAGAAATAGATCAAGGCCTTTGAAAATCCATTCGTTTTCTGCAATAAAAAACTGCGGATCGATTTCTACTTTTGCTTAGACTGAGACTGTGACCAGCACCCAGTCTACGAAAGCAGACACGACTCCCGCAGATTTGCTCTTGGATGTTGGAAACAGGCGGCATCCGACTTGGAAATGAAATTCCTTCACGGCTGGGTCTCAGTTTCGGATTCTCACCGAATTCAGCGCAATAGCCCGTAGGCTCTGCTTCCCTCTTCAGTTGGCTCAAGGGCTTTCGCCTCTTGATGCCGTCATTGTAGCACGAAAGGATGCAAATAGCAAGCTCGTTTTTTAAAATTTATCCATTTTTCTCTCATATTTCAGAAATAAATCTTCACCTACTTATCATTGACTATTGTGTTATCATTAAGTATATGAAAGTCATACGGTAATGAAATTTAAAAGGTGCATATATGACCGATAAGAAAGATTATTATACAGCAGGTGAACTGGCCAAGCTCTTCGGTATCCCGAAGCAGACGATGTTTTACTACGATAAGATGGGGCTGCTTACGCCGGAATTCGTGGCAGAGAACGGATATCGTTACTATGCGATGCCACAGTATCTGACGCTGGAAATCATATTATTTCTGAGAAAGCTGGATATCTCTGTCCCTCATATCAAGGAGTTTCTGGAACATCGCTCGCGTGATGAAATCCTGAACATCCTCAAGGAGCGGGAAGTGCTGTGCCGGAAAACGCTCGCGGAAACGACGGAGCTTCTAGCAGCGATTTCTTCCTATCGGAAAACCCTCGAATGCAGCCAGCATCTACCGCTCGATCGGGTACTGCTGCAGTGCTATCCGGAGAGCCGCATGTATATGACGCCGATCCCGAAGGTGCATCGCGGAGGCTTCGATGCCATCGCGATCCGTGCAAAACATGTGCATGAAGCCTTCGCCCATTCCTTCTGCAAGGACCAGCCGACGGGCTGGGTCATCAGTGAGGAGGATTTCTTCTCGAAGAATTTCAAGCACTCGTCTGCCATTGTGACGCAGTCCGGCGAGGAGGGCTCGCCTCTCGCGTGCAACTATATCCGTCCTTCCGGGCTGTATCTTTCTATCTTGACGAAGGGCGCGTATTTCCTTCACGCGGAGGAGGCGTATGAGAAGCTGTCTGCTTTCATGGAAATCAATCGTCTTGCGCCAGATGGTGATGTCTTCCTCTTCCCCATCATCAGTTATTGGGCGACAAAGGATCCGGATGAGTACATCAATTCGCTCAGTGTAAAGGTCAAAGATTTACCCCCCCCGAAATTGAAATAACTCGATATGTAATCATAATAAAATCCCTCTATAGAGCTGTTTCTATAGAGGGACTTTATTATGGTCTCATATTGTGACATATGGTCCTTTACTTCATGAGAAAGCAGAAAAACACGTTCTCTCTTGGAGAAGGGGGCTACTCATATTATGAAATTCGTTTCCTGCTCACACCGGGCCCAGGTGAATGGCAGTCGCGTAGGTGAGGAAGCAGAAGGCGACGATCCACCACATGCCGATGAGAGGGAGGATGAAGCGCGCCCATTTTTTGTAGGGGACGTTTGCCATGGCGAGGTAGGACATGGTAGCGCCGGAGGCCGGAGTGATACAGTTCGTGAAGGCATCGCCGAAGGTGAATGCGAAGACAGCGGTCTGTCTAGTGAGGCCGACGATGTCAGCGAGCGGCGCCATGATCGGCATGGAGATGGCCGCCTGCCCGGAGCTGGAGGGGACGAGAAGATTGAAGCAGTCTTGGATGATGAACATACCGAAGGCGATAATGGAGGATGGGAAGATGTCGAGCATGCCGGCGAGGTAGTAGATGATGGTATCCATGACCTTGGCATTGTCCAAAAGGATGGTGGCTGCCTTACACATCGCGACAGCGAGACAGGGGAGCATCATGCCCTTGCAGCCTTCGAGGAAGGCATCACAGATGTCATTCGGGTGCAGGCGGCAGATGATGCCGGAGAGGATGCCCATGATGAGGAAGATCGCAGAGATTTCATTCATATAGAAATCAAATTTCAGCACGCCGACGATGATGCAAACGAAGTTCAGACCAAGGAGACCAAGGCAAATGGCCTGCCGTGTGGAGAGTTTTTCTGCGGTGGAAAGATCGATCTTGTCTCGTTTCAGCAGGTCGATCTCATAGACCGGGCTGCTCTTCGGGTCTTTCTTCACCTTGCGCGCGTGGTACATGACATAAGAAATGTTCAGCACGAGGAGCAAGACAAAGATACCCATACGGTATGGCAGGCCGGAGAAGATCGGGACACCGGCGATGCCCTGCGCGACGCCGACGGAGAATGGCTGGGTGCATCCGGCGCCATAACCGGCTGCGACCGAGCAGAAGAGCATGCCAAGCGCGGTCAAGGAGTCGAAGCCGAGTGCGAGTGCGACGCTCACGACGAGAGGCGTGAAGGCGAGGTATTCCTCGTTGCATCCGGCGAGTGTCGAGAACGTGGCAAGCGTGGTCATGAGGACAGGGATCAGAAGGACGCTCCGATTCTTCAGCTTTTCGACGAGAGCACTGAGCCCTGCCACGATGGCGCCGGTCTTGGCGAGGATATTGAGAGAGCCGCCCACCATGAAGAGGAAGGCGATGATGCTGATGCCGCCTTTGAATCCTTTATTGATAGACGTGAAGAAATCGAGAAATCCTGTCGGTTTCTGCGCTACATAGTGGAAGGTGGACGGGTCGACGACCATTTTGCCGGTCTGAACGTCTTTCACGCGGTCATAGACGCCTGCGGGGATGATGTAGCTCGCAATGGCGCAGAATACGATGACGCACACCAGTATGATGATCGGGCTGGGTGCTTTGAATGCTTTCACTTGTTCTTTCATTGGATATGTTTCTCCTGTTGGTTTTGTTTGACGGGGGTAATGGGTTCTGAGGGTTCTGTAGGTTCTACGGGTTCACCGGGGAAGGTGCGGCGCATAAAAATATGGAAGCGCCGCGGAGTTTTGATAGCGCTTCGCGTCATCGTCATTTCGAGCGTAGCCGAGAAATCTTTATTGCAGAACGTTCATCGCCTGATGTGAGGCAGCACCAGGACATTGTTTTCCGTCGGCGCATACACGCTGATTCTCGCAGTGCAA
Source organism: uncultured Dialister sp. (assembly GCA_934193095.1). Lineage (GTDB taxonomy): Bacteria > Bacillota > Negativicutes > Veillonellales > Dialisteraceae > Dialister. Next base: position 13,233 of record CAKPUX010000002.1, on the reverse strand, counting down.
TAAAGATCCCTCGGCTTCGCTCGGGATGACGATACGGGTGTGGTTTTATCGCACATGCACTTTCATTCCGCTTCGTTGAGGGGTGCCCCTTTGGGGCACTCTATCCTCTCCCTTTGGCGCGGCCCTTCTTCAAGGGCCTACGAAGCTGAGAGGGGAGCCTAGACCCTCATCCCCAGTCACTAGTCCCTAGCCACTAGTCACTTACTCCCCGCATACTGATCGATTTCCATGATGGATGCAAGGGCGATGATCCAGCGCTGGAAGAAGCTTTCTACAGAGGCTTTTTCTTCCATGGTATGTGCGCCGCTGCCTTCTGCACTCATGGAGCAGACGGTGGGCACGCCCATACTGGAGATATAGGAGGCATCCGAACCGCCACCGACATAGATCGCGCCAAAGGGCTCATAGCCGCAGTCTTTCGCGACGCGATTGATATGAGAGAGAAGCTGATGATTGGCTTTCGTTTCTTCGAAAGGAGGCATGGGCGCGACAAATTCGATCTTTGTTGTAGTGCCTTCGATGAAGGTTTTATCGCAGATCTCCTGCATCTTTTCCTTCACATAGTCCATATGCTTCTGTTTCTTGTAGCGCACATCGAGCTCGGCGTAGCAGTAGTCAGGGACCGCATTCGAAACGGTGCCGCCCTTGATAGTCCCTACGCTAACCGTGAGACCTTCCTCATAGATGGTAAGTGCCTGCAATAGCGGCAGCTTCTGGGCCATTTCGACGATGGCGTTTCTGCCTTTGAGATAGTCATTCCCCGCGTGTGCCGCGACACCGCGCACCGTGATGTGGCAGTCGAGACAGCCCTTGCGGCCTACGGTCATGCAGTGGTCAAGGCGGCCGCTCTCCATATTGAAGCAGCACAGCGCGCCCTTCGCTTCCTCTTTCAGGATCTGGTCTGCGATGCCGCCGTAGTGGCTCGTCTCTTCATCTCCGACCAATACGGCTTTGACGGGACGGTCGCGGTATCCGAAGTGCTTCAGCGCAACCAGAAGGTAGAAAATCTGCGCGACGCCGCATTTCATATCCAGTACGCCGGGGCCCCTCGCAAAGCCGTCTTCGATGTGGAAGGGATCCTCTGGATAGCTTCCGGAAGGAAATACGGTGTCACAATGCCCCGAGAGTAGAAGCGGCGCGCCGGGGACATCCGCATTCAGCTCTGCCACCAGCACATCTGCGCTCCCATGGCTATCGATGAGACGGCAGTCTATGCCCTCTCTTTCCAAATGTTTCTTCAGGAAATGCATGATGCGGTTCACGCGGTCCACTTCTTTCGAGCCTGCCTGCCGGTTCACGAGCTGTTCCCAAAAAAGGATCATTTCCTCTTTGTTTCGATCGACAAATGCTTTGATTTCTTCTATCGGTGCCTTCATTTCCATCCTGCCTTTCTTGCTTCCCGTTTCTTTTTATAAATAAGAAAACAAATCCATACTACTAAACGAGGGTGCCCGCGTCAAGAGGAAAACACTGATTTCTCTTTTCAAAATCCTCTCTATATAGTAATATCAAAGAAAGACTCTTTTTGCCTCGCGATTTTCGAAAGGATTTCCTCATGCAGCAGCCAAAGAAAAATCTCAATCGATTCGACCTGATTTTTTATGTAGTCCTCTTCCTCGGCATCCTGATCCCCCTCCTCTTCACCGGGTGGCAGATGGGGCTCTTCCGAAAGCCGATCGCTGTGGATGCAGCGCCCCTGGTGCGTTCGAACAGCCGTCCGCTTCGCGTAGCTGTCGCGAGTGATTTCGCGCCGCATTCCTTCCTGGACAAAGAAGGCCAGCTCTCGGGCATGGATGTAGAGATCCTCTATGATCTGGCAAATCGCATGCAGCGCAAGCCGGAGCTCATCACAGGCAACTGGCCGACCTGCCGGAAAATGCTCTCGAATGGTGAGGTCGATGTGCTCGCAGGCTTGGAAATCTACTCGAATATGCAGGGCGTCGTCAAGACCCTCCCGACCAGTGCCGACAGCATGCAGGTCTTTGGCAAAAAGCCGGTCGGCCATGTGAGCCAGCTCTCTGGGAAACGGGTCGCTATCATGACCAACTCCGTCTTGATGACATCGTATGATTTCAACTGCACCTACGTCGAATACCCCACGAACACAGCCATTCTGGCCGCTATCGAAGGCAGCGATGTGGACTACGGCATCTGCCATGGAGCTGTCGCGCAGGATATCATCAAGAAAAACCATTTCGATCTCAAGCCCGGGCTCATGCTCCTCGGCAGCTATCCCGCCTTCGGCATACGTGAAGACAATGTCAGCCTTCGCGATGAGATCAATAACTATCTCCGTCAGATGTCCCACGATGGCACCCTCGAGAAGCTGCAGACGAAGTGGATGGAGGACTATGCCATGGACCGCTCCCTTCCTGCTGTGTACCATCGCTACGAGGTCTTCTATATCGGCTACACACTCGCCTTTCTCGTTTTTGCGCTCGTCATGTACCTCTATCGCAAGAATGCCAGAAGGCAGTCCGCCTATATCGATGCACTTCTCGCCTACCAGAATAAGCTGAAGTCTCTCGTAGAAGATCATTTCTCCCATCAAGACTCCTCGCTGTCTCCACGCATCGCTCACACCGGAGAGGACGGCATCCGAGGCTTCCATGTGCTGGTGGTCGATGACAATGCCTTGAGCCAGGAAATCCTCATCGCCACGCTGGAAGACGCCGGTGCCACGGCCTCCGCAGTGAGCAGCGGCAAGGCAGCCATCCGTGCTTTTGAGAAATCGGATCTCAACACCTTCGACGCCATCCTGATGGATCTCGTCATGCCCGGCATGGACGGCTTCGAGACCGCGAAGGCCATCCGCGCCCTTTCCCGCGTCGACGCCCTCACCGTCCCGATCATCGCCGTCACAGCGAATACGTACCAGGATATAGAGGACGAAGTCCACGCCGCAGGCATGAATGCCTGCCTCCCCAAGCCGGCGCACGCCAAAGCCCTGATCGCTACGCTAGAGCAGTACAAACTGTGAGAGGTTCAAGGTTCAGGGTTCAGGGTTCAACAGGTTCAACGGGGAAAGGTGCGGCGCGAAAAATAATGAAGCGCCGCGAAATTTTGATAGCGCTTCGCGCCGTCGTCATCTCGAGCGTAGCCGAGAGATCTTCCTTGCAGAACGGTCAGTGTACCGATTGCGCTATTTCAATCACCGCTTACTCCTAATCCCTAGCCACTCATCCCTGCTTTCAAACTTCAGGGTTCGGGGTTAGCCTCTGGGGTGTATCGCCCTTTGATTACGTGCGAAAGAGGTTCAGCGGGGAAGGTGCGGCGCATAAAAATATGGAAGCGCCGCGGAATATTGAGATGAATCTAAAACGCGTTCCCCCCTTTGGAGAAGGGGGCGGCCAAAGGCCGGGATAGACTGCCCCGAAGGGGCAGAACTCTGCAGAATGGTAAAGCGAACATATGGAATAACAGGTAAAAGATCTGACACAGACGAGGTGAACCCCGCTACGATGGATTGTGCCTCTTCAAGGCACTCTATCCTGCGCCTTTGGCGCGGCCCTTCTCCAAGGGCCTGCTCAGATGAGAAGAATCACGTTGTACACAAACCCAATCCCCAATCCCTAGTCACTAGTCACCAGTCACTAGTCACCAGTCACTAGTCACCAGCCACTAGTCACCAGTCACTAGTCACCAGTCACCAGCCACTAGTCACCAGCCACCAGCCACTAGTCACCAGCCACTAGTCACTAGTCACCAGCCACTAGTCACTAGTCACCAACCTTTTACAGCTCACACAGGAATGCCATCAGGAGTTTGGTGCGTTCATAGAGAGACGCTTCGTCCGCCCATTCGCGCTCGGTGTGGTTGAATTCGCCCTTGACACCCAAGGCACAGAGTGTCGGGATCCCGACAGCGGTGAGATTCGCCGAGTCACTGCCGCCGCCGACAGCGATGGCTTTCATTTTTTGGAAATCATAGGCCTCTGCGATGGCTTCAGCCCTGACAAAGAGTGTTTCCGAGGCAGAAAGTCTTTCCATAGCGGGGAAGACGATGAGCGGCTTCACGGTTGTCGTCGTGTCCTTGACATACTGACGGGCAGCGATGTCTTTGAAATCGCGATCCACACGCGCGATGCCCTCGCTTTTGGAAAAACGCACGTCGACCTTGCACCACGCATGCTCCGGTACGGCGTTCGTCACCGTGCCGCCTCCGATGACGCCGACATTGACCGTCGTCCCTTCTTCATAATCCGTCTCTTTCTGGACGTCAAGGATCTTATGCGCCAGTTCTTCGACCGCACTTCGGCCATCCTGCGGATTGTTCCCTGCATGTGCGCCGACACCCGTCACTTCGAAGAGGTACTGCGCGCAGCCTTTTCTCTCGATGACGATGCTGCCATCCAGGAAAGACGTTTCCAGATTGAACGCCATGAGCGCCCCCTCTGCTTCCTTCCTGTAGTCCGATACGCCATCTGATTTCTGATGTCCCACTTCTTCATCCCCCGCCAGAATGATCTTGATGGGATAGCGGTCATAGCCGCTTTCGAGCAGGAATTTCACCGCGTAGAGAAGGATGGTGACGCCGCCCTTCATATCCAGAACGCCGGGGCCGGTCACTTTTCCGTCTTTGACGGTGAAAGGACGAGCCGCCGCTGTGCCGTCAGCAAAAACGGTATCCATGTGCCCCGTCAGGATGACGAAGGGCTTACTCATGTCGCCGTACTCTGCGACAAGCATATTTCCGGCCTTCTCATAGGTATGAAAACGCACCGCAAAGCCGAGTGCTTCCAGAAAATGCCGGATGTCCTTCCCTACCGCATCGACCCCTGCTTTATTGGCCGAGCCGCAGTCCCGGTCGACCAGCATACACCATGTCTCGAGCATGGCTTTTTTATTTTCATCCACCTTGGTGAATAATTCATTCATGGGTTGCATCTTATTTCCTCCTTGAATCAGTATCATATGAACGCAAAAATTCTAAAGACTTCTCCCCTATAGAAGCCTTTAGAATTTTTGCGTTTATGGTTCTACATCTTATTTTGTCACCTTCAAAAGGATGGCGATCATCAGCTTCGTGCGGGTGAAAAGGCTTTCCACATCCGCCCATTCTTCGACAGTGTGGTTGCGTGCGCCTTCGACGCCGATGGAGCAGAGTGTCGGCACGCCGGCCTGTACGGTATACGCCGCATCGGATCCGCCGCCGCAGAGCTTCGGTCCAGGGACCGGAAGACCGCTTTCTTTCGCCGCTTCTTTGGCGACTTCCAGAAGCTGCATGGTAGCCTCGGTGCGTTCCATTTCATCGAAGCCGAAGGTGTCGGTGATCTTCGTCGTCACATCCGGCACGAAGTTCTTTTCTACGATGTCGTAAACCATTTTCTTCAGCTTCGGCAGGTCATCATGGCTCACATAGCGGAAGTCGCACTCCACTTTGCAGTACGCCGGTGCCGCATTGGCGACCGTGCCGCCGGTGATGGTGCCGACATTGACATTGTAGCCCTTGGACAGATCCGACAGCGCTTCGATCTCGATGATCTTGTGCGACATTTCCAGGATCGCACTTCTGCCATTCTGCGGGTCATTCCCTACGTGACAGCCACGACCGAAGGTTTCGATGATGAATCGCCAGCAGCCTCTTCTCTGTACCGTGATGTCATGATCGACGAAGCCGGTCTCGAAGTTGAAGGCACACTTGGCGCCTTTGGCTTCCTTCTTGATCACTTCCGGATTGTTCGAGAAACAGTGCGCCGGTTCTTCATCGGCTACAAGGATGACTTTGCACGGGAAATCATAGCCTGCATCATACAGCGCTTCCAGCGAGGAGATCGCAATGGTATCCCCGCCCTTCATGTCAAGGACGCCCGGTCCATAGGCTTTGCCGTCTTTGATCGTGAATGGACGCTTCTCTACTTCCCCTTTGTAGAAAACGGTGTCCATGTGTCCCATCAGAATGACATACGGCTTCGAGAGGTCTCCCCTTTCACCAATGATGGTGTCCCCACATTTTTCAAATGAGTACCGACGAATGGAAAACCCCATCTTTTCCAGACGCGATGCACAGAGATTTCCGATCTCCATGCCCCCTTCTTTCACGCCGATGCCGGAGTCGATGGAAACCATCTTTCTCCACAGATCAACCATCTCATCCCGGTGGGCATCCACCCAGGCAAATGCTTTTTCTTTTGTATCCATGTGTATGACTTCCTTTGTATGAATAAGTTCGAGGCTTTGGTCAGCCCGAGGGGCGTGCGCCCCTTGGTTCCATTTGAAAGCCTCGCTTGAATGAGAAATGCGAAATTAGAAATGAGAAATGAGAAATGAAGGTGGCGGCTTCGCCGCAAATATATATGAGGCGATGCCCGCTTTAGACGTTAGAGATTAGACGTCAGACGTCAGATGTCTGATGTCTAGTGTCTGATATCTGATGTCTGATGTCTGATGTCTCCCAGTCTCCCAGTCTTTGAGTCTAATGCCTAATCCCTAGCTACTAATCCCTAGTCCCTAGTCCCCAGCCACCAGTCCCATTTATTTTCCAAATTCCCACTTCTCAAGGGTATGGCGGTCTACGACTTCCTGATTCAGTTCGAAGCCGGTGCCCGGAAGATCCGGCAGCTGGATCTTCGCGTGAGAATCGATATAAGTGGATGGTGTCACGATGTCATCGGCATAGTAGCGATCGCTTCCCGGGATATCATTCGGATATTTGTAGTACGGAAGAGTCGCGACCGCCATGTTATGCCCTCTGGCTACGCCGTCATCGACCATGCCGCCGCACCAGGAGAAGACGCCGCGTTCACCGGCAAACTGCTGGATGCGGCGCGCTTCCGTCAAGCCACCGACGCGTGCGACTTTGATATTGATGATCTTGCAGCTGCCGAGCTCGATGGCGCGTCTGGCGTCATCGACGCTGTCGATACTTTCATCCAGACAGACCGGCGTCTGGATCGTCTGCTGCAGATGGCGGTGATCGACGATGTCATCCGATGCCAGCGGCTGCTCGATCATGAGAAGCCCCAGTTCATCCATTTCCTTGAAGAGGTCGATGTCATCTAAGGTATAGGCCGAGTTCGCATCGACCATCAGCATGATGTCGCCATATTCCTTACGGACAGCGCGGAGATAATTGATATCATAGCCCGGTTTGATCTTGCACTTCACGCGGCGGTAGCCCTGTGCCATGTATTTCTCGATGGTGTGAAGCAGCTTGTCAGGGGTGTCTTCGATACCGAGCGATACGCCCGCTTCGATTTCATTTCTGACGCCGCCCAGTGCTTTGTATTCCGGAATGCCAAGCTCTTTGGAGTAGAGTTCCCACAGAGCGCAGTCGACGGATGCGCGCGCCATGCGGTTTCTGCGGATCCAGCTGGTATGGTCGAAGAACCATTCCGGATCTTTGAAGTCTCCCGCTTCGAAGAGGGAAGGAATCAGGTATTCTTTGATGACAAAGAGCGCACCCATGGTGGTTTCTTCGTTGTACCACGGACGCATGAAGGCGGAGCAGGCACCATAGCCTACGTTGCCATCATCGTCATGCAGTTCTACGATAGAGAAATCTTTCGTCGTGGACAGGCCAAAGCTGGTGCGGAAACCCACTTTGAAGTCCAGACTCATGCGTCTTACGACGGCTTTGGTAATTTTCATCATATTCTCCTTTTTATCTTCACTCGTAAAGAATTTCCAAGGTTAGCCCCTGAGGCGTGCTGCCCCTTGATTGCGTGCGAAAGAGGTTCAGCGGGTTCAACAGGTTCAGAGGGTTCAACGGGGATGGTGCGGCGCATAATACCATGGAAGCGCCGCAGAATTTTGATAGTGGCGATGCCCGCAACTGGCATCCCAGTCCCTAGCCACCAGTCACCAGTCACTAGCCCCTAGTCACCAGTCACTATTTCTCCAGATCCAGCATATCCTCTTTTCTGGTCGGGATGAGAAGCGCACTGATGGCACAGAGCGTAGCGACGCCCATCAAGTAGTAGAAGACGGCATTGAAGGAGCCATTGAAAGCATAGACCAGGTAGCCCATGATGATCGGCGAGATGAAGCCAGCGACCTGACCGCCCATGTTGATCAGCGTCGAAGCACTGCCTGCGATGGAGCCGGTGACGATCTTGAGAACGATGGCGACAGCCGTCCCGAGGATGCAGGCTTTGAAGAAGTACACGCCGCACTGGAAGATGACGACCCACATGATGGTTTCTGCATTGTACATGAAGTACAGGAATATCGCCGTCATCGCGGCGCAGATGACGATCAGCCAGTTCTCCTTCTTGTCAAAGTACTTGTTCATGACCCAGCCGCAGACGGCGGTGGACAGGAAGGAAGCAATGAATGGAATCGGGGTGAGATAGCCGACTGCTTTCAGATTGATGCCGCGCTCTGCGATGAGGTAGGTCGGCATCCAGGCATCGAGGCCTTTATTGATGCAGGAAATGCAGAATGCACAAAGAATCAGTTTCCAGATCAGGGAGAATTTCAAGAGGTGCATGAAGTATTTGTTCTTCTTGCTCTTATCTTCCTTGGTTTCTTCCTGCGGTTTGGTCTGCTTGACGAAAAGCGCATAGAAGAATACATAGACAAGACCGACGATACCAAGGATCTGGAACATGCCTCTCCAGCCAAACCAGAGGATCAGCGGCACGATGACGACCGGTGCCAGCGCAGAGCCGATATAGTTCGAAGAAAGGATCCCCGTGGTGAAAGCAGGACGCAGCTCACGAGGGAAGTATTCGGCGATCGCGCGGTAGCAGGATCCGGCATACGGACCTTCGCAGAGGCCAAAGACGAACCGGAGGAAAAGCAGTCCCGCCAGGGTCGATGCATGCCCTGTCGTGAAGGTGAAGATGGACCACAGCGTCAGTGCAACAAGGATGACCGTCTTCGAACCGAAATGGTCAGACAGCCATCCTCCCGGGATCTGCATGATCGAGTAGCCGATGAAGAAAGCAGAAATGACGACACCCATTTCCGTCGGTGCCAGATTGAAATCCTTAGAAACAGATGGCAGCGCGAGCCCGATCGCACTGCGGTCGATATAGGATATGCAGAACCCTATATACAGAAAGAAAAATACGACATACCTGTTTTCGCTTTGCAGCTTTTTCAGAAAGCCCATAGAAAACCTCCCCTACCCTTCTTGGGTAATAAAAAAGCTCCATGAAAAGACGGCATTATCCGTTCATTCATAGAGACTCCCTCGCCCCGCGGAACTCTCACAGATCCGCTATTTACTTTTGTTTGGCTTGCGTTTATCATAAAGAAATGCAAGTGTCCTTAATAGACCTTTATTGTGACCGTAATTCAGCATTTTTTAAGAAACCATATACTTTGCTTCCCCAGCGCGCAGAAAGGAGTCTCTCATGCTTCGTATCGGCATCGTCGTCCCCTCTGAAATCATGCCTGACATTTTATCCTTTATCGAAAAGGAATTCTCAGACATTGCCCCCGTCCCCTTCCCGTATCAATCCATCGTCGATATCCCGGATCTCATCAGCGGACGTCAAAGTCAGGTAGATACCTTTCTCTTTCTGGGAAATACAGCCCGCCTCTATGCGGAGAAAGCCATCCCTCACAATACGGAATGGGTCACCATCCCCCGCTCCACCTCCGCGCTTCTTCGCCTACTCTTCCGCGCCGAAGTCGCCGGCTATCCGATGAAAGTCGCGACTGATATGGATCACGTGGACTATTTCCAGCTCGCCTTTCATGAGATCGGCTATGCACCAGAAAGTACCCATGTCGAAGTCATCCCCTTTTTCCCCTACAACGAAGGTCTTCTCGTCAAAGATGCCAATAAAATGGAAAAACTGTACCGCGAGAAGAAGGTCGCCTTCTGCATCACCATCTTCTACAAGGTACGCGACATACTAAAAGCTCGCGGCATCCCTGTCTATATTCTTCAGCCCTCCTACGATGATATCCGAAATGGTCTGCAGCGCAGCATCCTCACCCATGAGCTGAACAGCCGGGAAGACAGCCAGATGGCCGCCATGGCGATCCACATCGACCTGCCGCAGGAGACCATCTCATCGCAGGATGAATTCCAGCTCGCCATGGAGCAGGCACGCATCACCCACGAGATCCAGTGCTTCGCCCACTCACTTCACGCCGCCTGCATCGAGCGACCGCCCTATGACTATGTGCTTTTTCTCTCCAGCAGCCTGCTTGAAGCAGCGACCAATGAGTACCAGCACTTCCCGCTTCTGGAAATCATCTCCTCCTCCACCGCATTCACCATTTCCGTCGGCATCGGCTACAGCACCATGGCAGACGATGCCCGCTACAAAGCGGAAATGGCCATGCGCCATGCGAGCCGCGCAGGCGGGAATCAGGCCTACCTCATCAGTCAAAATCTCACGACCCCTGTCCCCATGTCGAAAAGCAGCCTCGATGCGCAGATCGCTGGCGATCGCCCTATCGATGAGCAGTTCCTGTACCTGTCCCGGAAATCCGGCGTGAGTCTGCGTATCATCACGCTCCTCTACCATGCCTGCCGGGACCTGGGAAAGCAGCGCTTCACCTCCTCCGAGCTGGCCGACTTTCTGGGCGTCACCCCGCGCACGGTGAACCGCATTCTTGCCAAACTCATCGACCACCACCTCGCTCAGGACGTCAGCCGCTCCTTCACGGGGAAAAGCGGGCGCCCCAGCCGCGTCATCGAGCTCCTCTTCGAGACGAAGAAAAGGAAGAAGTGAGTGGGGACCAGTAGCTAGTGGCTAGGGATTAGGGATTAGGGATTAGGGATTAGGGTGACTAGTGACTAGTATTGCGTTTTTTGAATAACTGGCATTTAAGTCAACTTTCCAATCAAGTTAGGAGTGAGGAGTTAGGAGTTAGGAGTGAAGGTGCGGCGCATAAAATTAGGAAGCGCCGCGGAGTTTTATATAAATGATGAACAAACTGTTTTGTATAATGAGGGGTATTGGGGCACTATATGAATTGTGTGCCCCTTCCAGCACTTCTCACTTCTCACTTCTAACTAAGTCCAGAAGTTGACAAATCGCAATACTAGTGACTGGTGACTAGACTAAAAGACCTGGAGACTTGGAGACCAAGAGACTGGGAGACATCAGATATCAGATGCCAGATGTCAGATGTCTGACGTCTGATGTCTGACGCGGGCATCGCCACTATTGATACTCCGCGGCGCTTCATTATTTTTTTGCGCCGCACCAACCCCTTTGAACCTTTTGAACCTATAGAACCCGCTGAACCTCTTTCATCCGCAACCCATAGGCACCCCGCCCACGGACTAAGTTTGAAAGCAGGGATGAGTAACTAGGGATTAGGGATCAGGGATTAGGAGCACGCGATGATTGAAATAGCGCAGTTAGCACGTTGACCGTTCTGCAAGGAAGATCTCTCGACTTCGCTCGAGATGACGACTGCGCGAAGCGCTATCAAAACTTCGCGGCGCTTCATTATTTTATGCGCCGCACCTTCCCCGCTGAACCCGTAGAACCTACAGAACCCGCTGAACCTCTTTCGCACGCAATCAAAGGGCAGCCCCCCACGGACTACCCCTCCACACAAAAAAGCTCTCCTTTCGGAGAGCTTTTTGTGTGCCGCTTATTTAAAAATCCAATGTCCTGCTTCCATCTTGTCGATCTGTTTCTCATCGACGTCGTAGCGGATGCCATTGTCTTCATCCGGTACGACGATGGTGCAGCGATCGGTGATGTCCACCATCGGGCTTGTGATGTCCTCATCGAAGTAACGATTGGCGGCTGCCACATCGTGCGCTAGTTCGGTGAAGCCCGGAAGGCTGGCAAAGGAGACATTCTGCGCGCGGCCGATGCCGAGCTCTGTCATCCCGCCGCACCAGACTGGGATGCCATGTGCCACGCAGAGATCATGAATGCGTTTCCCTTCATAGACCCCGCCGCAGCGGCTGGACTTGATATTGATGACCTTGCAGCTGCCGAGACGGATCGCTGCCTCAGCCGCTTCATAAGAAACGACGCTTTCATCTAAGCAGACCGGTGTCTCGATTTCTTTCTGGAGAACCGCATGATCGACGATGTCCTCTTCCCCGAGCGGCTGCTCGATATACTGCAGATGATACTGATCCATCTCTTTGAAGAGATCGATATCCTTCAGCGTATAGGCAGAGTTCGCATCGACCGTCAGCGGAATGTCGCCGAATTCCTTGCGGATGGCTTTGATGACTTCGATGTCTTTTCCCGGATGGATCTTGATCTTCGTTCTATGATAGCCCTGTTCCAGATACTGGTAGATCTCTTTGAAAAGAACATTGATATCCTTCTCGATGCCGAGGGATACGCCGACCTTGATTTCCTTCTGCGTGCCGCCAAGGAGCGTTTTCAGGGACTTGCCCGTCCGCTGCGCCATGAGTTCCCACAGGGCATTTTCGATGGCTGCTTTTGCCAGACGATTCCCCTTGATGTAGGAAAAGCTCTTCATAAAGGATTCCGGGCTCTCGACCTCCTGATGCAGGATCTTCGGGATGATCATATTTTTAAGGATGTGAAAAACGGTGCCGTTGTCTTCCGGATTGTAAAAAGGCCCGTAAAATGCTTTGCATTCCCCCCAGCCCACCAGACCTTCGGAGTAAATCTTCACCAGCAGGGCATCGCGGTTTTCAAACTTGGTAAAGCTCGTCTGAAACGGATGCTTGAATGGATTCAGTACGCGGATAATATCAATGCGGTCAATTCTCATGATTGTGCCTCCCCTAAAAATCACGACTTGAAAACGATTGCATTATAACAGAAACAACAAAAATAGGAAACAGGATTTTTTCCTGTTTCCTATTTTTGTTAAAAGCTTGAACGCAGAGATGGGTAGCTAGGAATTAGGGATTAGGGATTGGATTAGGAACAAGCGGTGATTGAAATAGCGCAATTGGTACACTGATCGTTCTGCAAAGAAGATCTCTCGGCTACGCCCCTCTGACGACGGCGCGAAGCGCTATCAAAATTCTGCGGCGCTTCTATATTCTTATGCGCCGCACCACAACCCTGAACCCCGAACCCGCTCCTCCTCTTTCATCCCCAATCAAAGGGCGATACACCCCAAGGGCTAACCTCGCTCTTACTTCTCTTTCACTTCGAGGATCGGATCGAAATATCTGAGCTTCGTATAGTCTACGCAGCCGCCGTCGGTGATCGCGAGGTCCGGGATGCCTGCGATCGGGAGGAAGGAGAGGTAGAAAATCGGATCGGGCAGGCTGCTGCCGATTTCCTTCGCGCCTGCCTCGAGCTCGATTTCCTTCTTCGCCAGTTCTTCCGGCGCAAGGTCGGATGCGATGCCTGCGATCGGGAGCGGAAGG
>CAKPUX010000001.1 GCA_934193095.1 uncultured Dialister sp. | reverse complement strand
CATCGATGCGATGGGGGGAACCATCTCTATCACCAGTGAAGAGGGGAAGGGCTCGACCTTCGTCATCACGATCCCCTACGAGATCGCGCCCGCTGAGGAAGAGAAGCCGAAGGAAAAGGGACATGTGGATATCGCAGGTCTGCACCTGATGCTGGTCGAGGATAATGAGCTGAATGCAGAGATCGCGCAGATGCTCCTCACCGATAAGGGGGCGCGCGTCACCGTCGTGGGCGATGGCAAACAGGCCGTGGATCTTTTCAAAAATAAGATCCCGGGTACCTTCGATGCTATCCTCATGGATATCATGATGCCTGTCATGGACGGCATGACCGCGACAAGGGTCATTCGCAGCTTTGCGAGAGCGGATGCGAAAACCATCCCCATCATCGCCATGACGGCGAATGCCTTCGATGAAGATGCGAAAAAATGCATGGAAGCCGGTATGAATGCTCACCTCACAAAACCGATAGAGATCGATCGTGTCATCGAGGCTCTGGGACAATATTGCCGATGAAAAAGGGGCTGTGAAGAAATGAATCCTCATTTCTTCACAGCCCCTTTTTACTTTGCTTTCATTTGGTTCCGGGTTCAAGGTTCAGGGTTGAGATGGCGGCTTAGCCGCCTTTTTTTAGAAGATAGTATTCTCGTATCGTTATCCCGAGCGCAGCCGAGGGATCTTTTTCGTTTGCCGTGTTCCTTTTCCTGTGTGGAGCGGTCTGCATGAAACACCGTTTTTGGGGGGCGCAGGGAGCAGGGTGCTTCCCGCTTGCCGTTCCTCTCACATCCTTTGCCTTCCCACGAACGAAAAAGATTTCTCGCTTTCGCTCGAAATGACGAAGGCGGGGAAGCGGCCTTCCACCTCCTTCCAATGGAAGGAGGTGGCCCGAAGGGACGGAGGTTGGCATCGAGCGGGATGAAAGTCATGGGAGAGGAGCGTTTTCCCTAGTCACCCCTTCCCATCTATGCTATAATACATAGATAAATATCGATAAAAGAAAATGGAGGCGAGGGTATGGATCATTCGCGGATCAAAAGAGAATATACAGAGCCGGCAGTGCCTTTCACGCTGAAAGCGCCGTTCCAGCCGATGGGGGATCAGCCGAAGGCGGTGAAGTCTTTGGTGGGCGGACTCAGGAATGGCGAATGGGCGCAGGTGCTGCTCGGTGCGACGGGGACGGGGAAGACCTTCACGATGGCGAAGGTCATCGAAGAGGTGCAGCGCCCGACGCTCATCATTTCTCCGAATAAGACGCTGGCCGCACAGACGGCGAGTGAATTCAAGGATTTCTTCCCAGACAATGCGGTGTACTACTTCGTTTCCTACTACGACTACTACCAGCCGGAGTCCTATGTGCCGCAGACGGATACCTATATCGAGAAGGATTCGTCACGCAATGAGGAGATCGACCGCCTGCGCCACTCTGCGACGATGGCACTTTTCGAGCGGCGGGATGTCATCATCGTGGCATCGGTGTCCTGTATCTACGGTTTGGGTGATCCGGAGGACTACAGCTCTATGGGGCTCTCGCTCAGGCCGGGCGAGGAGATCGAGCGCGACAAGATCCTGGAAAAGCTCGTCAGTATGCAGTATATGCGTAATGACATGAATTTCACGCGAGATACTTTCCGCGTGCGGGGAGATACGATCGATGTATTTCCTGCATCGGAAAACAATGTCGCTGTCAGGATCGAAATGTTCGGCGATGAGATCGACTCACTGACGGAGTTCGATGTCCTGACAGGGGAGACGGTCGCCGAGAGAAATCACATCGGCATCTTCCCTGCATCGCACTATGTCACCAGTTCGGATAAGCTCCGCCGTGCCGTCACGTCTATCGAGAAGGAGCTTGACGGGCGGCTCAAAGAGCTCAGGGATCAGGATAAGCTCTTGGAGGCGCAGCGTCTCGAGCAGCGGACGAATTATGATCTGGAAATGATGCAGGAGGTCGGATACTGCTCCGGCATCGAGAATTATTCCCGCCACATGTCGGATAGGAAGCCCGGCGAGCCGCCATTTACGCTTCTGGACTACTTCCCTGAAGATTTCCTCATCATGATCGATGAGTCACATGTGACGGTACCGCAGCTGCGCGCGATGTACAATGGCGACCAGTCGAGAAAAAGTACGCTCGTCGACTATGGCTTCCGCCTGCCGTCTGCGCTGGATAACCGTCCGCTGACTTTTGACGAATTCACCGAACGGATCAATCAGATCATCTATGTGTCGGCGACGCCGGGACCGTATGAAATGGGCGTCCAGACGAATCTGGCTGAGCAGATCATCCGGCCGACGGGGCTCTTGGATCCTTCCATCGAGGTGCGTCCCATCGAAGGACAGATGGATGACCTGCTCGGGGAGATCCATAAGCGTGAGGAGGTTCACGAGCGCGTCCTCATCACGACACTCACGAAGAAAATGGCGGAGGATCTCACCGATTTCCTGACGGAAGCGGGCGTGAAGGTACGCTATCTGCACTCTGACGTCGCGACCATCGAGCGCGCGGAGATCATCCGTGACCTGCGTGCGGGTGTTTTCGATGTGCTGGTCGGCATCAATCTTTTGCGTGAGGGTCTCGATATGCCGGAGGTCTCGCTCGTGGCTATCCTCGATGCGGATAAGGAGGGCTTCCTGCGCTCGGAAACCTCGATGATCCAGGTCATCGGCCGTGCAGCCAGAAATGAGCATGGCCACGTCATCATGTACGCGGACCGTATCACGAAATCGATGAAGTACGCCATCGATGAGACGAATCGCCGCCGCACCATCCAGCAGGCATATAATGAGGAGCATCACATCATCCCCCACACTGTCCAAAAGCGGGTCAAAGACCTCATCGACCTCACGAAGATCGAAGAGAAGCCGGCTGCCTATGGCGGCAAGAATAAAGAGGGCGAGCTTTCTGATGAGGAGATCTACGCTCGCATGAAGGACTGCGAGAAACTCATGAAGCAGGCCGCCAAGGATTTGGAATTCGAAGCCGCTGCCCGCTTCCGCGACCAGCTCGCCAAGCTCCGCCAGCTCTGGACCGATCGCTACGGTTCCCGCGCGGAAGAAGCGCTGAAGCGTCAGGCTGCGGCGAAGAAACGGATTTATAAACCAATGAAGAAACGGGTGTAATTTTTGGGTGACTGGTGACTGGTGACTGGTGGCTGGGGATTAGGGATTAGGGATTAGGGGTTCGTTTTGCCCTGCCAGCTGAGTAGCCCCTTGAAGAAGGGGCACGCCAAAGGCGGAGGATAGAGTGCCTCGAAGAGGCACCCTTCTGCAGAAAGGTAAACGATGTATGTAAGACAATCGCTTCTCTCGTATCGTCATTTTCTGAGGAATGCGCTCTTACATGCCAGCTGAGTAGCCCCTTGAAGAAGGGGCGCGCCGAAGGCGGAGGATAGAGTGCCTCGAAGAGGCACCCTTTTGCAGAATGGTGAACGACGTATGTAAGATAATCACTTCTCTCGTATCGTCATTTCGAGCGAAGCCGAGAAATCTTCCTTGCACACCGGTAAAACGAAGACGGCAGGATAACGTGAAACCAATGATCCCAAGCGATTTTTACGTGACCGCCTGCATGCAGAATACCGCTGCGACGTAAAGATCCCTCGACTGCGCTCGGGATGACGATACGAGAAAACAGGCTACCCCCCCATTCCCTTTCATTCCACCACGCATGGAGAATGCCGTTTCCCCGTCTCGTCATTTCGAGCGAAGTCGAGAAATCTCTATAGCACAACGTTTATCAGCCATTTCTCATTCAATCGAGGCTTTCAAATGGAATCAAGGGGAGCCGTCCCAGGGGCTCCCCTAAATCCCCATACATTTTCCTTCAATTTCGAAAGGACATCCATGGAAAAAGGAATCATCATAAAAGGCGCGCGTCAGAACAACCTGAAGAATATCGATCTGACGCTGCCGCGAAATAAACTCATCGTTTTCACCGGGCTGTCCGGCTCGGGGAAATCGTCGCTGGCTTTTGATACCATCTATGCGGAAGGGCAGCGAAAATATGTCGAGTCCCTGTCTGCCTATGCACGGCAGTTCTTAGGGCAGATGAATAAGCCGGACGTGGATAAGATCGCAGGGCTCTCGCCGGCGATCTCCATCGATCAGAAATCCACCAGCCATAACCCGCGATCGACGGTCGGCACAGTGACGGAGATCCATGACTACCTCCGTATGCTCTATGCACATGCGAGCCGTGCCTTCTGTCCGCACTGCGGCAAGCCGATCCGGCGGCAGACGGTGGACCAGATCGTCGATGCGCTCCTTGCCCTTCCGGAACGGACGAAGCTCATGCTCCTTGGGCCAGTCGCTGTTGCGAAGAAGGGGACGCATAAAAAGCTCTTGGAAGAGCTCCGCAAGGAGGGTTATGTCCGCGTCCGCGTGGATGGGGACGTCCTCTCCCTATCCGATGACATCGAGCTTGCGAAAAATAAGAAGCATACCATCGAGGTGGTGGTGGACCGCATCATCGTGAAGGAGGGCATCGTCCGCCGCCTGACAGACTCGGTGGAGGCCGCGCTGAAGCTGGGGGACGGGATGATGGTGGGAAGCATCATCGGCGGGAAGGATATGGTCTTTTCCACGCACTTCTCCTGTCCGGACTGCGGTATCTCCCTGCCAAAGCCGGAGCCGCGCATTTTCTCCTTCAATAATCCCTTCGGCGCCTGCCCCGCCTGCATGGGCCTCGGCGCTTCGCTGGAGGCGGATTTCCATCGCATCCTGCCGGCTCACAAGATCCCCTTCCGTCTGGGTGCGATCCAGCCATTTCCTTATAATAAGGAAACATGGCTCTACAAGCTGCTCGATGCCTTCCTGAAATCCTATGGTCTCACCATGGATGCATGCTATGATGACCTGCCGGATCAGGCAAAGGCAGAGTTTGAAAACGGCGGCACAGCGCTTCTCTCCTTCCAGTACACCAGCCCCGAAGGCATCACGAAGACCTATGAACGCCCCTTCGAAGGCATCGTCCCGATGACGAAGCGGCGCTATGACGAGGCGTGGACAGAGAAGATGAAGGAAACGCTCTCGAACTACCTCATCGAAAAGCCATGTCCCGTCTGCCATGGGGCGCGCCTAAAGCCCGAGAGCCTCGCTTTCCGCGTGGGCGGAAAGAATATCGCAGAGATTTCCTCCATGGCTGTCATCGACCTTCTGGACTTCATGAACCATGTTACGCTTTCCGAAAAGGAAAAAATCATCGCAGACCAGATCCTGCGCGAGGTGAAGAGCCGTCTCTCCTTCCTCGTGAATGTCGGGCTCGACTACCTGACACTCTCCCGCGGAGCTTCGACGCTCTCCGGCGGCGAAGCCCAGCGCATCCGTCTGGCGACGCAGATCGGCTCCGGCCTCGTCGGTGTCCTCTACATCCTGGATGAACCGTCCATCGGTCTGCATCAGCGTGACAATGACAAGCTCCTTGCGACCCTGAAGGGCATGCGGGATCTGGGAAATACGCTCATCGTTGTCGAGCATGATGAGGATACCATCCGCACCGCAGACTGGGTCGTGGATATCGGCCCCGGCGCAGGGGAAAATGGCGGCTCCGTTATCGCGGAGGGTACGCCTGAGGACGTGATGAAGGTGAAGGACTCCATCACGGGACAGTACCTGCGCGGTGAGAAATACATCCCGCTGCCGGAAAAGAGGAGAAAAGGAAATGGACTCTCGCTCACCATCCATGGCGCTCACGAACACAATCTGAAGCACATCGACGTGACCATCCCGCTCGGTGCCTTCACCGTCGTCACCGGTGAGTCCGGCTCGGGCAAGAGTACGCTCGTGAATGAGATCCTCTATCAGGGATTGTCGAATATCAAGAACCATACATCCTACCGGGCAGGGGCTTTTGACTCTATGGACGGCGCAGAGTATGTGGATAAGATCATCGATATCGACCAGCAGCCGATCGGGCGCACGCCGCGCTCGAATCCGGCCACCTATACCGGCGTTTTCAATGACATCCGCGAGCTTTTCAGCCAGACCTCCGAAGCCAAGATGCGCGGCTACAAACCGGGGCGTTTCAGCTTCAATATGAAAGGCGGACGCTGTGAAGCCTGCCACGGTGACGGCATCATCAAGATCGAGATGCAGTTTCTCTCAGACGTTTACGTCCCCTGTGAAGTCTGCCACGGCGCCAGGTACAACCGAGAGACGCTCGAAGTCCGCTACAAAGGCAAGAACATCTCTGATGTGCTGAATATGACCATCGATGAAGCCGTGCCTTTCTTTGAAAACCACGACAAGATCCTGCGGAAATTGAAGACCCTGCAGGAGGTCGGCCTCGGCTACATCCATCTGGGACAGCCGGCCACCACCATGTCCGGCGGCGAAGCCCAGCGAGTGAAACTGGCGACCGAGCTCATGCGACGCGGCACCGGAGATACCCTATATATCCTCGATGAACCGACCACCGGCCTTCACAGCGAAGACATCCGAAAGCTTTTGATCGTCCTCGAGAAGCTGGTGGATCAGGGAAATACCGTCGTCGTCATCGAGCATAATCTTGATGTCGTCAAGACTGCCGACTACATCATCGACCTCGGCCCTGAAGGTGGCGACAAGGGCGGCGAGATCGTGGCCACCGGCACGCCGGAAGAAGTCGCGAAAGTGGAAGCGTCCTACACCGGGCAGTACCTCGGGCCAGTGATAGAACGGACGAAGAAATTTATGGGGCTGAAGTGACTAGGGGCTAGTGGCTGGGGATTAGGGACTAGGGATTAGACTAGGAGACTAGAAGACATCAGCCCCGTATCGTCATTTCGAGCGAAGCGAGAAATCTTTCTTGCAGACCGATAAACGAAGGATGCGAGAAAGGAGAAATACGCAGTACCGAGGCGTCATTTCCGTATCAGTGCCTATGTGATACTGACCGCAGTGCAAGAAAGAATCATCGGAAGCGCTTTCGATGACGAGACGATACGGGAAAGGGACACCCCAAAAAGTTTGAAAGCAGAAAATAACCATCTTCCCTTTATAGGAATCCTCATAGGTTAAACAGATTCAACAGGTTCACAGGTTTTTCATCTTTCGTGAATATCATATATTCTAAAACTCCGCGGCGCTTCCCTATGATGATGCGCCGCACCACCCCCGTTGAACCCGCTGAACCTGTTTAACCCTCTGAACCCCTAATCCCTTATTCTTTTTCTCAGGAGTCTTTTATGATCGATGTCAATGAAAAAATCAAAGCCAAGGTAGAAGCCCTTCCTGATTCGCCCGGGGTGTACCGATGGAAAGACAAAGACGGGCGGATCATCTACGTCGGCAAGGCGAAGAACCTGAAGAATCGTGTCCGCTCGTATGTACGCGAGGATAAGAACCGTTCCCCGAAAGTCGCAGCGATGATCCGTCATGCGGACGATCTCGACATCACGATGACCGGGACGGAGATGGAAGCGCTGATCCTGGAGTGCAATCTCATCAAAGAACTGCACCCGAAGTACAATATTTCCCTGCGCGACGACAAATCGTACCCCTATGTGAAAATCACAGTGAATGACGAGTGGCCGCGTATCTTCGTCACGAGGAACATCCGTCGCGATGATGGGGCGAAATATTTCGGCCCCTTCACCGACGTGGGTAGCCTTCGCCAGACGATGTCCCTCCTTCGCCACTACTATCCCATCCGCACCTGCCGCTCCATGAAAGTATCCCGCCCCTGCCTGCAGTACCACATGCACCTCTGCAGCGCGCCCTGCGGCGGTCACGTTACGCATGTCGACTATGACCGCGATGTGAAGACCATCTGCGACCTGCTCGAAGGGAAGAGCACCGCACTGGTGAAGGAGCTCACGCGGCAGATGATGGAGGCGTCGGAAGCGATGGATTTCGAAAAAGCCGCCAAGCTGCGCGACCACATCCGCGCCATCGAGAGCGTGCAGCAGCGCCAGCACATCGTTTCCACGGAAGGGGACTTCGACGTGCTCGGCATGGCACGCGACGGCAGCCACACCGGACTCGAGATTTTCTATATCCGCTATGGCCGCATGGTAGGGAAGGAGAATTTCAGTATCCCCGAAAGTGCATCCGAGACAGATGAGGAAATCATCACCACCTTCCTTCGCGATTTCTACGGAGGAAATCCGACATCCGTCCCGAAAGAGATCATCCTGCCGCTCCTGCCGGAAGAGTCCGGTCTCCTCTCACAGTGGCTGACGACGCTTCGCGGCAGCGAGGTGAAGCTCATCCGTCCCGAGCGCGGTTTCAAGCGCCGCCTGAAAGACATGGCGATGGCGAATGCAGCGAAGTATCTCTCCGACAAGAAGCTCCAGTGGGAGTATCAGGACGCCCGCGAGCAGGGTGCCGTGCAGAAACTGAAAGAGCTGCTCTCTCTGCCGCGCCTTCCCGAGCGCATGGAATGCTTCGATATTTCTCACAACCAAGGCGCAGAAACCACCGGCTCCATGGCCGTCTTCGAGCATGGCCGTCCGGCGAAGAGCGAATACCGGAAATTCAAACTGCAGACCACGCAGGGGCATGCCGACGACTTCAAGTCCATGGCAGAAGTCATGAGCCGCCGCTATGGGAAGGAAAAGGACTGGCCCGAGCCTGACCTCATCGTCCTTGATGGCGGCCTGGGGCAGATGCATGCGGCCATTCCCGTGATACGCGAGGCGGGCTGCAACGCACCCGTCATCGGGCTCGCCAAGCGTATCGAAGAGATCTACGTAGAAGGCAGCGACATCCCGATCGTCCTCGATCACCATGAGCCCGCTCTCCAGCTTCTCCAGTTCATACGCGACGAAGCCCACCGCTTCGTCATCACCTATCACCGGAAATGGACGAACAAAAGAAATACGGAGTCCGTCCTTGACCACATCGAAGGCATCGGTCCAAACCGCCGGAACGCCCTCTGGCATGCCTTCCGCTCGCTCGATGAAATGAAAAAAGCGAGCGAAGAGGAGCTCGCCAAGGTAGCGGGCATGAATAAGCGCGCCGCGCACAATGTCTATCGGTTCTTCCATATGAGAAAAGACGAGAAACAGCTCGTCCTGCAGGGGATGGATGTGGAAAAGGAAGGCTGATGATACGGGGTAATGCGACATTCTACCTCCTTCCTCTGGAAGGAGGTGCCCCGAAGGGGCGGAGGTTGGCTTCCAAATCTGGATGAAAACTCATGTTGGACGAGCGCCGCCCCATATCGTCATCCCGAGCGAAGCCGAGGGATCGTCCTTGCACAGCGGAAAAACAGTTTCTCTGGAAACCGCAGTGCCAAGGCATTGTTACTCTATCATCGCATAAATAAGTGCGGATGACGGAAGAAAGACTGTTTTATCCAAAATACGACAATAAAAAAAGGAGCTGTGAAGAAATGAATCCTCATTTCTTCACAGCTCCTTTTTACGTTGCTTTCATTTGGTTCAGGGTTCAGGGGTGAGGTGGCGGTTTCGCCGTCTTTTTTTAGAAGATGGTATTCTCGTATCGCAGCCTTCCCCTCTAGGGGAAGGGGGACCGCGCTAGCGGTGGATAGGGTACTTTCGTTAACGGCGTACTTGAGGACATACGCATTGTCTATTTCGTTCCACTGGTTTTCATGCCGCTAGAACCCTATCCAGCTCGCTGCGCTCGCCACCTTCCCCATGGGGGAAGGCTTGGGATACGGGAAAGGGGAAGAACAAACAAAAAA
The DNA here is from genome assembly GCA_934193095.1 of uncultured Dialister sp. Taxonomy (GTDB): domain Bacteria; phylum Bacillota; class Negativicutes; order Veillonellales; family Dialisteraceae; genus Dialister. The sequence goes on along the minus strand of CAKPUX010000001.1, from coordinate 129,906 downwards.
GATGAACCGAAATGATATGATCCCCCTAAAGCAGACAAGGTAAATAACCAAACTGCTTTAGGGGGATCATATCACCTGCGAGAGTGCTTTCTTTCTTTGAGGGCAAAGGAGGTCATGATGTGTGGAGATCCCTTTGGTTTCTTCCGCTGAACTTCCATGCAGGAAAGGAAAATCCCCCGAGTGGGGATTTTTTATTTTGCCTGTTTTTCGAAAAACGGAAGAAATCATAGCGGGGAGTGGTTTGATTTCAGGTAGAAAGCGCTGAAAACATCGATAAAATCAATGCATGGGCAGCAGATGGAAAAATGATGGGGTTGAAAAATTTTCGTTGTCACAGGGTGGGGGATTGTGGTAGAATGTGGGTAAATGTGGAGGAGGTGGAAGGATATGTTTATGAATGAATATTCTCATACCATAGACGCCAAGGGGCGCATGATCCTTCCAGCGAAATTCAGAGAAGAGCTGGGAAGTCGTTTTGTGCTGGCTCCAAGTCTGGATACCTGCCTCAATATTTATCCGAAAGAGCGCTGGGATGCCTTGATCGCCCGGCTGCAGAAGCTACCCTTCACGAACCGTAATGTCCGCAAGATCATGCGTCATCTGATCGGCCGCGGGACGGAGATGGAGTGCGACCGCCAGGGGCGTATCCTGATCCCTGCCCACCTTCGTGAATTTGCCCAGCTGAAGAAGGAAGCCTGCATCGTGGGGACGGGGCCCATCATCGAGATCTGGGATCCGGAGCTCCTGCGTCAGGACGAAGAGGGCGAGGATATCGCAGAGATCGCGGATGCTCTCGACCTTCCGCTGAATTTTGATCTGTGAGGTTTGGGAGTGACTGGTGACTAGGGGTGAGTGACTAGGGACTCACGCTTTCTCCATCTGTCTTTCATGCCGCCTTGCCCTATTCGAGCAGAGCTTTCATCCCCCATCAAGGTAATGCTATTAAGTTAAGGAAATCGTTAGTTACGTAACGTCTTGCTTCCCCCTTCGGGGGAAGTGCCGAAGGCAATAGGGGCATGCTAGCGGTATAGCGTGCTATGTTGAATAGTCCGATGCTATCGATATTCCAACACTTTCATGCAATACCGCTACGTAGCCCCCTCAGCCCTTCGGGCAGCTCCCCCGATGGGGAGCCAAGAACGTTCTTCCGCTTAACTTAATAGCATTGCCTATCAAGGAACGGTACGCCCCACGGGCTCACCTTTCACCTTTTTTCGAGGACTAATTTATGGAATTTCAACACACCACCGTGCTTCTGCACGAAATGATCGACCGGATCCTGACGGATCCACATGGCATTTATGTCGACTGCACCTTAGGGGGCGGCGGACATTCTTTCGCTATGGCGGAGAAGCTCGCTCCGGATGCGCTTCTGATCGGCGTCGATCAGGATGAAGAAGCGATCGAGGCGGCTTCTCACCGTCTTTCCGGCTGTGCCTGCCGGCATCTCTTTGTGCGGGATAATTTTTCTCACATCCATGATATCCTGGCCTCGCTTGAGATCGACAAGGTCGATGGCTTCATCTTCGATCTGGGGGTGTCATCCCATCAGCTCGATGACGGCAGCCGTGGATTCTCTTATATGAATAACGGGAAGCTCGATATGCGCATGGATCAGAGGAATCCGCGCACGGCGTATGAGATCGTGAATACGTATGAAGAGGAAGAGCTTGCGCGCATCATCTGGGAGTATGGGGAAGAGCGATGGTCGAAGCGGATCGCGCAGTTTATCTGTGAATTCCGTGAGAAGAAGCCCATCGAGACGACGGATGATCTGGTCTCGGTCATCAAGGCGGCCATTCCGGCGCATGCCAGAAGAAATGGTCCGCATCCGGCGAAGCGCACGTTTCAGGCGATCCGTATCGAGGTAAATAACGAGCTGGGGATCCTGAAGGACACGATGGAAGCCTGCGTTTCCCACCTGAAAGTGGGGGGACGCGTCGGCGTCATCACGTTCCAGTCACTGGAAGACCGCATCATCAAGAAGGCTTTCAAGGAAATGGAAAGGGACTGCATCTGCCCGCCGGAGCTGCCTGTCTGTGTGTGCCACCACCATCGTCTGGTGAAGTCCATCGGCAAGGCGCAAAAGCCGAGTGCGAAAGAGATCGAGGAGAATCCGCGTGCGAGAAGTGCGGTCCTGCGTGTTGTAGAAAGAGTGTAGGGAGCGACCGGGGATCTGGCCCTGTTTCCTTCAGCCTGAGATATAGAGTCTGAAAAAGATGGGAGAGATATCGTATGGTACAGGAAGTGCAAGTCATGGATTACATACCGTCGATGCCGGAAAGCGTCGCCGCGCCTCGCCGGATCGAGCGCGAGAGGTCTGACTCTTCCTATTTTTTCCATGACGTCATTCTGGGGACGCTGATGATCCTTTTTCCCGTGATGCTGCTGGTCTTCCTGAGTGGGATCAATATTCAGGAGGAATACAGAATGCAGCGTATCCGCAGCGAGGTCATGACGATGGCGAAGGAGAATGCGGTGGATAAGCTCGAGGTGTCCCGTCTGGAGGCACCGGTACGCATCCAGCAGATCGCAGAGCAGAAGCTCAAGATGAGCCTGCCTGTTCGTGCGGTCTATGGCAGTGCGGATCCCGCCAAACCACGCCCGAACAAAGGAAGATAGAGAAATGGGTTCGGAAGGTTCTGCGGGTTCAAAAGGCTCAACGGGTTTCCCATTTTGGGCAATGGTGTTTCCTTAAAAACTCTGCGGCGCTTAGATTCTTCGACTCAGTTCTCATAATTTCAGATAAGCCATTTTTAAGGAAACACTGATTAAATCGTTATCAGATTTCATTCTTGGATTTTTACACAGAGCGAGGAAACAGAGGGCGCGAATAGCGAGCTATTTAAGGAGAATGTCGACGACACTATGTATAAAAATCCATATGAAATCTGATTCTGCGATTGAATCAGCGTTTCCCTAACATACGACGTTTTTCTCCGTTCAGGATGACGAAATGCGCCGCACCACACTTGTCAAACCTGACGAACCTTTCTTACCATGAATCAGTGGGGTTAAAAAATAAGCAGATAGAAGTGAACTACACAAGAAAGGGGCTGTGAAAATGAAATTTCATCTTTCACAGCCCCTTGTGCTTGCCATAGATTTAAGCTAATATAATGAGTGGCATTCGAGCGTCATCTCTGCTGGAGGTGATGGCGCATGCCGTGATGATTTCAAAAGCATGACTCATAGAATACAGGAAGCGCGGATGACATCCGGTAGTGGTGTCTATGTTTCCTAAATACAAAACCAGAGGTGACTGTTTTGAAAAAATTAGCAGAATTACTGAAAACAACGCCGATCCTGCGCACGGAAGGCGCTACAGATATTGAGATCTTGGATGTGACAGCGGACTCGCGTCAGGTGAAAGAGGGGAGCCTTTTCCTTTGCCTCGAGGGGGCGCATGTGGATGGACACAAATTCGTGGACTCTGCTGTGAAGCTGGGGGCGAAAGCCATCGTGGCTTCCAAAGAGGTGAAGGCAGCGGAAGGGGTCACTGTCGTCTATGTGGCAGATACCAGAAAAGCGATGGAAGATATGGTACCGTTTTTCTTTGACTATCCGTCGCGCAAGATGCGCATGATCGCCCTTACGGGGACGAATGGCAAGACCACCACGACCCATGTCGTGAGCCATATCCTTGAGCAGGCGGGCTACAAGACCGGTGTTATCGGCACCATCCATGCCCTGATCGGGGATAAGGAGCTGCCGACGCACAATACCACGCCGGATGTCATCGATCTGGAGCGTCTGCTCTGGCAGATGGCAGAAGAAAAGGTCACCCATGTGTGCATGGAGGTTTCTTCCCATTCGCTCGTCATGGGGCGCGTCGAAGGCGTGGAATTTGATAATGCCGTCTTCACGAACCTCACGGAAGATCATCTGGATTACCATAAGACGATGGACAACTATGCAAAAGCCAAGGCCATCCTTTTTGAGAAGGTGTCTTCGGCGGGACAGACGAAGGGCAATAAGGCAGCGTGGGTGAATGTGGATGACCCGTATGCCCATGTGATGATGGACGCTGTCGATCAGAAGGTGGCGGATCTTCACACCTACAGCATGAGCGACAAGACGGCGGATTTGTATGCCTTTGACAGCCGGTTCACCGGCAAGTCTTCTGCCTTCAAAGTGACCTATGAAGGGAAAACCTACCAGTTCGAGACGAGACTGGCAGGCCGTTTCAATATCTATAACACCCTGGGGGCGATCGGCGCGGCGCTTTCCGAAGGAATTTCCATGGAAACCATTGCAGCTGCTATGAAGACATTCCACAGTGTGCCGGGGCGTTTCGAGCTGATCGATGAGGGCCAGTCCTTCACCGTCGTGGTCGACTACGCGCATACCCCGGATGGCCTTGAGAAGATCCTGACGACCGCACAGGAAATCACAAAGGATCGTATTCTGGTCGTTTTCGGCTGCGGCGGCGACCGTGATAAGATGAAGCGTCCGATCATGGGCCGCATCGCTGCCCGCTATGCGGATGTGGCGATCGTGACCAGTGATAATCCGCGCACGGAAGACCCGGAGACCATTGTGAAGGAAGTGGCAGCCGGTGTCGAAGAAGTGAAGGCGGAGAAGCCGTCTCTGCAGGTGGAAGTGGTGGTCGACAGAAGAAGCGCCATCCAGAAGGCGATTTCCCTCGCCAAGGGTGACGATATCGTCCTCATCGCCGGCAAGGGCCATGAAGACTACCAGATCCTGAAAGACAAGACCATTCATTTCGACGATAGGGAAGAAGCGCGGAAAGCACTGAAGCAGTAAGGCGGCTCGCTTTTGGGAAAACTACTGAAGGAGTGAAATTCATGGCTTCATTTACGATAGAAGAAATAGAAAGAGCCTGCGGGGCGCAGCTGCTCCAGCGCGGCAGGGAGCCGTCTATGGACGGGGTCAGTACCGATACCCGCACCATCAGGGCGGGCAATCTGTTTCTGGCTCTTCAAGGAGAAAACTTTGATGGGCATGCCTTTCTGAAAAAGGCGTGCGAAGAAGGGGCTTCGGGGGTCATCCTTTCGGATGCCTCTTTTGCCGCGGATGTGCCTTCTGATGTGTCAGCGTTTCTCGTGAAGGATACGAAGAAGGCACTGGAAGACCTCGCCCATTTTCACCGTATGCGTTTCCATGTACCGGTGATCGGCATCACGGGTTCTAATGGAAAAACAACGACGAAAGACATGACGACAGCGCTCCTGTCGTCTCGTTTTCATGTCTGCGCGACACAGAAGAATTTCAATAATGAGATCGGCCTTTCCATGACGCTCCTCTCTATGACGAAAGAGACGGAAGTCTGCGTCGTAGAAATGGGGATGCGCGGCTTCGGCCAGATCGCAGAGCTTTGCGCGATCGCCAGTCCGACCATCGGTATCGTGACCAATGTCGGCACATCGCATATCGGGATCCTGGGCAGTCAGGAAAATATTGCGAAAGCAAAAGCCGAGCTCATCGAAGCACTGCCGAAGGATGGCACGGCGATCCTGAATGGAGACGACCCCTTCGTCAAAGCGATGGGAGACAGCTTCGAGGGGCGCGTGATTTCCTATGGCCTCGAAGGGCGCTATACCGTCCGCGGGACAGATGTGCGCTATGAGGCTTCGCAAACCCAGTTCATCTGCACGTCCTTTGATGAAGCATTTCGTGTGAAGCTCCATCTTCTCGGCGTACACAATGTCTACGATGCACTGGCTGCCATCGCGGCAGCCCGCGTCCTTGGCGTGGATAGCCGGAAAATTCAAAGAGCGTTTGCGGATTTCCATCCGATCGGTCAGCGTCAGACACTGCTTTCCATCGCTGGGATTTCCGTCATGGATGACTCGTACAATGCGAATCCGCTCTCCATGGAAATGGCATTCGGCTCGCTCAAGCAGATCCCCGCTTCGCATCACTACCTGGTGCTTGGCGATATGGGAGAGCTGGGCGAGATGGAAGAGGCGCTGCATCAGGAAACGGGAAAGAAAGCCGCCGCTATGGGCTTTGACGGCCTCATCACGGTGGGACCGCTCTCTCGTCATCTGGCTTTGGGTGCCAAAGAGGACGGCATGACGTCCGTTTTCTCTTATGACACTTGTGAAGAAGCGGCAGAGAAGCTGGCGGATCTGGCGAAGGCCGGGGATGCTGTGCTGGTGAAGGGTTCGCACTATATGCATATGGAAAAAGTACCAATGCTCTTGAGGGGAGTTCTGACAAAGGATGGAAAGTAATTATTGTATATACCTGCTGGAAGCAGCGGTCCTCACCGTCATCTGCGGATGGGTGGGCATTCCGCTTTTGAAAAAATTGAAGGCGCGCCAGTCGATCCGCACCGAAGGTCCGAAGTCTCATCGGGCCAAGAGCGGCACTCCGACCATGGGCGGTCTCTTCATGCTGACAGCGATGGTGCTGGTGGTGCTTTTCAACCGCCTCTTGGATCCATCGGTCCTCTGGCTTCTTTTCCTGACGCTGGGGCATGGACTTTTAGGATTTCTCGATGATTTCATCAAAGCAGAAAAGAAAAGAAATCTGGGGCTGACGGCCAAGCAGAAAATGCTGGGGCAGCTGATCCTCGCTGTGCTCTTCTGCTGGGGCGTCGTAGATACACTGCACCTCCCTTACTCGATCGCGATCCCATTCACGGACATGGATATTTCCATCGGACTTTTGTACTATCCTTTCGTCGTTCTTGTCATTGTGGGGGCATCGAATGCGGTGAACCTGACGGATGGGCTGGACGGACTGGCTTCCGGCTGCTGCGTCATCGCGTTTACGGCCTATGCGGTCTTCTGTTATATGACAGGGTTTCATGACCTCGGTTATTTTATCATCATTCTGGCAGGGGCCTGCATTGGCTTCCTTTTCTTCAATTATCACCCAGCCAAGGTCTTCATGGGGGATACCGGCTCGCTCGCCCTCGGCGGAGCCATCGCCGGGATCTCGGTCATGACCCGGACGGAGCTCTTGCTCGCCTTCCTCGGACTGATTTTTGTGCTGGAGGCCTTATCTGTTATCATTCAGGTCATTTCTTTCAAAACAACGGGCAAGCGTGTCTTCAAGATGAGTCCGCTACACCATCATTTCGAACTTTCCGGCTGGAGCGAAGTCCGCGTCGTCTGGTCCTTCTGGATCTTCGAGGGCCTCGCCGCGGCAGGCAGCCTGATGCTGGCAATCTATGCACTGCCATAGACTGAGAGACTGGGAGACTAAAAGACTGAAGACTAAGAGACTAAGAGACGGCAGGATGATGTATGAAATCGGATACTTTCGCGCCGATCCCTAATCCTTGGCTACTAGTCCCTAGTCACCAGTCCCCATCGACTATCCATGTTTTACTATCATGGGAGGTATGCTTTGAAAAATGTATTGATTCTGGGCGCCGGCATCAGTGGCCTTGGCGCGGCTCATGTACTTCTCCGTCATGGAGCCCATGTCGTGATTTCTGATCTGAAAGATCAGATACAGAATACAAAAGAAAAAGAAGAGCTCATCGGACTCGGGGCGGAGTTCTGCTTCGGCGCGCAGTCGGAGAGCCTTTTGGACGGGATGGATACCGTCGTCGTTTCTCCTGTCATCCCGGCGGAAAATGTCGTGATTCAGGGGGCGATGAAGCGGGGCATCCCTGTCCTGAGCGAAGTCGAGCTGGCCTTTCGCGTGACGAAAGCGCCGATCCTTGCCATCACGGGGACGAATGGGAAAACCACGACCACGACGCTTCTTGGCAGCATGCTCTCGCACTCGGGGAGACCTTTTGCTCTGGCAGGGAATCTGGGGATTTCCCTCTCCCGCGAAGCCGAGCTGGTGCCGGAGAATGGGCTGATCGCAGCGGAAGTTTCGAGCTTCCAGCTGGAATTCATCACCCGTTTCCAGCCGAAGGCGGCGGTCATCCTGAATATCACGCCCGACCATCTGGAACGTCATCACACCATGGAGGCCTACGTGGCAGCCAAGGCACGGATTTTTGAAAATATGGACGAAACAAACTGCATCCTTCTGAATGCCGATGATCCCTATACACCGATGCTGAAAAAGCAGGCGGAAACGCACACCCATGTGTGCCTGCTCTCCACATCGCACGGAGTCGAAGAAGGCGCATGCCTTTCCGGTGACCGTCTCGTGCTGAAGAGACGGGGAGAAACCATCCCTCTCTGCACCGCAGGAGAGCTCTTGCTGAAAGGGAAACAGAATATCGAGGACTGTCTGGCTGCCGCTTTTCTGGCGCATGAGGGCGGCGTCGACACGGCTGTCATCATAGAGGCGCTGAAGACCTTTGCCGCTCTTCCGAACCGCATCGAATTTGTTCGCAAGCTGGATGGCGTTTCCTACTACAATGATTCCAAGGCTACGAATACCGATGCAGCCACCAAAGGCATGGAAGCCTTCGACAAGCCGGTCATCCTGATCGCCGGCGGTCATGATAAGGGCACGCCTCTGTCTGATTTTATGCAGACCGTGCGCTCTCATACGAAAGAGCTCATCCTTTTGGGAGCGGCGGCTGAGCGTTTCGAGGAAGCGGCCAGAGAGGCGGGCGTCTCTTCGATCCACCGCGTATCCTCTATGAAAGAGGCCGTCCTCCTCGGGCAGAAGCTTTCGAGACCGGGGGATGTCGTCATCCTTTCACCGGCCTGCTCTTCTTTCGATATGTACAAGAATATGGAAGAGCGCGGCATGGATTTTAAGAAAAACGTAAAGAGCCTTATGTAAATGGGTCGGGGTCAGAAAATATGTCAGAAGCCAGACACCTGACATCTGACGTCTCCAAGGCTGATCCCTGATCCCTGTTTTCTCACTGATTATAACGGAGCATTCATGAAACGGGTTATTTTATCTGGCGGCGGTACGGGGGGACATATTTACCCGGCCATCACCATTGCTAAGGAAATAGCAAAACTGGAAGAAACAGAATTTCTTTTCGTGGGCACGCCGAATGGGATGGAGTCACGTATCATTCCGAAGGAAGGGTATTGTTTCGCCTCGCTGCCGGTTTCGGGCTTGAAGCGGAAGCTGACGCTGGAAAATATCAGCATCCTGTGTCATGCGGCAGGGAGCCTCTTCAAGGCGCGCCGGATCCTGAAGGATTTCGCACCGGATGTAGTCATCGGGACGGGCGGCTATGTATGCGGGCCGATCCTGATGGCGGCAGCGCTGTCTCATATACCGACGCTGATCCAGGAGCAGAATGTGATCCCCGGGATCACGAATAAGATCCTTTCCCGTGTGGTCGATAAGATCGCGCTGGGCTATGAAGCAGCCGCTCCCCGTTTCCCGCATCCGGAGAAATGCATCTATACAGGAAATCCGATCCGTCCCGACATTATGGAAGCCAAGCGGGAGGCATCCCGCAGGGCGCTCGGGCTTTCGCCGGATACCTTCATGGTACTGGTCACCGGCGGCAGCCGCGGAGCGAGGACGATCAATACCGCCATGCTGGATGTGCATCGCCACTTCAAAGATGTGAAGGACCTGTGCCTTTACCATGTGACGGGTGAGCTGGAATATGACAAGATCACGAGTGCACTCGGCTGCGCGGAGGACGGACACTATGGCTCTGCGAGCCGCATCATCCGCTATGAGTACCATATGCCGAATGCGCTTGCAGCCGCCGATCTCATCATCTGCCGCGCGGGAGCCATCAGTCTGGCGGAAGTCGCAGCGAGAGAGCTGCCGGCCATCCTGATCCCATATCCCTATGCGGCAGAGGATCACCAGACATACAATGCCCGCGTCTTTTCCGAGGCGGGCGCGGCGAAAATGATTCTGGATAAGGACGTCACAGGCGCCCGATTCATTGAAAATATCACAGCGCTTCGCGAGCATCCCGAAGATCTTCAGACGATGGAGAAGTCCATCGGCACTTTGAAAAAAGTGCATGCCGGAGAGGATATCGCAAGACTTGCACTGTCGCTCATTAAATAAAGGAAGACGATTATGGACCTCACGAAGTATCATTCATTCCATTTCATAGGGATCGGCGGTATGGGCATGCGTGCGCTGGCCGTCATTCTGCTGGATAAGGGGGAGCGCATTTCCGGTTCCGATGTGGCAGACTCTCCCTTTCTGCGCGATTTCCGAAAAAAAGGCGCAGAGATCTATATCGGGCATGAAGCGTCTCATGTGAAGGGCGCAGACTGCGTCGTCATTTCTTCGGCGATCTCCGAAGAAAATCCGGAGCTTCTGGAAGCGAGACGCCTTGGCATTCCCGTATTCCATCGCTCGGACGTGCTGGCGGCCATGTTCCACTGGGGCAAAGGCATCGCTGTCGCGGGCGCCCATGGGAAATCCACGACCTCTGCCATGGTGGGACAGATCTTCTATGAAGCAGGCAAAGACCCGACGATCGTTCTCGGGGCGGCAGCCAGCTATATTGGAGGAAATTCCTCTCTCGGAAAGGGCGAGTATGTCATCGCGGAAGCGGACGAAAGCGACGGTTCTTTCCTGAAATTTTCCCCTTATATGACGGTGGTGACGAATATCGAGGATGACCATCTGGATCATTATGGCAGCGTCGAAAATATCCGCCGTGCATTCTCCGAATTTATCAGCCATATCTGCTATGAGGACGGTGTCGCCATCGTATGCACTGACAGTGAGGGCGTATGCGCGATCCTGCCCGAGATCCATAAGACCTGCATCACCTATGGGCTCAATGAAAAAGCTGACTATCGAGCCGTGAACAAGCGATACGAAAACAGGCATCTTCTTTTCGATGTGGTGCACGAGGGAAAGACGCTCGGCACCATCGAGCTTCAGATCCCGGGGTCGCATAATATCCGTGATGCGCTTGGCGCCGTGATCGCAGCGCTCTACTGCGGCATCCCGATGGAAACGATCGAGACGGCGCTGTCTCACTTCGTGGGAGTGAAGCGACGCTTCGAGACGAAATCCAGAGAAAATGATCTCTGGGTGGTCGATGACTATGCACACCATCCGACAGAGATCAAAGCGACTCTGAAAGCAGCGAGAGAGACAGGCGATCATCGCATCATCTGCGCCTTCCAGCCGCACCGCTATTCCCGCACGCAGCTTCTGCAGCAGGAGTTTGCCGAAGCATTCGATGATGCGGATGTACTCTTCTTCACCGATATCTATGCGGCGAGTGAGGCGCCGATCGAAGGTGTCGACGGACATCTGATCCCCTCACTGGTTCATCAGCGTCTGCCGGAAAAGGAGATCCACTATGTGGAAACGGTGGAAGGCGTGTCTCAGGCGCTTTACGACTTTGTAAAGCCGGGGGATATGATCATCACCATGGGCGCTGGCAGTATTTACCGCGCAGGGGAAGAGCTCATTCAGTTGGTGAAGGATAAAGGGTTGAAAAAGTGATTACTAAAGAGAGCAGAATCGTGGTCCTCATGGGAGGACCCTCCAGAGAGGCGGAAGTCTCCAGAAATACAGGGAAGGCCATTTTAGAAGCCCTGACCTCCATTGGTTATCAGGCCATTTCTATGGAGTATGACCCGCACCATGTGGTGGAGCAGCTGAAAGAAGCGAAGGCAGATGCCGTATTCATTGCGCTGCATGGCAAGTACGGGGAGGATGGCACCATCCAGAGCGTACTCGAGCTCGCTCGCATCCCATACACGGGCTCCGGTGTGACCTCGAGCGCCATCACCATGGATAAGATCATGAGCAGCCATTTCTTCAAGCAGGCGGGTCTCCCCATGGCCTTCTCCAAGCCTTACTATCTGAAGGATGGGAAGGAGAATATCGAAGAAGACATTCGCAAGAGCTTCACACTTCCTGTCGTCCTCAAGCCCGCCTGTGAAGGATCGACCATCGGCATCGAGATCGTAAAGGAAGAAAAAGATCTGAAAGAGGCGATCGACCGTGTCTTCTCGGTAGAACCAAGGATCCTGGCAGAGGCTTTCCTTTCCGGAGACGAATTCACCGTTTCCGTGCTGGACGGCAAAGCACTGCCGGTCATTCAGATCTGTCCGCATTCGGGGTCTTATGATTACCACTCCAAGTACACCAAGGGCGCGACAGACTACCTCGTCCCGGCTCCGATCCCGGAGGCGCTTGCGGAAGAGATGAGCCGTCTTGCAGAGACCGGCTATCGCATGGCGGAATGTGATGGTGCGTGCCGATTCGACTTCAAGACGGATCGCGACGGCCGCCCGCATCTTCTGGAAGCCAATTCCATCCCGGGCATGACGGCGACGAGCCTCGTCCCGAAGGCTGCCGCAGCGGCGGGGATCTCATTCCCCTCGCTCTGCGAAAAAATTCTCCTCGAAGCGGGTTTGGATAAGGTGTGATCTCAGTGACCGGGGACGGCACGTCCTACGGATGCCCCCTTAAAACGCAAACCTTACACCTAAGGAAACACTGATTAAATCGTTGTCAGATTTCATTCTTGGATTTTTATACAGAGCAAGGAATCATCTGACGCGAATAGCGAGCTATTTAAGGAGGATGATGACGAAGCTATGTATAAAAAACCATATGAAATTCGACTCTGCGATTTAATCAGCGTTCCCGTAAAACCTTATACAAACAGGATTTGATTCTTATGGATAATTTTAAAAGCTTCAATGATTTCCGGCGCGAGCTGCATGAAGGAAAGATCCCCGAGCAGAAGCCGCGGGAAGAGACGGAAGTGACACCGGAAGATCCTTCGCGAGACATAGAAGCGAAGGAGGCACCCCGGGTATCGCGCAAAAAGAAAAGGAAGGGATTCCGTATCAGGCAGTCCAGCCTGCTCGCAGGCGGCGGACTTCTTCTTGCGGCACTTGGCATATTTCTTTTGCCGATGCCCTTAGGCTATATCCATCTCACCGGCACGAAGGCGCTCACGATGGAGGATATTCTTTTCGAAGGGCAGATCCGCCAGCCGGTCAATGTGTTGCAGATCAGCGCCTCCGGCCTGGCAGAGCGTCTTTCTCATGACATTCGTGTGGCTCATGTCGAGGTGAGCCGTGGATTTCCCTTCGTCCTCGAAGTGCACATCGAAGACAGAGAGCCGCTGGCCATCATGCAGGCGGAGTACAGCTACGTCGTGCTGGACAAAGAGGGCATGGTGATCGACTCCGTGCAGTCGATCCGGAAGGGCGACGTCGCTATGATCACAGGCAAGCGCATGGAAAACCTGCTCCTCGGAGATACCGTGTTGCAGGAAGACCTGGACAAAGCACTCGCTTTTCTCAATGCACTCTCTCCGGAAGGGCAGCGGTTCTTTTCGGAGATCAATATCGGAAATCCGGAAAACATACGCGCTTATACCAGAGATGGCATCACCGTCCGACTTGGCAGCGGAAGTGACATGGAAGCGCAGGCCAAACTGGCCGAGAATATGGTAGGGGATGTGAAGGCGCGCGGCCTTTCCGTGGAATATGTGGACGCCAATCTCTCCTCTCCCTTTATAAAACTGAAAAAATAGAGATTTTAACCGGGAAAATTGCAAATTGTCTCATTCTACCGGTGGCGAACTTGTGGAAAGTATTGTACAATGGTACATATGATTAGCAGAAATGTAATATAGGTGGATAACATCCTGAGTTAATCAGCGTTTCCTTACATACATGACGCAAAATATCCTGAAGGAGGAGCGAACATGGAACAGTCTGAAATGGCAAACATTAAAGTAATTGGTGTAGGTGGCGGCGGAAATAATGCAGTCAACCGCATGATCGATGCCCAGGTCAAAGGGGTCGAATTTATTGCAGTCAATACCGAAACCCAGGTTTTGAATAAATCCGAAGCAGATAACAAGATTCAGATCGGTGAAAAGCTGACCAAGGGTCTCGGCGCCGGTGCAAAACCGGAAGTCGGTGAACAGGCAGCCGAAGAATCCAAGGAAGATCTCTCCAAAGCACTGGCGGGCGCAGACATGGTCTTCGTCACTGCCGGCATGGGCGGCGGTACAGGTACAGGTGCGGCTCCGGTAGCTGCACAGTGCGCCAGAGAGCTGGGCGCGCTCACCATCGCTGTCGTGACGAAACCATTCACATTCGAAGGCAAGGTCAGAGCAAGAAATGCCCAGGAAGGGATCGAACGTCTGAAGAACAGCGTCGATGCCATCCTTGTCGTACCGAATGACAAGCTGTTGCAGATCATGGATAAGAAAGCATCTCTGAAGGATGCCTTCAAGACCGCGGATGATGTACTCCGTCAGGGCATCCAGGGCATTTCCGACCTGATCACCGTACCGGGCATCATTAACCTGGACTTTGCAGACGTTCGGACCATCATGAGTGACCAGGGCGAAGCGCTCATGGGCATCGGCATCGGCACCGGCGACAACCGTGCGAGCGACGCCGCTTCCATGGCTATCAACAGCCCGCTTCTCGAACGCAGCATTGATGGCGCGAAAGGCATCATCATCAATATCACCGGCAATGAAGACCTGGGACTCTTTGAGATCAACGAAGCATCCCAGATCATTACCGAAGCAGCCGATCCGGATGCCAATATCATCTGGGGTACTTCTGTCGATGATACCCTCGATAACGATACCGTCAGGATCACTGTCATTGCAACCGGCTTCGGCGAAAAGAAAAAAGCACAGGCTCCGGCGCAGGCAGGAAACAGATTCAGCAATGCTGTCCGCCCGAGCACGGGAATTGCGGTTCCGGAATTCCTCAGAAAATAAGGGAAAATACGCCGTCTGACTGCTCTCATGGATGACTCTCTTTCTGATGCGACACCATATGGAACAGAGAGGGAGGATGCGGACCATGATCGCATCCGTATTCTCCTGACCGGAGACAGACCGGCTCTTTCTACCTGTCTGAAAAGCCACACCGCATATGCAGTGTGGCTTTTATTGATTTTGCTTTTTGTTAACTCTAAGAAGGAGAATTCGATATGAAATGCCCATTCTGTAAAAGCAGAGATACGAAAGTGACAGACTCCAGAGATACGGATGAAGGCGCAGCCATTCGCCGCCGCCGTCAGTGCCTCTCTTGCGGACGCCGTTTCACGACGTATGAGACCGTAGAAAAACTGCCGCTTCGTGTCATCAAAAAGAATGGCAAGCGTGAGCTTTTCGATAGATCCAAGATCCGTAACGGTATCACCAGAGCCTGTGAAAAGACGAATGTATCCTCTGCTCAGATCGAAGAGATCATCGATCTGGTGGAACATACGATCCGCAACGATCCGAAGCGTGAGCTTCCGACCACGGAGATCGGCAACATCGTGATGGATGCGCTCTGCAAGCTCGATCAGGTCGCATATGTCCGTTTTGCTTCCGTATATCGCGAATTCAAGGATATCAATACATTCATGCAGGAGCTTCAGAATCTGATGACCAATCAGCAGCCTTCGTCCAAGGCCGGTCAGGGTGAGGAAAAGAAATGAGAGCACTCATAGAAAAATGCTTCGATGACCATCAGAAAGCACTGGAAAAGAGCCGCGCACTCTATCCTGTCATCGAAGATATGGCGAAGATCTGCGAAAAAGCCCTGCGCTCCGGTCACAAGATCCTCATCTGCGGCAATGGAGGCAGCGCTGCAGACGCGCAGCACATCGCTGCGGAATTTGTCGGGCGATTTCATAACGAGCGCCGCTCTCTTCCTGCCATCGCTCTCACGACAGATACCTCGATCCTGACCGCTGTCGGGAATGACTACAGCTTTGACCGCGTTTTTTCCCGTCAGGTCGAAGGACTCGGAGATCCGGGGGACGTCCTCTGGGGGATTTCTACCAGCGGAAACAGTCCGGACGTGCTCGAAGCGCTGAAAATAGCGAGAGAAAAAGGGCTGACGACCATTGGCTCGACCGGAAAGACCGGCGGAGCCATGGTACTCTGGTGCGATGCCTCTTTGGTGGTACCCGACGATGTCACCGCCCGCATTCAGGAGATCCACATGCTCGCGGCGCATATTATCTGCCAGATCATCGATGAGATGGACTGGACGAAATGATGGACACCAGAAGAAAAGCGGTCTTTTTTGACCGCGACGGTGTCCTCAATGAAGATGATGGCTATGTGCATCAGATGAGGAAGCTGCGCTGGGTGAAAGGCGCAAGGGAGATCGTAGCCGAGCTCACCAAGGCAGGCTTTCTTCTCTTTGTCGTGACGAACCAGAGCGGTGTGGCACGCGGCTATTTCACCGAAGAAACGGTTCGGCAGCTCCATCGGGAAATGAATGAAGAATTTCAAAAATGGGGCGGGCATATCACAGAGTTTTTCTACTGTCCGCACCTTCCCGGTGCGCCCCTTCCCGCGTATGATCAGGTATGCAGCTGCCGCAAGCCGGCGCCGGGGATGATCCTTCGTGCGCTTGATGCCTACGGCATAGACAAAGACCGGGCGGTCCTTTTCGGGGATGGAAAACGCGATGTCGAAGCCGCAGAGAATGCGGGCATCCGCGGATTCCTTTTCCCGGGCGGCGATATAGAAGCATTCGTGCGGGAGAAGCTGGCAGGACATTTCACCATCGGATGAGTCCATGGCCAGGGAAGAAAACTGTCAGGCTTAGCGGGTTCAGGGGGAGCTTGCGATAGTACGCCCTCCTTCCCTATGAACCTCATTTCACCTATAGAACCTCGTAGCCTATGCACGCACAGATTTTATGGATGGTATCGCCGATAGGGCATGATGCTTTGGAGGACAGGATGATCGAAGAAATAAGGAGTCGCAGCAACCAGTGGATCAAAAAAGCACTGCAGCTAAAGCAGAGAAAATACCGGCAGGCCTATGGCATGTTCCTGATGGAAGGTCTTCGCAGTGTCGAGGATGCTCTCCGTCAGGGCATGAAAGCATGTACCTGTTTTTTCACAGAAAACCAGCTGGAGAATGAACGCTTCCAGGCACTCATGAAAGAGGGAGAAGCACTTTCCTGGCGCTTTCTCAAAGTCGATGAGGGACTCATGAAGCTCATCTCCGGCACACAGCATGGACAGGGCATCATGCTCTTGGCTTCTAAGGAAAAAAGAGACATTGAAGAACTGATGCACCCGCTCGAGGGATACTACGTATTACTGGATGCGGTGCAGGACCCCGGCAATATGGGGACGATCCTTCGAAGTGCGGCGGCAGCCGGCGTCAAGGCAGTCCTTCTTACGAAAGGATGCACCGATCCTTTTGCGGAAAAAGCGGTGCGAAGCTCCATGGGGAGCATTCTGCGCGTCCCTGTCTATGAAGATCTGACAGTGGAGCAGATCTCCCTGATCCGAGAAAAGAGCGGTCTTGCGCTCTACGGGACAGCTCTTTCAAATGCCGTCCCATACAAAACGGTGGGAGAGATCCGGAAAGGGATCTTCGTTTTTGGCAATGAAGGAAACGGCATCCGCGAGGAGCTCCTCGCGATGACCGACATGAATTTATATATTCCGCTCGCGGGCACGGTCGAGTCACTCAATGTCTCCGTGGCCGCTGCGGTGATTTTATTTCAATTTATAGAATAGGAAAACGGGCGGGGAGCAGGCCGTCTGTGACACGCCCCATACCTTTCTGCCATACGGTTCATTATGAAAAAAGGAAAAGAAGAATTTTACCTGGTGGATCTGAAGGTACTTCCGGAAGCCATCAAGAAAACGATCAAAGTGAAAGAGCTGCTGAATGACGGGATCTGCGGATCCATCAATGAAGCTGTCAAAAAAGTCGATATGAGCCGCAGTGCTTATTATAAATATAAAGATCATGTAGCGTCAGCCCGGAGCCGGGCGCTCAGGATCGCCATGCTGTCCACAGTCATGACGGAGGAGTATCCTCACTTTGCCCGCCTCATGCGACGCGTCATGAAAGGAAATTTCGAGATCCTTTCCATGAACCGCAGCCGGGCGGGGGAGAAGCTCGTCTCTGTCACCATGACTTTGCAGATAGAAGATGCATCGGAACCTTTATCAGTTCTGGAAGATGCAGTCAAGTCCATGAAAGGAATTCAGTCCGTTGTTCTTCAGGAAGCCATGCTGAAAGCAGGAGAATAGGGAAGATAGCTGGCAGATAGTGATTGGTATCGCGTTTTGCGCAGAGCGCAAACCCGATCCGTGAGACACCCTCATTCCCCGCTTTTCAATGCATCCTTGATCAGGAGGAGATTTTATGAAAACAATCAATATTGCACTCCTTGGCTTCGGCACCGTCGGAAGCGGCGTCGCTGAAACCATCAAAAGAAACAGCCAGATGATGGCAGAACAGCTGGGCTGTCAGCTGAAAATCACCTATGTACTGGTGCGTCATCCGGACAAGTACAAAAATGTACCTCTCTTGGAAGGTGTCCATCTGACATCTTCTTTTGAAGAGATCATGGCCGACCCCGATATCGGCATCGTAGTCGAAGTCATGGGAGGCATCCATCCGGCCAAGGAGTATATCTTTGAGGCACTCAATCACAAAATGAGCGTCGTCAGTGCCAATAAGGATGTCGTGGCGCTCTTTGGACCGGAGATCATGCATACCGCGATGGAGAATCATGTGAATTTCTCCTGCGAAGCCAGTGTCGGTGGCGGTATCCCGATCCTTCGTCCGCTGCACGATTCCCTGGCGGCGAATGAGATCGAAAGCATCGTAGGCATCGTGAATGGGACGACGAATTTCATTCTTTCCAGTATGGACGAAGAAGGCGTCAGCTACTCGGATGCTCTTCGCGTGGCGCAGAAGAAGGGCTTTGCAGAAGCCGACCCGACCAATGACGTCTGCGGCTACGACGCAGCTAGAAAGCTCGCGATCCTCGCCTCCATCGGCTTCCGTGCGAATGTCACTTTTGATGACGTACTCGTCGAAGGCATCGAGAAGATCTCCCAGAAGGACGTACAGTATGCGAGTGAGATGGGCTATGCCATCAAGCTGCTCGCTGTCGGTACCCGTCAGGACAATGGCATCGCGCTCAATGTCTATCCGGCCTTCGTACCGCGTACCCATCCGCTCGCTTCCGTCAAGGGCTCCTACAATGCGATCTATGTCACCGGCAACATCGTCGATGACGTCATGTTCTACGGACGCGGCGCCGGCTCGCTCCCGACGGCCAGTGCGGTCATGGCAGATGTGATTTCCACCGCGAAACACATCATGAATGGCTCCACCGGCACCGGCATGATGCTGACGGAAACCAAGCGCATCCCATTCTACTCTTCCCTGAAGCTGAAGAACTCCTACTACTTCCGCTTGATCGTCGACGATGTGACGGGCGTCCTCTCCCAGATCGCTTCTGCCTATGCCGACCATGACATCAGCATCAAGGAAGTCGTGCAGAAGAGCCGCTTCGAGGACGCAGCAGAACTGATGATCATCACGCAGGATACACCTCGCGAAAATATCATTCAAGTCGAAAAAGCCCTGCAGGTCCTGCCCTGCATGCGCCAGGTCGCGAATATTGTGAGGGTCATGAATGATGACAGAGAATAAGACATACATCGTCCGTGTACCGGCTACCACGGCGAATATCGGAAGCGGCTTCGACACCCTCGGCATGTCACTCGGCCTTTATAATGTCGTCCAGTTCGTCCCCGAGGAAGGACGAGAGCTCAAGGATACCGTGATCCGCGCAGAAGGGGAAGGTGCAGACCAGATCCCTTCCGGAATGGATAACATGATCATTCAGGCGATGGCGGAAACGGCCCAAAAGGCAGGGAAAAAGATCCCCGGCGGCAGCATGTACCTCATCAACCGCATCCCCTTTGCCAGAGGCCTCGGCAGCAGCTCGGCGGCGCTTGCTTCCGGCGTATTCCTCGCCAACCTGCTGATGGGTGAGCCATTCGACAGGAAAGAGATCCTGAATATCACCGCGGAGATGGAAGGGCATCCCGACAATGCGGCGCCTGCGATCTTAGGCGGCTTCTGCATGGCACTTCTGAAGGATGGCCATGTCACGGCGGAAAGCATCGACATCCCGTCCCACTGGAAAGCAGTCGTCACGATCCCGGACTTCGAGCTTCACACGGAAAAAGCCAGAGCCGTGCTTCCGAAGACATACAGCAGAAGTGATGCTGTGCATAATATCGGTGCCGTTTCCTTCCTGATGGCTGCCTTCATGTATCAGAAGCCCGAGTATTTGAAATTCGGCCTTGACGACTGCATCCATGTCCCGTATCGTCTAGATCTCATCCCGGGCTCCCGTCAGGTCATTGCAAATGCCATGTATTCCGGCGCCTACGGAGCGACCATCAGCGGCTCCGGCCCGACCATCATCGCCTTCGCTCCGGCGGAGAAAGCGCACATGGTCGGTGAAGCCATGGTCGATGGATTCCGCTCCGCCAAGATGACGGCGCGCTACCTCGTGCTCGACTTCGATCAGAATGGCATCATGGCCGTGTAATGATATAAAAGGCGCAAAAAATACAAAGCGTCTCGTTTCCCTTGGATCCACAAAAAGATCTCCATGCGATTTGCATGGAGGTCTTTTTGTTTGAAAAGTTTCGTTAGTTCTGAACTACGGTGGTTGGTTGCATGTTTATCATTAGATAATTACAGCGAATGTGATACAATTGATTAAAATGAATCTCATTTTTTATAAGAAGCGGAGGAAACTTATGGATTTGCGGTATTTACAAACCTTTAAGGAGATTGTACGTGAGGGGAGTTTTTCTGGGGCAGCTAGAAAGTTATCTTATACCCAATCGACAATTACCTTTCATATGGATCAGCTTGAAAAGGAGCTGGATACCATGCTCTTTGAAAAAGTGGGACGACGCATGGTGCTGACAAAGGCGGGAGAAGAGTTTATTCCTTATGTAGAAGAAGTTTTATCTGCACTGGATAAGATGAAAAATTTTCAGTCCGACTTGGCAGAGTGTAAAGGAACGCTTCGACTGGGAGCACCGGAATCGCTATTATGCTTTCGTTTTCCGCAGATTTTGAAGGTTTTCCATCAGCGAGCTCCTAGAGTTCATCTGTACTTACGCTCTATGAATAGTCGAAATGTGCAGGAGGCATTAAAAGATGACCAGATCGATATAGGGGCCTTCTACTTGAATGAACAGGATGTGGATGACAGCCTCGTGTGGGAGAAGGGAGGGACCTATCCACTGGTTCTCTTTGGTTCACCTCGGATAAAACGAACTTATAGTGATTTTATTACACCTCATCAAGATTTTCCCCTGTTATCTGCCATTGTACAGCCAATGCCGGGTTCTCTGGGACGAAAATTTAATGCTTATTTGGAGGAGAAAGATATTCGTTTAGGAAATATGATTGAAATCCGCAGTACCCAGACGATTATCAATTTGGCAAAGAATGATGTGGGGATTTGTTATTTGCCTAGATTTGTGGTGGAGAAGGAGCTCCAAACAGGGGAGCTGGTGGAACTGGAAACGGATATGAAGGCAGCTCCCATTTCTTCTGCTTATGGATATCGGAAAAATAAATGGATCAGCCCAGCGATCAAATTGTTTCTGGATATATTGAAGGGACATTGTCTTTGATCGGATGTAAGATGGCTCCGATTACAATGATTCAAGATCAGTCTTTAATCATTGTTCAATTATTTTGAATCAATTCTTTCAATTCTTCAATTTGATAGCATGAATTTTTTTCATTAAAATAGTATAAGCGGTATGTGGGTGATATGTGGGATAATTAAAGCAGAAAAATAAAATGAACGGAGGGAAGTTACTTTGAAGACGATTCAAGCTGAAAAGCGCTCTAAAGCAGAAATTGCCATGACGAGATTTTGGAAGCGTAAAGATGTCATGGTGGTAGCGGCAGGTTCCATTCCTTGTATTCGGGAGTCATATATCTTAGCGAAAGAAATGGGGACTTTGCATCAATTTCGTTATGTCAGTTTGACAAATTCGGATTATATTCTGGGGAATGCTGAAGATATTATCCGAGAAGCCTTAAGGAAGGCCGCTCTTGTGCCGGGTGTTCAGGTGGTAGTTTTTTACTTGTCCTGCCTGGATATTTTAGTACGACTGGATTTCCATAATTTGGAAGAAAACTTATATAAGGAAACGGGGGTGCTTGTAAAATGCTTTTACCGGGGACCTTTGGGGAAAGAAGAAAAAGAACGTCTGGATGCGGATACCTTTATGCGTACTTTTCCTAAAGAAACCGGTACAATCGTTCAATTATCAAGCCAACTACCGCCACCAGTATCTGATGGAGCCGGAATTTCTGATTGGATGCGGCGTCATCGATGGGCGAATGTACTGGTTACACCAGCAGGGTGTCGCAGCTGCATGAGTGATTGTGATATGACAGAAGACCAGAAGCACGTGTACTACCCGACTGTAGTGACCCGTGATTTCGTCTTTGGCATGGAAGATACGACGAAAAAACAGACAGATGCTTTGTTGAAACAAACAAAGCTTTCCGGAGTTTCCCTCATTGGCACAGCCGTACCATCATTTATAGGCATGGATGGCGAGAGTGTGGCAGATAGTCTTTGCGAGAAAGACTACCAGGCGGTGTATTGGGAAGCGGATGGATTTCATGATGCTCTCTATGGGGTCAGTCAGGCGGAATTGCAGCAGGTCAGATGTAAGGCGAATTGGCTTTTAAAAGAGAAGAAGAAAGTGGTGCAGATTTTGGGGTACAGTCCGCTTTTAGCGGGTCCTATGACAGACCTCGAAGAGGGATTTTCTTTCTTGCGCCAACTTGGATATGAAGTAATTTTGGACGGACAACAAGCGGCAAGAAACGTTCCTGTCCTGAATTGGGTCGTATCTACCGCTGGGATTGCTGCCGCAAGGTGGATGCAGGAAAGGTTACAAACCCCCAGTATCATATCTCGCCCATTGGGAGATCATGCCTGGTCCACATGGAAGAAGCAGGTGCAGAAACTTTTGCGGGACGGAAAAGGCGAACGGAAATTACAGATTCATCGGATGGACATTCCCAAAAAGTATGAGGAGCATATCCTTTTTATAGGAGAACCGGTGCAGATTATGGGAGTGGCTCATGCACTTTGGCACGAAGGCTATGCCCAGATTCGATTGTCTTCTATAGCTTGGTCGAAAGAATCGGAAAAGCTCATCCGAAGTGCTCCTGGCGGCGATACTTTCCATATTTTGCGAAATATGTCTGATTTAGTAAAAGAACGAGATTGGGCAGATGTTGTCTATTGTGATCCGTGGCTCTTTCCTTTCTTTGACGGAAAGAAAACTGTCTCTATGCCTTGGGGGTTGATTTCAGGAAGGACAGGGCTTAGTCGTTAGTGGCTTTCAAATGAAGAGGTTTCTGAGTTGTTGGCTTGTTTTCTATATGAGTTAGAGGAGAATATCGATGAAATACATACAGAAAGCTATACTTTTTGCAGCTTTAGCAGGAGCGATTGCAGTTTTTGGAGGGTGCGGAAGTACGGAGAATCAGCAGCCTGTGACACCGGTAAAGACGGTCACCATTACGGATATTACAGGGAGAGAGGTAGAAATGCCAGCGGTGAAGAAAATGGCTGTTGTACCGCTTCCATGGGCTTCCGTGGTATATGCCCTGGATGGCAATGCCGATCGATTGGGCGCCGTTCATCCAGGGGCTATGTCAGCTTATAAAGGACACTTCCTGGAAAAAATGGACAGTCACTTTGGTCAACTGGATGCCAAAATGATTGGACAGGATTTTTCTATCCATGCGGAAAGTTTAGCGAATGCAGGCATCGACAGCGCTGTGCTTTGGTCTTATCAAGAAAAAGATGCCGATAAGCTGAAACAAATCGGGATTCCTACTGTCATGATCAATAATGATAGTGTAGATACCCTGAAAAAAAGCTTCCTCATTGTTGGGCAGATGCTTGGAAAAGAGGATCGGGCAAAACAGCTCAATGCGTACTATGATCATGCGTATAGTGAAATCACAGCTCACAAGGCAGAGGTAGAAAAAGCAGATAAACCAACGATTCTGTTTTTGAAAAACAGCAAGCTGCGTCTCCAAGGCAATAATAATTTTATTCACGAAGCCATTCAAATTGGCGGTGGTGCCAATCCATTTGAGCAGGAAGCAAACGGCAACAACAAAGATATTTCAATGGAAGAAGTGTATCGCATCAATCCAGATATTATTCTTCTGAGTAATTTTGATACCTTTATTCCGGACGATTTATATGAAAATAGAATTCCTGGACAGGATTGGAGTACCGTGAAGGCAGTTCAGAATCACCACGTATATAAAGTACCGATGGGTATATACCGCTGGGATGCACCGGGGGTAGAGACACCGCTCATGATGAAATGGTTGGCCACCCTCTTACAACCTGAAATTTTCAAAGATATTGATGTGAGAAGAGATACCAAGGCTTTTTATAAAGATTTCATGCATTATGATTTGTCTGATGAAGATCTGGCTATGATCTTTGCGGATAAAGAGAATCAAAATAGCCGTTGGTGAATGATATGTGTTTGAAGGAGATCTTATGAATACTATCACGGAGAGGAAATTTCATTTTCTCATGATGCTGCTGATTTTTGCTTTACTGATGATGGCGGTGTGCAGTATCAGTCTAGGGAGATATTATATTTCACCTGTTCATGTGGTGAAAATTATCCTGGCTCCTCTGTATCCAATGGTACAGGATTGGTCGAATCAAGCCAGCAGCGTTATTTATACACTCCGTCTCCCCCGGGCTTTAGCTGCTATGATGATTGGAGCCGCTTTGTCTTTATCCGGGGCATCTTACCAGAGCGTATTTAAAAATCCTCTAGTGGCACCAGATATGCTGGGAGTGTCATCCGGTGCTTGTGTAGGAGCTTCCTTGTGCATTCTTCTTGGATTCTCTCAGGTAGGAGTTCAGGGAGGGGCTTTTGTCGGTGGTCTTCTGGCTGTTTTCCTGGCGGTGTCGATTCCACGCATCATAGGGAAAAATTCCATTGTTATGCTGGTGCTTTCCGGCATTATTGTGAGTGGTCTCACGGGTTCTCTTTTGGGAATTATAAAGTACCTGGCAGATAGCGATACACAATTGCCTGCTATTACATATTGGCAGCTGGGGTCACTTGTTTCTGTGGTTTGGACGAATTTGCTATCTAGCGGAGTGCCTATCTTACTTTGCATGATTTTCATGATGCTCATTCGCTGGCGGATGAATATTCTGACACTATCCGAAGAAGAAAATCATATGTTAGGGAAACACAACGGATTCCTCAGGTATGCAGTGATTCTTTGTGCCACTATTCTGACAGCCTGCTCCGTTTGTATCAGCGGGACCATTGGCTGGGTAGGATTGGTCATTCCTCACTTTTCTCGCATGATGGTAGGGCCGGATAATCGCAAGTTATTACCCATTGCTATGGTACTTGGCGCCTTATTTCTTCTTTTTATTGATACTTTATCCAGAGCAGCACTGGAAGCAGAAATTCCGCTCAGTATTTTAACCGGCCTGGTAGGTGCGCCTTTCTATTTCTATTTATTGGTACGGCAGAGGATGAAGTTATCATGAAACTGGAAGTGAAGAATTTGTCCTTTGGGTATCAGAAAGGACAGCATTTATGGGAAAATGTTTCTTTTACGGTAAAGAAAGGAGAAATATTTTCCATTCTAGGGGCCAATGGAGCGGGCAAGTCCACTTTGCTTCGGAGCATCATTGGTTTCCTGCATCCTGAGACAGGCAGTGTATTCTTTGAAGATGATGAAGGGCATCGATATGATGCCTTCGAGGCAGGGAGTGATTTTACCAGCCATATCGGTTATGTACCCCAGATGCAGGATAATGCCTACTCTTTCGCTCTAAAAGATTATGTGCTTTTGGGGTGTGCCCCTCATTTGGGCTTATTCCAATCTCCTTCTAAAGAATATGAAGACAGAGCAGACACTATTATGGCAGAGATGGGGATTTATGATAGAAGGGATCAACCTTTCAATACGCTCTCCGGCGGGCAGCAACGGCAGGCAGTCATTGCGCGTGCCATTCTGCAGCAGCCAGATATGATCGTCATGGATGAACCGACGAATCATCTCGACTATGGGAATCAATACCGGGGCATACAAATGATAGAAAAATTAGCAGACAGAGGCATAGCGGTGATTCTCACCACCCATATGCCTGACCATGCCCTGTATCTGGGAGATCATACGGGACTTCTCATTCATCATCAGCTTCTTTGTGGTAAAACAAAAGAAGTGATCAATGA
Organism: uncultured Dialister sp.; assembly: GCA_934193095.1. Lineage (GTDB taxonomy): Bacteria > Bacillota > Negativicutes > Veillonellales > Dialisteraceae > Dialister. The sequence continues at coordinate 103,995 of CAKPUX010000001.1, read as the reverse complement.
AATGCGTCTCTCTGACATGTATAAGATCCCTGTAAAAATGGTTTATGTCAAAGAAGCCAAACGGGTGATTTGTTTCCCAGCCATATAATAGCAGCGGTAGACCACGAGAGGTCTACTGCTTTTTGATGGGTTAACAAATCGGAAGATCCGTTATGAGCACGGTTATTCTGTTTCTATTCGTAAACTATAATAAAGTCGGACGATGTCCTGTAGTGAAATAATACTTTTACAAATTTGAATCATTCATTCAATAATTCAAATTTGTAAAATCATCAATGAAATAGTACATTATACTTAGTGAAACGCTTTTTGCTTCAAACATTCTGTTAATTATCTGGGAGGAATCTAGGATGACAGGGAAAAGAAAATTGGTTATGGCATTGACGGCTGTATTGGCATTGACTGGGGGGATCAGTGGACAAGCCGCATTCGGCAATACATTGGACGAAGTCATTGTCACTGCAGAGAAAGATCAAGTGGAAGCGAAAGTATTGCCGGGTGGTTTCGAAAGAGAAGAAACCTCTTTCGGATTGACAGGGGAGCAGGACATTATGACAGTGCCCTATACGGCCCAGAGCATTTCAGCGAAATCCATCGAAATGATGGCTGCTCCTACAGGACAAATCGGACAGGTGCTCACCAATGTACCCTCCATTCGCACAGGGACTTCTCTGATCAAGACGGATTTTTCCATGCGTGGCATGCTGGCAAATGGTTCTGCCATGTATTTGAATAATATTCCTGGTTTCTACATCATGTGCATTGGGCCAGTTACCAATACCATTGATCGGGCGGATGTACTGGTAGGCCCCGCTGCGACTCTCTCTGGCTCTGTGCAATCGTATAATGGACCGGATGGTGGGCAGCCTGGGTCTGTGTACCTCTACACCAAACGGGCTGGTGATGTAGATTTCAATCATGTGACCCTGTCTAACAGTGGCTATGGTGACTGGGGGGAACAGTTTGATATCAGCCGTACTAAACTGGGAAGTGATGGATCTTGGGGTGTCCGTGTATATGGCATGCATGATAAAGGCGGGATGTCTATTTCCGGAGCCAGAAGAGAGAAGAACAATATCTCTGTAGATGTGTCTCATGAAACGGAAAAAAGCAAAACCAATTTCTATGCGGGCTATGTGGATGAACGATTGAACGGCACAGAACGACGCTTCGCGATTTCCCGCAATTCTCGTTGGGTGCCTAAGGCTCCCGATGCCAGTAAGAGTTATGATGATCCCAATGCCATGTACAGTGACTGGTATGGCTGGCAGACGACCCTAAACCACGAGCAGAAAATAAATGACAACTTGAGCTGGTTCCTCAATGCAGGAATGAATGATATGACCAATCGTCGTATGATTTATTGCTCCAAAATTGATATTGATGATATGGGAAATATTATTGATGATACGGGAAATATTACGGGTGCAACGATCTGGTCTCAGTATTTTCTCTTGAAAAACAAATATGCGCAGGCTGGCTTTAAATGGAAGGTCCATACGGGTGCTGTAGAACATAACCTGGTATTCTCTGTGGATCGTTCTCATCGTATTATGTATAACAACAATATCCATAAAGATAATCCCGGTGAACATGTACACGGGAATATTTACACCGGTATTCAGTTTGAGCCACCCATTTATGATTTTGATAATGCGTATTCTCTGGGCAAAATGTTCATGTACCAGGAAATGGATACCAGCTTGAATTTCATGGATACCATGAAAGCAGGGAAATGGTCCATTTTAGCAGCTGGCACTCGTCGTCATGGGAATTACAGAGGCAAGAAAGCGGATAATAAAATCAAAGACAACCAGTTCTCTCCGACTTTCGGCGTTTCTTATCAGCCAAATGAAAATCTGTCTTTCTATGGTGCCTATGCAAAATCTACTACGAGAGGCGTACCGGTTTTCCTACCAAAGTATCAGAATAATGGTGAAATCCTGGATGCTGTGAAAGTGACACAGAAGGAAGTTGGCGTGAAATATAAATGGGATAAAATGTATGCTGCTATTTCCTATTTTGATACCACACAGCCGCAGTATTTGGATGTGAAAAAGCAGGGCTTTTCGAAACCATTCTATTTGCTGGATGGTCAGAATCATTACAAAGGCATCGACTTCAATATGACAGGACAAATCGCTAAAAAATGGAATGTTTTTGGGGGCTTTGAATATTTGAATGCTAAAGTAGAAGGTGGTACTTATGATGGCTGCCATACGGATAGTTCTGCGAAATGGAGTGCTGTATTGGGAATGGAATATATGCCAAATACGGACTGGAGCATTTCGGGTCGCATGAACTATGTGGGGAGAGGCATTATTAATAGAACCAATAAAACCGAATTAGAAGTACCGTCCTCTACCGTAGTGGATCTCTTTGCAAAATACAAAACGAGCTGGGGGGATGTGCCTGTGACTTTGTCTGCTGGCTGTTACAATGTATTCAACCGCAGCTATTGGGCACTTCAGCCAGGTCAGGGCAATAAACTTCTTCTTTCCTCGCCAAGATCGTTCATCTTGTCCGCTTCCTTTGATTTCTAAATCAGATTCGGCTATTCAATCAGTGTTTTCTTAAGCAGCAGATATGAGTCCATTTTTGTGCGCTAATATGGGAGACATGCTAGGAATCATGTATCATTCATGAATGAGAAACTGAGTCATATCCACATAGAAAAAACTCCATGCAAAGGCATGGAGTTTTTTTATGTGGATCAGTGTGAGCGGGTAGTCCCATGGGCAGCCCGAAAGGGGGATACAAACAAGTCAGAGATCAGACATCAGACGTTAGCCATCTGACACTTGACATCTGTCATTTGTCGCCTTATCCCTAGCCACCAGACACTCATCACTAATCCCTTACATCGATGTCCTTTTCTCCTAGCCCCGGGACGAAGACGTCGATGCCTTTTCCGGCTGCGACCATAGGGACGACCATGTCTTTGGGCGGGATGGCTGTCTCGATGACGTAAGGCTGATCCATCTTCATGGCTTTTTCTACCGCGGAGGCGAGCGCATCCGGCGTGGAGACATGTTCACCGGCAAGGCCGAAAGCGGCTGCATATTTCACGAAGTCTACATACGATGGAAGATTGCATGCCATGTAGCGTTCGTTATATCCGGTCTGCTGCAGCTGGCGGATCATGCCGAGGCCGCTGTTGTTGAAAACGATAACGATCATCGGGATATGATAGGAGGCGAGGGTGAAGAGTTCGCTGCCTGTCATCTTGAATCCGCCGTCACCGGCTACGAGAAGAACGGTTTTTTCCGGTTTCGCCAGCTTTGCGCCCATAGCAGCCGGCAGTCCGAATCCCATGGTGCCAAGGCCGCCGGAGGTGATGAGCTGGTGGGCGTACTCGACTTTGAGATGCTGCGCGGTGAACATCTGGTGCTGTCCGACATCGGTGGCACAGAGATAGTCTTTCCCTTTGAGCAGCGGATTCAGCGCCTGAATGAAGAGGGGAACCGTATTATCCCCGTAGTCTTCATCCATCGAAGGCCAGGTGAGGATCTTGTCCCACCATGCGGAAATGTCATGAGGAGAGGAGCCTCTTTCGAGCATATTGATGATGGTACGCATATCACCTGCGATATGAATGCGGCTGTCTATATTTTTATGAAATTCAGCGGGGTCGATATCGACATGGATGATGGTCTTGCCTTGGCTGTACGCCATGCGGTCACCCGTTTCTCTGTCATTGAAACGGCTGCCTAGTGCAAGAATGACATCCGCTTCGGCGAGTGCGCGGTTCGCACGTTCATGTCCGTGAAGACCAGCCATGCCGAGGTACTGCTTGCGGTAGGAGCTGATACAGCCGAGTCCCATGAGGGTGCTCGCACAGGGGAGATTCAGCTTCTCTGCGAGATGCACGGCTTCATACTGGGCACCGGAAATGGCGACGCCGCCGCCCACGAGCATGACCGGACGTTTGGCTTTGCTGAGGGCATCGATGGCAAGATCGATACGCATGGGATCGGGGGCTTTCGGAGAGAGAGCCGGGAGCTTTTTTCCCTGGTACTCGATCATGGCTTTCTGCACATCATTCGGTACATCGATCAGTACAGGCCCCGGACGTCCGCTTCTGGCGATCTGGAAGGCAAGATGCATGGTCTGTTCCAGCTCTTCCGGCTTATTCACAAGGAAATTCTGCTTCGTGATCGGCATAGTGATGCCGCAGATGTCGACTTCCTGGAAGGCATCGTGGCCGATGGTGCTGCGCTTCACCTGTCCGGTGATGGCGACGACCGGGATCGAGTCGAGGAAAGCATTCGCAAGGCCGGTGACGAGGTTCGTCGCCCCGGGGCCGGAGGTCGCGCAGCAGACTCCGACCGTACCGCTCGCTCTGGCATAGCCGTCGGCGGCGTGCGCTGCGCCCTGCTCATGCGCGGTCAGGATATGGCGGATCGATGTCTCATCACGCAGGGCATCGTAGAAGGGGAGGATAGCGCCGCCCGGATAACCGAAAATAGTGGAAACGCCTTCTGCCTGGAGGCATTTGACCATGACTTCTGCACCTGTCAATTTCATCTCATTTACCTCCTACAGTGTCATACTGCTCAGGCCATTCATAGCGAGAGCCATCTAAAATCAAAGCTTCATCACCGCGAGCCAGAGCGACGACGCCTGTCTGGACCATTTCGACGATGCCGTAACGGCGAAGGGCATTCACGAACGCATGGAGCTTGTCTTCGCTACCGGTATTCACGAATGTCATGCTGTCACCGGTGATGTCGATGGCATGGGAGCGGAAAGCAGCGGCGAGCTGCAGGATCTCCATACGCTTATCACCGGCGTGCACCTTGATGAGGAGCATGCTGCGAAGGGCGCTTGTTTCTTTTTTGAGGACTGTGATCTTCTCGACTTCGCTGATCTTTTCGACCTGGCGGGAGATCTGATCTACGGTGCGGTCATCCGCATCGACGGTGATCGTAAGGCGGGCATAGCCTGGTTTTTCTGTGGTGCCGCTCATCAGACTGTCGATATTGTAGCCGCGGCGCGAGATCAGTCCGGTAATCTTGGAGAGCACACCCGGACGATTGTGTGCGATAATGGATAGTAATTGCTTCATGGTGGCTCCTTTGTGAAATGAGGAATGAGGCGTCAAAGGCTCGAGAGGTGGAGCGGGAAGGGGCGGCGCAGAAAAAGATACGCCGTGTAATTTTAGGAAACACTGATTAAATCGTTGTTCGATTTCACTCTTGCATTTTCATGCAGCACAAGGAATAATCCGACGCGAATAGCGAGCTATTTAAGGAGGGTTATGACGAAGTGTTGCATGAAAATGCTTGTGGAATCGAATTCTGCGATTTAATCAGCGTTTCCTTTACTTATGGGAAACCTATGGCATCCATAAAACCCTTTGAACACGTTACGCCTTCTTCCCTTCTACCGCTTCGATATCTTCTTTCGAGACCGTGGGATCGAGATGCTGGAAATCGGATTCCTGCGGGATGGCAAGTTCGAAAGAGGGAAGAGACGCGAGGCGTGCGCTGCCTTTGGTCAGGGATAGACCGAAGACATGACCGCCATGACGCCTGTCTTTGGAAATGAAATGGATATGCCAGCCTGCCATATTCAGCTTGTCCATGTAGGGCGGGAAATAGACACAGACGAGACTGCCTGATACATGTTCGAAGGTAAATTCCCGCTGGTCTGTCTTCATGGCGACCGCAAGCGGACGGTACGGCCTTGTCTGCGGGACTTCCGAGCGTGCTTTGATTTCTTCAAAGTCGCCATCTATGCGGCAAAGGCAGATATTATTCTTTCCCTGACGAATGCGTCTTGCATTGAGCGCCTGCTGCAGCGCAGAAAAATCAGGGGCACTGATAGGGAAAGCGTCGTCCTCTTTCAGAAAAGAAGCGACGGCAAAAGGGGAGCGGTCTTCTTCTTGCGAGACCTCCACATGGCCATCTTCGAGCGCCCGATAGCAGATGCCATCTAGCAGGATCATTTCTCCGTGAAGACTGTCAAAGGTGCCGAGCCCTGTATCGCCTTTTTTTAAAAGCGCACGAATGGATATGTGTCCTTCGTAGTCTCCCATCATGAGGGCCTGCAGTGTGGAGACCTGGTACATCGTATTTGGCATAGGGATCATCCTTTCTTGGCTGTTTTAGGGTTAGCCCCGCGGGCGTGCCGCCCTTTGATTGCGGGTGAAAGCTTTGCTCGAATGAGGAATTAGAAATGAGAAATTAGAAATGGTGGTGGCGGCTTCGCCGCGAGTATATATGGGGCGATGCCCGAAAGTAGTATTCAAGTCACCAGTCACTAGTCACAAGTCACTCGAGGCTCCTAATCCCTAGCCACTAATCCCTAATCCCTGCTTTCAAACTTCAGGGTCAGCCCCGTGGCGTGTTGCCCTATGACTGTTTGCGAAAGAGAATCAGCAGGTTCTACGGGAGGAGAGGCGCATCATCATATGGAAGCACCGCGGAGTTTTAAGGAAACCTGTGAACCTTTTGAACGCCCTGAACCTGCCTCCTACTGCACTCCTTCCTATTCATTTTTCTCATCGAATGCCTTTACTATACGCTTTATGCATTATATAATCAATTTAATCATACTAATATTTTCATAAAGGAGATTTATATTATGGAGCTGGAGAAAAAATATATATATCAGGTCTATGTCAATGGCAGCTTTTCGAAAGCAGCGGAAGCGCTCTTTGTCACACAGCCGGCTTTGAGCATTGCCGTCAGGAAGGTGGAGAAGGAGATCGGAGCCGCGCTCTTCCACCGCGGGCAGCGTCCGCTCACGCTGACGCCTGTGGGTGAGATGTATATTTCCTATATCAAGAAAGAAATGCTCCTCGAACAGGAAATGAAACAGCAGATCGATGACCTGCACGGCCTCATGAGCGGGGACATCTGTCTTGGCGGGACGAACTATATGAATGCGTATCTGCTCCCGCCCTATATCACGCGCTTCACGCGCCGCTTCCCGCACATCCATATCCGCATGGAGGAAACGAGCTCGGACCAGCTGATCAACCTTTTGAAAGAACATAAGCTTGATTTTACATTCAGCTGCGACGAATCCGTCATTCAGGAATTCGAGAACTACGAGAGCTTCAGCGACCACATCCTGCTGGCTCTGCCCTCGCACTTTGCGTTGCCGGAGACCTTGCTTTCCAAGGCACTCTCGGCAGGGGATGTAGCCGCAGGGCGCCATCTGGCAAAAGATGCTCCTCAGGTGGAGCTATCCGATTTTCCCGAGATCCCTTTCATAGACATTGATGCGCATATCAATCTCGGGGCGCGCAGCCTGAAAATTTTTGAAGAAACAGGGGTGAATCCCAAGAGATATATCGAAGTACCGCAGCTCGTCACCGCTTATCGCCTTGCGCTTGCCGGCATCGGCGCCTCCTTCCTGAGTGACCGCCTTGTCGATGGGACTGAGCAGCACATCCGTTTTTTTACATTCCGCTCCCGCTACGCCATCCGCCGCTACCGCCTGCTCCTGCCGCACGGATCCTATACACCGGCAGCGGTGAAGGAATTTATAAAGTTGTTTAAAAATGAGTGACTAAGGATTAGGGATTCGTGGCGCAAAGTGATTGGAGACTAGGAGACTAAAAGACTAGGAGACATCAGACTCCCGTATCGTCATTTCGAGCGCAAGCGAGAAATCTTCCTTGAAGACCGCTAAACGATGGATGAGTGGCTAGGGATTAGGTTTGCGATACGAGAAAACTGCTAGTTTCAAACCTCCGCGGCGCTTAGATCCTTCGACTCAGTTCTTATATTTTAGATAAGCCATTTTTTGACATACGACGTTTTTCTCCGCTCAGGATGACGAAATGCGCCGCCCCCTTTTGAACCTATAGAACCTGCTGAACTTCTTTCGCACGTCCCACGGGCTAACCCTGAATCCTTTCTATGGTTAGCTATAAAACTTCCTAATACAATCATTAACGTTATAAATTTCATTTATTTTCTTAGCCGTGTTATATTCATGACAACATGAATGCACGTTGTGACAAGCACAAGAATGGAGTATCACTATGGCTAAGAAATCAGTGAAAATCACAGAAACGGTATTGCGCGATGGACAGCAGTCTCTGGCGGCGACCCGCATGCGCATCGTCGATATGTTGCCGATCCTTGAGAAAATGGACAGCATCGGTTACCATGCCATCGAAGCGTGGGGCGGGGCGACCTTTGACGTCTGCCTGCGTTTTCTGAATGAAGACCCCTGGCAGCGGCTCCGTCTTCTCAAAAAGAATCTCAAAACCCCGATCCAGATGCTGCTTCGCGGGCAAAACCTTCTCGGCTATCATCCCATGGCAGATGACGTAGTCCGTGAATTCATCATGCGCTCCGTAGATAACGGCGTTTCCATCATCCGTATCTTCGATGCACTGAATGATACGAGAAATCTGGAGACCGCCATGCGTGCAACCAAGGAAGCCGGCGCACATGCCCAGGGCTGCATCGTCTACACCGTGAGTCCCTATCACAAAGACGAGGACTTTGTGAAGCTGGGGAAGGAACTCGTAGAAATGGGGGCTGACTCTATCTGCATCAAAGATATGGCGGGACTCCTTCTCCCATACAACGCCTACAAGCTCATTCAGACACTGAAAAAAGAAATCCACATCCCCATCGAGCTTCACACCCATTTCACCTCAGCGCTGGGCGATATGACCTATCTCAAAGCCATCGAAGCCGGCGTCGACATCATCGACACCGCGATTTCGCCCTTCTCCTGTGCGTCCAGCCAACCTTGCATCGAGTCCATCGTAGCAGCCCTCAAGGGGACAGACTACGATACCGGTCTGGATCTGGAGAAACTAGGCGAAGTGGCGGACTATTTCAAACGCGTCAAAAAAGACCTGGAAGAAGATTTCCATCTGAATACCAATATTTCCATCGATCCCAAAATCCTCTCTTCCCAGATCCCGGGCGGTATGCTGTCGAATCTTCTGAACCAGATGAAAGAAATGGGCGTCGCCGATGAATACGATGCGCTTCTCTCTGAAATGCCGCGTGTCAGAAAAGAACTCGGATACCCGCCGCTCGTCACCCCAACGAGCCAGATCGTCGGCACCATGGCCGTCATGAATGTCGTCCTCGGACGCTACAAGATGATTCCGCAGGAAGTCAGAAACCTCGTTGCGGGCAAGTATGGCCGCACACCGGGTCCCATCGATCCGGAAGTGAAACGCCTGGCCATCGGAAATCAGGAGCCCATCACCTGCCGTCCGGCGGATATGATCCCGCCGCAGCTCGATACCTATCGGAAACGCCTTGCCGAAGACGGCTATCCGAATGCCTCTATGGAAGACCTCCTGAGCTACATCTCATTCCCTGAAGTCGCGAAAACCTTCTTCGGACATAACAGATAATGGAAAGTGATGTTACTACTGATTCACAGACGTGGTAACATCGCTTCGGGTTCAGCGTTAGCTCATGGTGTGTGCCGTTCCTTGCTTGTTTGCGAAAGAGGTTCAGCAGGTTCTATAGGTTCAAGGGGGGCGGCGCATTTCGTTTTACTGAGCGGAGAAAAACGTCGTATGTTTGAGAGCACCGCCTTCCCCGCATCAAAGCCTTCCCTGCGTGGGGAAGGTGGCGAGCGAAGCGAGCCGGATAGGGTTCTAGCGAGATGAAAGACAGATGAGGAAAGCGGAGAAGTTCGCGGCACATGTGGGGGAAACGTGAGTCCCTCGCCGCGAATGACAAAGATTTCTCGCTTCGCTCGAAATGATGATACGGGAGTCTGATGTCTTTGACTCACCAGTCACTAGTCATCAGCTACCAGTCCCTTCCCATTCGTGATATGATCCCCCTAAAGCAGTTTCGTTATTTACCTTGTCTGCTTTAGGGGGATCATATCATAGCCGATGGGGATTTTTTATGTGCGAGTGGCTCAAAGTAAGGAGCGTTTCCTTAAATCAATTTCGGTGCTGCGGCGAGTCTTCTTTCTGCTTCACTCACGAGTTCTTCTACGATTTCCTGCACGGGCTGTACTTTCGTGAGGTGGGTGAGAGACATGCCGGCTAAGACGAAGCCGTTCTCTGTGTCACCGTCGATGACGGCTTTGCGGTTCGTTCCGGCGGCGAGGGCGGTGAGCTCGGACTGCGCTGCACCGCTGTATTCGAGCTTCAGGTATTTTTCAGAGAATGGATTTCTAAGGCCGCGGACGGTATCTCGGGTAGTGAAGCCTGTCACGACGGAGTCGGTGTCGGCAGCGTCGATGATGGCTTGTTTTGCATTCGGGTGGAGGCGGCATTCTTTGGAGAGAAGGAAACGCGTGCCCATCTGCACACCCGAGGCACCCATGAGGAGAGCCGCAGCGACAGCACGTCCGTCTACGATGCCGCCGGCTGCGACGACCGGGATCTCGATCTCGGGGAGGACGTTTTCGAGAAGAGCCATGAGGGTGATCTTGCCGTCATGGCCGCCGGCTTCCATGCCTTCGACGACGATGGCATCGGCGCCTGCGTCCTGTACGCGGTGGGCGAGCTTGACATTCGGTACGACGGGGATGCATTTTACACCGGCATGATGGAAGGGGTCGAAATAGGGGACAGGGTTCCCGGCGCCAATGGTGACGAAGGGGACTTTCTCATCGCAGATGAGCTGCGCGACATCATCTTTGTTCGGCATCTGCAGCATGAGGTTTACGCCGAAGCATTTGCCCGGACCTAAGATGTCCTTCGCCTGACGGATGTGGTCACGGATCTCATCGACAGAGAAGCCGCCGCTTCCGATGACGCCGGCGCATCCGGCATGATTCATGGCAGCTGCGAGGACACCGTCAGAAATATAGGCCATGCCGCCCTGAATGATCGGGTAGTCGATGCCTAAGAGTTTTGTGATTTTTGTATTCCAGGACATAGGAGTGCTCCTTTCGTGGGAATGCGGATTGCATCTAAGAAGAATAGAATCGTGGACGTGATCAGGGAATAGGTTTGAATCACCAGTCACAACTAACATATTCATGTATTTCATTCTGTCTATGCATATTATAGCCGTTTCTTTCTAACAATGGAATGTAGAAACGGTAAATTCTTTCAAAAAAGTCATCGAAATGAAAAGGTCGATGCGTTTTTGGAAAGAAAGGAAGAAAATCAGGCTGAACGGGTTTGGAAAGCGGGGCGGCTTCCTTGGAAATGGGATAGTGAAATGCACCGGTTGCAGTCTTCGCTGACGGTGACAGTACAGCGGAAGAGGCCTTCGATGCATGCCCCGAACCATAAAGCCTTATCGCGGTGCGATCAGCGAAAGCCGATGGGATATGAGCTCCGCAGCTTCTCAACCTGACAAGGTGCCTGCAGGCATTTTGAGATTTAATTGACACTCTTTTTACTTAAAAGGGTATACTTAAATAGAAATCTCGCAAGAGATATTGTAGTATTAAAGCCGGCGTGATATACTGTAGTCGTAATGTTTCGCCCGATTTCTTCTGTATGGAGCAAGGGAAATGGAAGCGGGCGGGAGGTTTTTGTATCGGTTTTACAGTGCGGGCGGTTCGAAAGAAGATATCCCATCGAGCCCGCATGTTTTAGGCTGTCGGTGAAGAGGTTTCTCTGCGCGGCGCCTCAGAAGAGCTGCTTCAAAAGCAGGTTCAGTTACAGGAGGGTATATAAGATGACAAAGATCGGTATCAATGGTTTTGGCAGAATTGGCAGACTGGTATTCCGCGGACTTCTGGATAGAGATGATCTGGAAGTGGTCGCTATCAATAACCCGAGCGGCGTGGAAACTGCAGAGTATCTTCTGAAATATGATACTGTCCATGGCCGACTTGGCAAGGACGTCAAGATCGATGGCGATGATCTCATCATTGATGGCAAGAGAGTCCATGTCTTCTCTGACCGCGATCCGGAACATCTGGACTGGAGCAAGTACGGCGTCGAGATCGTCGTCGAATCCACCGGCAAGCTGAAAGATAAAGAAAGTGCCGGCAAGCACATCAAAGGCACTGTGAAGAAGGTCATCATCACTGCGCCGGGCAAAGATGATGATGCGACCATCGTAATGGGCGTCAATGAAAACACCTACGATCCGGAAACGGACAATATCATTTCCAATGCCTCCTGCACCACAAACTGCCTCGCTCCGGTGGTCAAAGTGCTGAATGAAAAATTCCACATCGTCCGCGGTCTGATGACCACGGTTCATTCCTACACGAATGACCAGGCGATTCTGGAAAAGGCACACAAGAAGGATGCCAGACGCGGCAGAGCGGCAGCGGAAAATATCATCCCGACTTCTACGGGCGCAGCCAAAGCCATCGGCATCGTCATTCCGGAACTCAAAGGCAAGCTGAATGGTCTTGCGATTCGTGTACCGACTCCGGATGTATCCCTGGTCGACCTCGTCGCTGAGATCGAAAAGCCGGCTACGAAGGAAGAAATCAATGCAGCACTTAAAGCGGCGGCAGAAGGTGAATTGAAGGGCATCCTCGCCTACACTGATGAACCGCTCGTTTCTTCCGACTTCAAGACCACCGATGTCAGCTCCACCGTTGACAGCCTGCTCACCATGGTCATGGAAGGAAATCTGGTCAAAGTCATTGCCTGGTATGATAACGAATGGGGCTACTCCATGAGAATCATCGACCTCGTTAAATTCGTCGCATCGAAAGGACTGTAAGAATGAATAAGCAGACCATTTATGATTTGAAACCGGAAGGCAAGACCATCTATATCCGCGTGGACTACAATGTGCCGCATGACAAGGAAGGTCATATCACCGATGACCGCCGCATCGTAGCGACGCTGCCGACGCTGCGCTATCTCTTGGATCATGGCGCTGCGCTCGTTATTGCGAGCCATATGGGCCGTCCGAAGGGCGAAGTGAAGCCGGATCTGTCTCTTGCACCGGTCGCCAAGCGCCTTGCTGAACTGCTGCACATGGATGTGAAATTCGCCTCCGACTGCATCGGCGAAGAAGCAAAGGAAAAGAAAGCGGCTCTCGCACCGGGCGAAGTCCTGCTCCTTGAAAACCTTCGTTTCCATAAAGAAGAAGAAAAGAATGATCCGGCCTTTGCAAAAGCCCTGGTCGAAGGCTGTGACCTGGCGGTCAATGACGCATTCGGTGTATCGCACAGAAGCCACGCATCCATTGCCGGTGTCGGCAAGCTGATGCCGATGGTATCCGGACTGCTTCTGAAGAAAGAAATCGATTTCCTTGACGGCGTGATCGAAAAGCCGGAGCGTCCATTCGCTGCCATCATCGGCGGCGCGAAGATCAGCGACAAGATCCAGGTCATCGCGAACCTGATGGAAAAAGCCGATGTCATCCTGATCGGCGGCGGTATGGCGAATACCTTCGTTGCGGCCGAAGGCTACGACATGGGCAAATCCCTGCAGGACAAAGATCGTTTCGACCTTGCCAGAAATCTCATGAAGAAAGCCCGTGACATGGGCAGCGAAATCATGCTGCCGGTCGACTTCATGGCAGGCGATGCGTTCGCAGAAGATGCGAATACAAAAGTCCTCTCCAAAGAAGAATTCCAGGACCCATGGATGGCGCTCGATATCGGACCAAAGACCATCGAGCTCTATGTGGAAACTTTGAAGAAGATGAAGACCGTCGTCTGGAATGGGCCGATGGGCGTCTTTGAAATGGAACCCTTCTCGAAAGGTACCTTCACCATCGCCAGAGCGATGGCCGACCTCGATGCGACCACCGTCATCGGCGGCGGTGAATCAGCGTCTGTCGTCGATGAGCTGGGGCTCGGAGATAAATTCTCCCATGTCTCCACCGGCGGCGGCGCATCCTTGGAAATGCTCGAAGGCATGGTCCTTCCGGGCGTAGCCATCCTGGCGGATAAGGAGTGATCCCTGTGAGACAGATCCTTATCGCAGGAAACTGGAAAATGAACTGCACGGTCGAAGAGGCGGAGGCTTTCTTCAAGCATTTCAAACTGCAGAAGAAAGAGGGCGTGGAAATGCTCATCTGCCCGCCTTTCACCGACCTGCCGCTGACGAATTTCTTTTTGAACCGCACCTTTGTCCACTGGGGCGCGCAGAATGTGTACCCGGAAGAGAAGGGTGCATTCACTGGAGAAATCTCCCCCGCCATGCTGAAAGGCCTCGGCTGCACCTATGTCATCTGCGGTCATTCCGAACGCCGGGAAATTCTGGGAGAAAGTGATGAATTTGTCGCGCGCAAGGTGAAGACCGTTCAGGAACATGGCATGACACCGATCCTCTGCGTTGGAGAAACAGCAGAAGAACGCAAGAACGGACAGACCGAAGAACGCATCGGTTCGGAAATCCGTACCGCGCTTTTTGACATCAATAAGAAAGATGTCGGCTCTCTGGTCATCGCCTATGAACCCATCTGGGCCATCGGCACCGGAGCGGCTGCGACGGCCGAAGATGCGGAAGCTGTCTGTGCCTTTATCCGCGAGACCGTGAAGGACATCGCCGGCAAGAAAGCCGCCTCCGATATCCGCATCCTCTACGGTGGTTCCGTCAAGAGTGAAAATATCGCTGATTTCCTCAAAGAAAAAGACATCGACGGAGCTCTCATCGGCGGCGCAAGCCTCAAACCCGAGGATTTCCTCAGCATCTATGAAAAGGCTGGGAAATAAGGGCTTTATAAGAAATCACAGCAAATATTCTCCCCCTTCCCATGGAAGGGGGGGATGCCCGAAGGGCAGGGGCGGGCCAGTCAAAAATGATGAGAAGCCGGCCAACCTGATTCCTGTCCTCCGAGGATCAACCAAATCCCTAGCTACTACATATTCAAAGGAGTAAGAACAATGGCAGCAATTACTGATCTGCACGCAAGAGAAATTTTGGATTCCCGTGGAAACCCGACTGTCGAAGTCGATATGCAGCTCGAAGACGGCACCTTCGCCAGAGCCGCTGTACCGTCTGGCGCATCCACCGGCATGTTCGAAGCCACTGAGCTCCGTGACGGCGATAAGGACCGTTATGATGGCAAAGGCGTGCTGCAGGCTGTGAACAACGTCAATGGCGAAATCGCTGATGCGGTCCTTGGCTGGGATGCCAGCGACCAGAGAGGCCTTGACCACATCCTGATCAACCTCGACGGCACCGAAAATAAGAACCGTCTTGGCGCAAATGCGATTCTCGGCGTCTCCCTCGCTGCCGCTCATGCAGCAGCTCAGTCTGCCGGCCTTCCGCTGTACCAGTACCTCGGTGGCGTGAACGCACACAACCTGCCGGTACCAATGATGAACATCATGAATGGCGGCGCACACGCAGACAACAACGTCGATATCCAGGAAAGCATGATCATGCCGGTCGGCGCACCGAATTTCAGAGAAGCTCTTCGCATGTGTGCGGAAGTTTACCATGCCTTGAAAAATGTACTGAAAGCCAAGGGCCTTTCCACCGCGATCGGTGATGAAGGCGGCTTTGCACCGGACCTTCCGTCCAATGAAGCTGCGATGGAAGTCATTTGCGAAGCCATCGAAAAAGCCGGCTACACCGCAGGCAAGGACATCGTCCTTTCCACCGATGTCGCAGCTTCCGAACTTTTAGGAGATGACGGCCTCTACCACCTCGCTGGGGATCACGCAGCCAAGACCGCAGAGGAAATGATCGACTTTTATGAACACCTGATCGATCAGTACCCGATCATCTCCATTGAAGACGGACTCGGCGAAGAAGACTGGGAAGGCTGGAAGAAACTGACCGACCGCCTCGGCAGCAAAGTCCAGCTCGTCGGCGATGATCTCTTCGTCACCAATACCAAACGCCTTTCCAAGGGCATCCACATGGGCGTAGCGAATTCCATTCTGATCAAGCTGAACCAGATCGGCACCCTGACCGAAACCTTCGAAGCGGTACAGATGGCACAGCGCGCAGGCTATACCGCTGTCATTTCCCACCGCTCTGGTGAAACCGCAGATACCACCATCGCAGACATTGCCGTCGCTCTGAACGCTGGCCAGATCAAGACCGGCGCTCCGGCAAGAAGCGAACGTGTAGCTAAGTACAACCAGCTCCTCCGTATCGAAGAAGATCTGGATGCAGATTCCAGCTACGGCAATGGCAGCCTCACTCATAAAATGAGACGCTTTCATTGATAAAAGCTGAGTAAGAAGGGCCATGACATCTTGTCATGGCCCTTCTTGTTTGACGTTTAAGGCTAAGCAGGTTCTCATGGATCCACGTGGGCGGCAAAAATGAAGTGCTGATAGACTTTTTCGCTCTTAGCATCCGGAGCCAAGTCATGACGGAACGGGAAGCAGGCCACCTGCACAGTTTCAGAAAACCGACATTTCCCATTTCAAAGCACGGATCCCTGTTTTTCCCTTGCGATGCACCCTCTGTTTTGCTACAATAAAACTTACAGGTTTTCGATAAAAAGCCTGCTGTCTATCTGAAAAAACAGGGGGAACGGATACGCCGCTCCCATCGTTTGATATGAAATGGGATTTCTATAGGAGGAAACTATGGCAGAATTTACCGCCGTTATTTTAGCCGCCGGACAGGGCACACGCATGAAGTCTGAATTTCCAAAGGTGCTGCACCGCGTATGCGGAGTACCGATGGTCGAGCAGGTCATCCGCCTCGTGCGAGAAGCGGGCTCGGATCATCAGGTCGTGATCACCGGCTTCAAGGAACATCTGGTAAGAGAATATCTTGGAAATCAAGAGGTGTCCTTTGTCCATCAGGAGGAGCAGCTTGGGACCGGCCACGCTGTTATGCAGGCGGTGCCGGAATTTGAAAAAGACAGAGACAGCTATGTGCTGGTCATCTGCGGGGATACGCCGCTGCTGCGCGCGGAGACGATCGCGCATCTGGCAAAGACCTGCAGGGAGGAGGGCGCGGCTGCTTCGGTGCTGACCGCGATCCTTGATGATCCTTTCGGCTATGGCCGTGTGCTCCGTGATGAAGCGGGACACATGACATGCATTGTAGAACAGAAGGATGGCACGCCGGAACAGCTCGCCGTCCATGAGATCAATACAGGCACGTATGTCTTCCAGGTGGGCGCCCTGCTCGATGCACTCGAAAAGATCGACAACAAAAATGCACAGGGCGAGTACTATCTGACGGATGTTTTCGGGATCATGATCAAAGAAGGCCTCAAGGTCGTTCCGGTCGCAGCGGACGATGCCGATGAGACGATGGGGGTGAATTCCCGCATTCAGCTCGCAGCCGCTGACCGCATCCTGCGCCTTCGCAAAGCAGAAGAGCTTATGGCTTCCGGTGTCAGCATCATTGACCCGGAGCATACCTATATCGAGCAGGATGTCGAAGTCGGCTGTGATACCGTGCTGCTGCCGGGGACTATGCTTCAGGGGAAGACAGTCATCGGCAAGCACTGCGAGATCGGACCGGATACCCAGCTGGCCGATGTACACTGCGGTGATTTCACGCATCTGAACCGCGTGTACGGTCATGAATGCAGCATTGGCAGCTATGACGAGATCGGGCCTTTCGTCCATCTCCGCCCGAATACGGTACTGCATGACCATGTGAAGATCGGTAATTTCGTCGAAGTCAAGAATTCCAATGTGGGCGATGGCACGAAGCTGCCGCATCTCATCTACTGCGGCGATTCGGATCTGGGCAAGAATGTCAATTTCGGATGTGGTACAGTGACTGTTAATTTTGACGGGAAGGACAAGCATCGCTGCACCATTGATGATCACGCCTTCATCGGATGCAATACAAACCTGGTCGCTCCTGTCCATATCGGAGAGAGAGCCTTCACTGCCGCCGGCTCCACCATCACAAAGGATGTTCCGGCAAAAGCTCTTTCGGTCGCGAGAGCGAAGCAGAGAAATATCGAAGGCTGGGTCGACGAGAATACGTATAAGGATTAACGGGTTCAGGTTGACGGGTTCAGGGTTAGCCCTTGGGGCGTACCGCCCCTTGATTACGTGTGAAAGAGGTTCAGCAGGTTCTATAGGTTCAAAGGGAATGGTGCGGCGCATAAAAATATAGAAGCGCCGCGGAGTATAAATAATGGCGATGCCCGAACGTGGTATTCAAGTCACTAATCACTAGTCGCCAGTCACTTGTACCCCCCTAATCCCCAATCCCTAATCCCTTGCCACTTATCCCTGATTTCCAAACAACCAACAACGAATAACAAACAACCAAAACAAAACGGCCTAAAGATTTTTTGGCATTTTTGCAAAGGATTGGTATAATATAGAAGCAATATGCCTGCCGGGGCAAAAGGGAGTGACGCTCCGACGGCAGAAAATACATTTTACAACTTTCAAAGAAATGAAAGGAAAGGGAGAGGCAGCAAAATGGACATGGAAGACACTTCTAAATTGAAAATTTTTACAGGGAATTCTCACCCCGCACTGGCAAAGGAAATTTCCGACTACATCGGAGTTCCGCTTGGAAAAGCCATCTGCGGCAAATTCAACAATGGTGAAATTCAGGTGATGATCAATGAAAGTGTCCGCGGCAAAGACTGCTTCATCATTCAGCCGACCGGTGCACCGGTTAATGACAATCTGATGGAAATGCTCATCATGATTGACGCACTGAAGAGAGCATCTGCCCGTCATATCACCTGTGTAGTACCTTACTATGGCTATGCACGTCAGGACCGCAAGACTCGCGGCCGTGAACCGATTTCCTCCAAGCTGGTCGCTGACCTGATGTCGGCAGCCGGTGCGACCCGTGTAGTGACCATGGATCTGCACGCAGGACAGATTCAGGGATTCTTCAATGTCCCTGTAGACCACCTCATGTCTGCATCTCTGCTCGCAGACTATGTAAAATCCAAGAACCTGGAAAACCTCACCATCGTTTCTCCGGACCTCGGCGGCGTTACCCGTGCAAGAGAACTGGCTGACCGTGTCGGTGCTCCGATCGCCATCATTGAAAAACGTCGTCCGGAACCGGGCGTAGCCAAGGTCATGAACATTATCGGTGATGTGAAGGACAGAAACTGCTTCGTCGTCGATGATATCGTAGATACCGCAGGCTCTCTCTGTGAAGGGGCCAAAGCCCTTGCAGAAGCCGGTGCAAGAGATGTCTATGCAGCTGTCTGCCATCCGGTACTGACCGATCCGGCTACGGAAAGAATCAGTAAATCCAATATCAAGGAACTCATCGTCACCAATTCTCTGCCGGTTGAAAAAGAAAAAGTGGAAGGCCTTGGCAGCAAGCTGACCCAGCTTTCCATTGCTCCGCTTCTTGGCGAAGCCATCCTCCGTATCTTCCACGACGCTTCCGTCAGCTCCCTCTTTGATAAATAATGAAGATCATTGCAGGTCTGGGAAATTCGGGAAAGGAATATGAGCATACGCGGCATAACATGGGCTTCGATGTGATCGACATTCTGGCGGATCGCTGGAAGGTCGCCAGCTGGAAGAAGGACATGAAAGCCGACATTGCCACTGTCATCGTGGGCGGAGAGAAGGTCCTTCTTGTGAAGCCGCTGACGTATATGAACCTTTCCGGCGAAGCGGTCGGCGCGATCGCCAAGTACTACAAGGTGGATCTGGATGATATTTTCATCATCTGCGATGATCTTGACTTGCCGCCGGGAAAGACACGCATTCGTAAAAAGGGATCGGCAGGCGGGCATAATGGGATCAAGTCCCTCATTGCTTGTCTCGGGAGTGAGGCGTTCAATCGCTTCCGCATCGGTGTGGGCCATCCAAAGGACGGGCACACCGTCATCGAGCATGTCCTGCAGCGCCCTTACGGGGAAGATATCGAGCTTATCGAGGCGGCGAAGATTCATACCGCTGACTCCATCGAGGACGCCTTGGCGCACGGTGTCGATCACGCGATGAATGCGTTCAACCCCAAAAAGAAGAAATAGGAATAGCGATTCAAAAGCAACAGCCGTGGGCTGTTGCTTTTTCCGTGGGGACATGGGAAAATGTAGAAGAGAAGGCAGCCGGAGAGACTGGATCTCAGACTTTATTTTCACTTCATTGCTTGCAAGACATGGGACATTTTTCCTGCATGACGATCAACGGGGAAAGCGGGGCGTGGTGCTTTCGTATCCGACCGCTCTGCGAAGTCCTGATCCCGGTCTGCTATCATCGAAAAATGATTCATATAAAAAGGACGCAACTATGACACATGGCACATTGATAGTTCTGGAGGGCATTGACGGCAGTGGAAAGGCGACCCAGTCGGCCCTTTTGGAAAAGAAACTAAAAGAAGCTGGGAAGGATGTCATGCATATTTCCTTCCCTGATTATGCGAGCGACTCGTCAGCCTTGGTAAAGATGTACCTCAAGGGTGACTTTGGGGCGGATCCCGGCGATGTGAATCCCTATGCCGCTTCTCTTTTTTACGCGGTCGATCGTTTCGCCTCATATCGCATGAAGTGGAAGGATTTCTATGAGAAAGGCGGCATCATTATTGCCGATCGCTACACCACAAGCAATATGGTACATCAGATGACAAAGTATGATGACGAGGAAGAGCGGACGCAGTTCCTCTCCTGGCTGGAAAAGACCGAGTACGAAGAGCTGGAGCTGCCGCGTCCGGATCTTGTCATCCTTTTAGATATTCCTCTTAGGATGTCTGAAGCGCTGGTAAAAGCCCGGGCTGCCGAGGGCGGTTCGATGGATATCCATGAGCAGCATTTGGACTACCTCAGGAAGTGTCATGATGCCTATCAGGCGCTGGTACGCTTTTACGGCTGGGAGCGTATCCCGTGTGCCAGAGAGGGTGTGCTTCGAAGTGTCACGGATATCGGGCGCGATGTGGATGCAGCGGTAGAAAAGGTCATGAAAAACAGGAAATAGGAAATGAAAGATAGACGGCTCAGGAAAGGCGGATACTGTGATGCATCAGTCTTTCCCGGACCGCTTTTTTTAAGGGAGTGAAAATGGATCACGATGGAATCAGCGTTTCCCAAACCTCCCGTTTATGTTAAAATAGAACCGTTATCAGGATACCCCGTATGGTATCCGGGAGGTGCGTATGCTAATTCAATGGTTCCCCGGTCATATGACCAAGACGAAGCGGATGATCGAAAGTCACCTAAAGGCAGTGGATGTCGTAGCTGAACTCTTGGACGCCCGGATTCCGATGTCGAGTGCGAACCCCATGGTGGAAGAGCTGGTGCAGGGCAAGCCTCGGATCGTCATACTGAATAAAGCGGATCTGGCGGATCCGAAGGCGACGGATCGCTGGATCTCTTATTATCAGAAGAAAAATATACCAGTCGTCCCCATGAGCGTCGGGAACAGTAAGAATAAGAAAAAGCTGCTGGCTCTGATCCGGGAGACTGCAGAGCCGATGCTGGCGAAGTGGCGAAAACGAGGCATCAAGAGCCGCTCGGTGCGTCTCATGATCCTCGGCATCCCGAACGTGGGAAAATCTACGCTGATCAACTTTCTTGCCGGCACGGCAGCGACGCGTACGGCGAATACTCCGGGACATACCCGGGGTAAACAGTGGGTGCGCCTCTCTGAAGGACTTGATCTGCTGGATACACCGGGTGTACTCTGGCCGAAATTTGATGATCAGGTCGCTGCGCTCAGGCTGGCGGCAACAGGTGCGATCGCAGGCGATGTATTCAATGCCGATGAGGTCGTCCCGGAGCTGCTCGCTTCTCTGGCAGAAACGGCACCCTGGGTTTTGCAGGAAAAGTATGACATCGAAGATGTCCATCAGGATCCGCAGCTGCTTTTGGAGGCGGCCGGAAGGAGAAGAGGCTGTCTTCTCCCCGGCGGAGCCATCGACTATGATCGCGCAGAAATGGTGGTCCTCCGTGATTTCCGAAGCGGGAAGCTCGGGAAGCTGACGCTGGATCCGCTTCCGGAAAAATAATGGAAGAAAGATGGCTCCGATGGTTCATCGGTCTCTATAAGATAAGACGCAAATGCTTCACCGGGATTTCTATTTTGGGAAAATGTGTTTTTATCGATGAAAAATTCCAAGGCGGCGTATTCTTATTTTGCTGTTGTTTTTCTCTATCGCAGTACAAAATCATGTGAGGTACTATGACTATTTCTGAAATCCGTACCATCCTTTCACAGGATGATGTTGCAGAAGATCTTTTGCAGGAGATATTTTCTGATGAGAGGAAGGGCGTGAAGGCCCTGGTAGGCTCCTATATGAAGCGTCTCGAGCGAAAGAGTAGGGAGCGTCTCCGCGTGGAGTCCATGTATGACGTGGAGAGCCGTTTCTATCAGGAGGGACTCACACATATCGTCGGGATC
This sequence comes from uncultured Dialister sp., assembly GCA_934193095.1. Taxonomy (GTDB): domain Bacteria; phylum Bacillota; class Negativicutes; order Veillonellales; family Dialisteraceae; genus Dialister. Next base: position 81,903 of record CAKPUX010000001.1, on the reverse strand, counting down.
GATGAAGTGGGACGGGGACCACTTGCCGGCCCGGTAACGGTCGCGGCAGTCATTCTCCCGCCACACTGGTTCTGTGCGGGGCTCAATGACTCGAAGAAGGTCACACCGAAACACCGCGAAGAGATCGCAGCGAAGATTTATGAGAGCGCATTGGATGTCTCTGTTGTCAGTCTTTCGCCGGAAGAGATCGATGCTGTAAATATCTATGAGGCGACGATGATGGCGATGTATCAGGCGGTGAAGAATCTGACTGTCTCGCCGGAGGCGGTCATTGTCGATGCGATGCCGCTTCATTTCAACTGTCCGACCGAGTCCTTGATCCACGGAGATGCGAAGAGTGCCTCTGTTGCGGCAGCTTCCATCGTGGCAAAGGTGTATCGTGATCATCTGATGGATGAGTATGACACGCAGTATCCTGGCTATGGATTTGCCCAAAATAAAGGCTATGGTACTGCCGAGCATATTGCGGCGCTGAAGACACTGGGCATCACGCCGATTCACCGAAAGAGCTTTGAGCCGGTAAAGAGCATGGTGCTTGGAAAGTGAGAAGGCTTTGAGACGTCAGATGAGAGACGAATAGACATTGGACGGATAGACTGTCAGATCGCCATACGGGGACTAAAGATAGTGGCCGCCAGTTACGTACAATATATGAGGTATATCAAATGAAACAATGTATGGATGAAGAAAATCTGCATCGCCGACTTAGAAAGATCATTGGTCAGGTGCAGGCGATCGATCGTATGATCGAAGAAGACGTTCCCTGCGAGGATGTCATCACCCAGGTGAATGCGGCAAAGTCTGCTCTGCACAAGGTGGGACAGATCATTCTCGAAGGCCATCTTCAGCACTGCGTCCGAGATGGTATCGAGCATGGTGATGCCGAGGAGACGATCGCTCGCTTTGCCAAAGCAGTAGAACGGTTTTCTAATATTGTATAATCAGAGATAAATTCAGGATAAATATATTATAATAAAGCACAATAAAGCAAGCCCTATATTCTAATGGGCTTATTTTATTGTGATGGCTATCTTTTTGCTGTATAATTTAAAATACTGGTATTTGGTCATTTGCCATCATTTTTTTATGAATCAGGGCAAACGAGATCCAGAGCTTATTAATTATTGTGAGGAGATTATTTTTGTATCCTGTGAATCTCAAAGCGGCAGGTCTTCGTGCGCTGGTCATCGGCGGCGGCCATGTGGCTCTTAGAAAGGTGAAAAAGTTAATAGCAGAGGGAGCAGACGTGACGATCCTTGCGCCGGAAGTCGTTTCTGACATCGAGGCGCTTTCCGAGGCAAAAAAGGTGCACTGGGAAAAGCACCTTTTCCGTGGTGACGATCTCTCTTCCTATGGACTGATAGTGACAGCCTGTGGTGTGAGGGAAGTGGCAGAAGCGGTGCAGCAGGCATCGAAGGAGAGCCATTTCCTTTATAATGCTGCAGATTTTCCTTCGCTGGGGAATTGCTCACTGCCGGCTGCTTTTGATGCAGGGGGGATCCAGATCACCGTTTCTACGAATGGCCGCTCGCCTGCGATGGCGCGGTATATGAAAGAGTGGCTTTCTCTGAAAATCCCCGAAGGCTTTGGCCTGTGGCTGGACCGGGTGGGAAAGATGAGAGTGGAAATGAAAGAAAGGATCAGCACCAGCGAGGCCAGAGAAGCCTTCTGGAGAGCTGTCTTTACTGAAGATATCATGCATCTGGTGATGCAGGGGAAATTAGACGAAGCAGAGGAGTGTGTACGTCATGCAGTTGGTCGTTTTGGGGCTGAATCATAAGACAGTCCCGGTAGATATTCGTGAGCAGTTTGCGATTTCGCCAGACAGTGCGAGAAGCGGGCTGATTCATCTGGATGAACAGGAAGGGATCGAGGAAGCCGTCGTGCTTTCCACCTGTAACCGCACTGAGATCTATGCGGTACTCAAGGATGAGACAGCGAAGGAAACATTGTACGATTTCTTTTTAGCCCTTTCTGGAAACAGCGAGGCGAAGGATGAGTATTTCTTCTATTTTGAAGGGGAAGCCTGCATCCGACATCTTTTCGAAGTGGTCTCAGGTCTGGACTCCATGGTCATCGGAGAGAGCCAGATCCTGAATCAGATCAAGACGGCGTATACGATGGCGCTCGAAGAAAAAGCGACCCGCACCATCCTGAATACTCTCTTTCACCGTGCCATCCGTACGGGCAAGCGTGTGCGGACGGAGACGCAGATTTCCTACAGTGCGGTATCTGTCAGCTATGCAGCGGTGAAACTCGCGGAGAAGATCCTGGGTGGCTTGGACGATCGTACTGCCATGGTCTTCGGGGCCGGTGAGGCGGCTGAGCTGCTGGTGAAGAATCTGCAGGGCAAAGGTCTCAAAAAGGTCATTGTGACAAACCGTCACATCGAGAAAGCAGAAGAACTCGCAAAGAAGATCGACGGCGAGACGGTTCCGTTCAAAGGAGCACTCCAACATGCTGAAGATGTCGATATCATCGTGACAGCGACCGGAGCTTCTCAGTACATCGTAAAAGCATGGGATGTCAGAAACCTCATGATGAAGAGAAAGACACGCCCGCTGGTCGCCATCGATATCGCAGTGCCGTGCGACATCGAGCCGTCGGTCGGTGATATCCGCCATGTGACGCTTTACAATATCGATGATCTGCAGGATATCGTCGAGAGCAATATCCGTTTCCGTGAAGGGGAGGCAGAGCGTGCGAAGGGCATCATCGAGGAAGAGATAGAGTCCATTGAGGACCGCTTCACGTATCTGTCCACGCGTCCGGTCATGGTGTCTCTTTCGGATAAGGCCGAGGAGATCCGTCAGCGCGAGCTGCGTCATATTTTTGCTAAGATCGATGGACTGACAGAGGAAGATAAACGTGTCCTGCAGTACATGACCCGCATGATCGTCCGCAAGATCCTTCGAGAACCGATGATGCATCTCAATGAACACGCGGGAACCAAGTGGGAAGATGCGGATAAGTCAGCCGTGACCCGTCTCTTCAAGCTGGATGTCAGAAAGGGGCAGGCACTTGAAAAATAAAATCACCATCGCGACCAGAGAAAGCCTTCTGGCTCTCTGGCAGGCGAAATACGTCGCTCATGCTTTGGAAAAAGCACATCCGGGGCTCACTGTCGAGCTCTTCCCCGTCACCACGAAAGGAGACCAGATCCTCGATCGTCCGCTGGTTGAAATCGGAGGGAAGGGACTTTTCATCAAAGAACTTGAGGTCATCCTGCTCGAAGGAAAGGCGGATATCGCCGTCCACTCTTTGAAGGATATGACAGCGGAATGTCCAAAAGGGCTCACTATCGCCGCAGTCACGAAGAGAGAAGACCCCAGAGATGCCTTCGTGTCGAATAAATACCGGTCGCTGGACGAGCTTCCGCTTCATGCGAAGGTGGGGACATCGAGTCTCCGACGCCAGGCGCAGCTCCTGCACCTGCGCCCGGATCTGGAAATCAGATCCCTGCGCGGCAATGTGCAGACACGTCTCCGGCATCTGGATGAAGGCGACTTTGACGCTATCATTCTTGCGGCAGCAGGACTCAAACGTCTCGGCCTTGCTGAGCGCATCTGCTCTTTCATTGATACAGAGACAAGCATCCCGGCTGCGGGGCAGGGGGTCATGGCGGTCGAAGCCAGATCAGATGACAAGGAAACACTGGATCTGATCTCCTTCCTGCATGACAGCGATGTGGCTTCCTGTATCACCACGGAGCGTGCATTCCTTGCCAAAGTCGGCGGGGATTGCAAGGTACCGGCTGGTATCTATGCAACAGCGAAAGATGGCGGCATCGAGGCCCATGCCTTTATCGCTTCCACCGATGGAAAGAAACTCTATCGCAGCGAGAGATCGGCTGCTGTTTCTGAAGCCGTATCTGTCGGGAAGGCTCTGGCGGCAGAGCTTTTGGATGCCGGTGGAAGAGAAGTGCTTGAGAAAATGCAGAAAATTTAAAAACAGGTGTAAGATCCGAGGGGCCTATCGTGTGCGCTCCGGCTCCCCCGATAGGGGGCTCATAGGAGCGAGGCCATGCGCTGAATATAGTGGGTGACTGTGGTATTTCAGTCACCCGTCATGTCTGCCCCCTCATCATACCAAGAACTACCCACTAACGAACACGAGGAGATTTCTATGAAAAAAGGGAAAGTATATTTGATCGGAGCTGGTCCGGGAGATCCCGAACTTTTGACACTGAAGGGCAAGCGCTGCCTGGAAGAAGCTGATGTTATCGTCGGCGATTATCTGGCGGATCCGCGTCTTTTGAGATATGCGAAGCCTGGCTACGAATACATTTATGTCGGGAAAAAAGCAGGCTGTCACACCATGAAGCAGCATGAGATCAGCGAGCTTCTGGCCGAAAAAGGCGAGGAGGGGAAGATCGTTGCCCGCCTCAAAGGCGGTGACCCCTTCGTCTTCGGACGCGGCGGGGAAGAGATCGAGGTACTCCGCGCACATGGCGTGCCTTTCGAAGAAGTACCCGGCATCACGAGTGCCATCGCGGCGCCGGCCTATGCGGGCATTCCGGTCACACATCGCGGTGTGGCAGCATCCTTCGCCGTTATTACCGGACATGAAGACCCGACGAAAGACCAGTCTTCCATTCACTGGGACAAGCTGGCAGGCGGTGTCGATACACTGATCTTCCTGATGGGCGTCGGCCATACCGCGATGATTGCTTCCCAGCTGATGAAGTACGGACGCGCGGGTGAGACACCGGCAGCATTTGTACGCTGGGGGACGCGCCCGTACCAGGAGACCTATACCACGACACTTGAAAAAGCGGCAGAAGATGTGAAGAGGCTCGGGATCAAGCCGCCGGCTGTCTTCATCGTCGGGGATGTGGTAAACCTGCGAAGCACCATGGACTGGTTTGACAATCGTCCGCTCTTCGGAAAACGCATCGTCGTGACCCGTTCCCGCAGTCAGGCGTCGAAGCTCGTGCATGTACTCGATGCCAAAGGCGCGCTCTGCGAAGAGATCCCTACGATCTCCATCTCCGCTCCGTCAGATGACTATGCAGGTCTTGACAAAGGCATTGCAGAGATCTCCTCCTTCCAGTGGATCGTTTTCACCAGTCAGAATGGGGTAAACTGCTTCTTCGACCGTCTCTTCCGGCAGGGCAAAGACGTCCGTGCGCTGGGACATGTAAAGATTGCAGCCATCGGACCTGTCACGGCGAAAGAGCTTAGAAAATACGGTCTTTCCTGTGACTGCGTGCCGGAAAAATACAAGGCGGAAGATCTCCTGGCAGAGATGAAAAAGCAGGTACAGAAGGGCGAGCGCGTATTCCTCCCTCGTGCGAAGGAAGCGAGAAATATTCTCCCTGAAGGCATCGAAGCGATGGGCGCGCATTGCGTTGTCGCAGAAGCCTACATGACTACGCCGGATTTGGAGTACAAGGATCAGCTGCTCTCTCTTCTGACACATCATGAAGTCGATATCATCACTTTCACAAGCTCGTCGACCGTGCACAATCTCATGAAACTGCTCGATGGGGAAAATGGGCTCTTGGAAGGCGTCGCGCTCGCCTGCATCGGACCGATCACCGCAGACACCTGCCGCAGCTATGGTCTTGTGCCGCATATCGTTTCTGATGTCTATACCATCGATGGACTGGTGGAAGCGATCGAGAAGAATCCGGAAAAATACTGATGGAATCGCTATCAGATAGAATCAGCAATTCCTTACAATAAGGAATCAGATATTCCGTATTCCCTATCCAAGCAGAGCTTTCAAACAGAATCAAAGGGGCTTCCCCGATAACCTTGCACCCTGCGTATCATTTTCGCCTGTGGAAGCAGACGGTATATCACTTATTCAAAGGAGTCTGACAATCATGAAACTCAATACTCTTCGCCCTCGTCGTTTAAGAAGAACGGCTGCCATTCGCAGCATGGTCAGAGAAAACTCTCTGGAACTGAATGATTTCGTTTACCCGATCTTTGTCGTACCGGGCACGAATGTGAAGGAGGAAATCCCGAGTATGCCGGGGCAGTACCATCTCTCCGTTGACAATGCGGTCAAGATGGCAGAAGAAGTATACAAGCTCGGTATCCCGGCGGTAGAGATCTTTGGCCTGCCGGAATACAAAGATGACAAGGGATCCTCCGCCTGGGATATGACGAGCCCTGTGCAGCGTGCCATTCGTGCCATCAAAGAAGCCGTACCGGATCTGGTCATCGTGGGGGATGTCTGCCTTTGTCAGTATACGACAAGTGGGCACTGCGGGCAGCTGAAAGGTCATGAAGTCGATAACGACCCGACACTGGAGCTTCTGGCGAAAGTCGCACTTTCTCAGGCAGAATGCGGCGCCGACATCATCGCACCGTCCGATATGATGGACGGCCGTATCGCGAAGATCCGTGAGACACTCGATGCGAATGACCTCGCGCAGGTATCCATCATGTCGTATGCTGTGAAATATGCATCCGGCTACTATGGTCCATTCCGCGATGCGGCTGACTCTGCACCGCAGTTTGGCGACAGAAGAGGATACCAGATGGACCCGGCAAACAGCCGCGAAGCGATGAAGGAAGTGGATCTCGACATGGAAGAGGGCGCTGACATCATCATGGTGAAGCCGGCTCTCGCTTACCTCGATATTGTCCGTCAGGTGCGCGACCGCATTGACCGTCCGGTGGCCTGCTACAATGTATCCGGTGAATACGCCATGGTCAAAGCGGCTGCCGCCAAGGGCTGGATCGATGAAAAGAGGATCGTTATGGAGTCCCTGCTATCGATGAAACGCGCCGGCAGCGATATCATCATTTCCTATCATGCGCCTGATGTTGCGAAATGGATGAAGGAGGAAGCCGGGAAATGATCGATCTCACAAAATCCAAAGCTGCGTTTGAAGAAGCGCGGAAATTCATGCCCGGCGGGGTCAATAGTCCTGTCCGTTCCTACCCGCACATGGGCTGCCCGCCGCCCTTCATTGCGTCGGCGAAAGGTTCTCATATCACAGATATCGATGGAAATACCTATATCGATTACGTCGGCTCCTGGGGACCGATGGTCCTCGGACACGCACATCCATCTGTCATTGCTGCCATTCAGAAAGCAGCTGAGCGAAGCACCTCTTACGGTGCGCCGACACCGATGGAGACAGAAATCGCTGAGCTGATTCACGAAGTCTATCCTTCCATCGAAAAACTCCGTATGGTGAACTCCGGCACTGAAGCGACGATGAGCGCACTTCGTGCAGCGAGAGGCTATACCGGCCGTGATAAGATCTTGAAATTTGAAGGCTGCTACCATGGACACGGCGACAGCCTTCTCGTCAAGGCGGGTTCCGGCGCAGCGACCTTTGGCAGTCCGGACAGTGCGGGTGTCACGAAAGGCACCGCAAAGGATACCCTCGTTTCCCCTTATAATGACATCGATGCGTTCAAAAAGCTGATGGATGAAGAGGGGGATGAGATCGCTGCTGTCATTGTTGAGCCGGTCGCAGGCAATATGTGCTGCGTGCCTCCGGTCAAGGGTTTCCTTGAAACGCTCCGAGCAGAGACTGAAAAGCATGGCACTGTCCTCATTTTTGATGAAGTCATGTGTGGCTTCCGTACCTCTTTCCACGGTGCGCAGGCGCGCTACCATATCCGCCCGGATATGACCTGCCTCGGCAAGATCATCGGCGGCGGCCTCCCGGCAGCGGCTTACGGCGGAAAGAGAGAGATCATGAACTGCATCGCTCCGGATGGCTCTGTCTATCAGGCAGGCACCCTTTCCGGAAATCCGCTCGCTGTTACAGCCGGGATCGAAACGCTGAAGCAGATGATGGCGATCCCGCATTTTGATGAGATCCTTGAAAAGAAAACCGCCTCTCTGCTTGAGGGCTGGAAAGAGGCGGCTGACAAAGCGGGTGTCCCGCTCATCTGCCACCAGTCCGGCTCCATGTTTGGCATTTTCTTCTCTGAAAAAGAAGTACTGAACTACCCGGATGCCTGTGAGGCGAATGCTTCGCAGTTCAAAGCCTGGTTCCTCTCTATGCTCGATCAGCATATTTATCTGGCTCCGTCTCCTTTCGAGACACTCTTCATGTCCTATGCTCATAGCGACGAAGATATCGAAAAGACAATTAAGGCTGCCAAAACAGCTATGGAAGCGGCAGCCAAAGCGTAGAGCCGCTGGCTCCGATCTTTTTACATACCGTCCTGCCTTTTATACGGCAGGGCGGTTTTTGTATGCGCCCAGTTGCCCTGCTGCCATCAGAAATGGGAACCATGGACATTTTGACATACGATCCGCATTTCTTTTGATGGCGTGGAGGTGGCTCCCCCATGCTCCTTGCGCATAGGTATGGATAAAAGACAGGTATTTGCGATGAAGAGCGATTCTCTTTATACTAAAGAAAAAACAGGGAACCAAGGATCCCTGAAGGAAGGAATTATAAAACTATGACATACTGGAAAATATGCTTTGGAGCAGTACTCGCGCTTTCGGCGCTAGCAGTCTCTGCCTGCGGGGGAAGCATGGGAAAGGGAGGCGTTTCCCCTTCTTCTTCGGTGATTCAGACGATGCAGCCGCAGGCTTTGCGCCAGATCGTGGCAGCGGATAATACCAAAGAGCGCACGATCATGTGGCAGCTGAAGACAGAGAAAGACTGCACGCTGGAGTATCGCATGAGAGGGAGCGATGGGATCTCCTCTGAGAAAGCCACGTCGAAATCATACAAAGGGAATAACGGTGTCTCTGATAGCTATCTCTACACGGTGCGTCTCACGAATCTGACCAAGGGCACAGACTACGAATATCGCACGCGCACAGGGGACACGGTCAGTGAGTGGTATCCGCTGAAGACCGACGACGGCAAATCTTTCAAGGCAGTCGTTGTCTCTGATTCACAGAGCTCGGACTATGCGGACTGGGAGAAGTTTTTTAAAGGCGCGATGGCACGGAACAAGGATGCGGATTTCTTCGTCGATCTTGGGGATATTGTGGACAATGGCGAGGATGAGTATCAGTGGCAGACCTGGCTGAAATCAGTTGAGCCCACCATTTCAGATATTCCGCTCGTGCCGGCGCTCGGAAATCACGAGGCGTATACGCTCGACTGGAAGATGATGCTCCCGGAGCGCTATACATCACATTTCAACGTGCCTCAAAATGGAGACAGCTCGCTTTCGAATCACTACTACTCTTTCGACTGGGGCGATGTTCATTTCACGGTACTCGATACATCGCTCTATGAAGAAAAGGAATGGATACCGGATCTCTACGAAAAAGAAAAGGTCTGGGCGAAAAAGGATATCCTGCAATCTAAAAAGAAATGGAAAGTGGTCCTGATGCACAAGGATCCTTTCCAGTACAGCTTCGCCGATCCCTCGCGGCCGGCCCGTCAGGAGGGCTTCTCTGAAGAAGGGAAGACCTTCATGCCGATCTTCGATGAGACAGGCGTGGATCTGGTACTCTCCGCACATCTTCATACCTATCGTGATCGCGGTCATGTATATGATTTTAAGAGAAATCCAGAGGGGCCGGCGTATGTGATCCTTGGACTTTCCGGCAATGTTCGTTATCCGGGACTTTGGAAAGAGCATGCTCTCGATGAATACACGGCGCCGCAGCCGGAAACAGACAATTATGTGGTACTTGAGGCCAGCGAGGATGCGCTCATACTGACAGGCTACCTCCCTGACGGCAGTGAACTCCATCGGACGGAAGTCAGAAAAAGTGAATAAAGAAACGCAGATGACATAGGAAAAGGATGTCATCTGCGTTTCTTTATGGCGGTCGAAGGGGAGATCCTGCTCGTTAGTCCACCGCTCTTCCTATATGTTACAATAGAGGAAATCATTCGCAGGGAGGAAGAGAACGATGCAGGATGTACTGGCAGGGCTCAATGAGCGGCAGAAAGAAGCTGTGACGACGACAGAGGGTGTGGTGCGTGTGATCGCAGGTGCAGGGAGCGGAAAGACGCGCGCTTTGACGCACCGATTCGCATACCTTGTGAATGAGCTCGGCATCCTTCCCGGTCATATTCTCTGCGCGACATTTACGAATAAAGCCGCGCGGGAAATGGCGATGCGTATCCATCAGCTGACGGGAGATGAAGATACGGGTTATATTTCCACCTTCCACTCCTTCTGCGTGTCAGTCCTGCAGGTGGACAGCTATGCTGTGTCTTATCCGAAAAGCTTTCTGGTGATCGACAATGCAGACATTGATGATATGCTCTCGATGGTGTATGAGGAAATGGAGCTGACACTGCGTGATATGCCTTTTTCCAAAGCGCGTGACATGATCGAGATGAAGAAGTGCGTCTTTGAGCCGGAGTACTATCGGGATATGATCGCGATGCCGATCTCCACACTCTACGAAAAATACCACAAGGCGAGCAATGTAGAGGACATCATTTTCTACGGATACCTTTATCAGGAGAAAAAATGCTTCGCCCTTGATTACAATGACCTCATCAAGTTTACGCTCTATATTTTTGAAGAGCATGAAGACATATGTCGGAAGTGGCAGTCACGTCTCGAGTACATCATGGTGGACGAGTTTCAGGATATCGACCCGCTCCAGTACGAGCTGATGCGTGTGCTGGCTGGCTATCATAAGAATCTTTTCGTCGTGGGTGATCCGGACCAGACGATTTACACCTGGCGCGGGGCGAATATCCGCTTTCTCTTGGACTTTGACAAGCATTTCCCCGACGTGAAGACGATCATGATGAATGACAACTACCGATCGACGCCGGAAATCCTTGCAGCGGCCAATTCACTGATTTCAAAGAATCAGAATCGCATGAGGAAGGATCTCATCGCTCATCAGCCGAGCGGGCAGAAGGTGACCTGCTTCCATCTGAAAACAGCAGAGGATGAAGCCCGAAGGATCTGCGAAGAAATACACATGCTTCATGACCATCACATTCCCTACAAGGACATGACGCTTCTTTATCGGGCTCACTACGTGACAAGGAATCTTGAGGAAGCACTCCTCAAAGAAAAGATCCCCTATACCATGTACAGCGGGACGCAGTTTTTCTCGCGGATGGAGATCAAGGATGCCCTCTGCTATCTTCGTATGCTTGTATACAAGGATGATATGGCTTTCAGGCGCATCGTGAATGTCCCGAAACGAAACATGGGCCCTAAACGCATGCAGTTTTTGGAAACGATTGCCCGGGAGCAGGGGATCACTCTCTATGAAGCACTCACATCGCACATGGACGATCCGATCTTCAAAGGGACAAGGGCTTCTGATTTCGTTGAACTCATCGAAACCTTTTCCAAAGATAGGGAAGGGAAGCCCATTTCGGAGATCCTTTCTGCTTTACTGGATGAGAGCGGTTATGAGGAAATGATGCGTACCGTGGGGAGCCAGGAGCGTCTGGATAATCTTGCGGAACTCAAGCAGTCCGTCTTCGAGTATGAAATGACCGCCGGCGAAGAGACGGGCATCGCTGACTATCTCGCACATGCAGCCCTTTTCTCCAATCTGGACACATCGCCTTCGGAGGACAAGGTGAAGCTCATGACCATTCATACGGCGAAAGGGCTGGAATTTCCCTATGTCTTTCTCTGCGGTATGAATGAAGGCATTTTTCCATCAAGGAAGACGCGCACCCGTCAGGCGATGGAAGAAGAGCGTCGGCTCGCTTTTGTTGCTCTGACTCGCGCTGAGAAAGGGCTCTACCTCTCCGAGGCGGGCGGATGGGGGATCGATGGTGCGCCCCGCTATCCGTCCCGATTCGTTTTCGATATCGATCCGGACACTCTTTTTTATGATCCGCCGCTGACAGACGAATACAAAGCAGAAAGTCTCTCCTATATCGAGCGCATGGAAGAAGGCCTGCGTGAGGATGCGTCTTCCGGGATTCGATTCAAGGCAGGCGATCGCATCCGCCATCGCGTCTTTGGCGAAGGCACTGTGGAAGAGGTGCAGGAAGCCGAGCAGGCCTATACCATTCACTTTGATGGTATGATGACCGCAAGAAAGATCGCCTTTCGCGTGAAGATGGAAAAGATGAGGTAAGGCCCCTCGTTCTCCGTTTGCAGAGAGCGTGATATGCCGTATACAGGTGACAGGGAAGCCTTTTAAAGAAGGCCGATGCAGGCACGGAAACAGTTTTGCACAAGGGCTTTTATACAAGGCGCTGTCATAACTTTCCTGCTGGATTAAAAATACTTTGAAATTTGAAAAAAGAAGAGACAATCGTGGTATAATGAAACATAGTGAGTCTTATCATATAGTTCTATGAGGAGGAAGGATGAGTAAAAAAGGCGAATATGAGACAGGGAAGAGCAAGGCGCTGCGCGTAGCGATCATTGGCTGCTTTGCCGTATTCACTGTCTTTGCCATGATCGCAAGTCTTCTTTTCGGATCGGCAGATATTTCCTTTGGGGTGATCCTGCATACGCTCATGGGAAATGTCCAGACGACAGATGAAATGGTCATCTGGAATATCCGATTTCCGCGCAATATCGTAGGGGCGCTGGTCGGGGCAAATCTCGCCGTATCGGGAGCGATCCTGCAGGCGGTGATGAAGAACCCGCTGGCGGATCCAGGCATCGTGGGTGTTTCTTCCGGCGCAGGTCTTGCCGGGGTCATTATGCTGATTTTCATGCCGGAGGCATCGCTTCTGCTGACGCCAGTGGCTTTCATCGGTGCGATGCTTTCCGCAGCGGCGGTGTATGCTCTTGCGTGGAAGAATGGTATCCGGCCTAGCCGTATCATTCTGGCAGGTGTTGCCGTCAGTGCATTTCTCGGGAGTGGGATTTCGGCGCTGCTCGTCTTCTACTCGGATAAAGTACAGGGGGCGCTTCTCTGGATGGTCGGTGGTCTTTCCGCACGCAGCTGGCCGCAGGTTGAGTCTCTTTTCCCGTACACGATCTTAGGGCTTGTCTTTGCCATCTGCGGATGCAAGGCACTCACCATCCTCTCTCTTGGCGATGAGATGGCGCGCGGGCTTGGCCTTCCTGTCGAGAAAGTCCGCTTCACCATGACAGCCGTAGCAGCGCTTCTTGCCGCCGGTGCGGTCAGCATCGCGGGACTTATCGGTTTTGTCGGTCTTGTTGTGCCGCATATTGTCCGCTTGATCGTCGGGACGGACTACAAGTATGTTGTACCGGGCTCTGCTATTCTGGGGGCGGGGGTACTCGTCTTCTGTGATACGCTCGGACGTGTCCTCTTCTCACCGATAGAGATCCCTGCGGGCATCATCATGGCCTTTCTTGGTGCTCCATTTTTCCTGTATCTGTTAAGGAGGAGCGCATGATGGGTGATATTGCAATTCGAATTTCTGACATTCATGTGACCTTCGGCGATCATAAGGTACTGAAAGGGGCAAGCGGCCTCATCAGAAAGGGCAGCATCGTCACCTTCCTTGGACGGAATGGCTGCGGGAAATCAACGCTTCTGAAAGCAGTGACGGGAAATCTCAAGCCGGATAAAGGGAGCGTGGAAATCGCGGGTAAACCCCTGGGTGCCTACAAAGCGGATGAACTCTCACGCGTCGTTGCTTTCCTGCCGCAGTTTCATGAGATCCCGAAAGATATGACAGCGGAGGAGCTCGTTTCCTGCGGACGCTATCCGTACCAGCACTGGTGGTCGGGAGTCTCCACGCATGACAGAGAAGTCGTGGAAGAGGTCATGAGAAAGACGAATACGCTTCATCTGAAAGATCGCCTGGCAGCGAGCCTGTCCGGCGGTGAGCGACAGCGCGTGTGGATCGCGATGGCACTCGCGCAGGAGCCGAAGATCCTCATCCTGGATGAACCGACTACGTATCTGGATATCTGTCACCAGCTTGAAGTCATGGAGCTTGTTTCAAAGCTGAACCATGAAGAGAATCTGACCGTCGTCATGGTCTTGCATGAAATCAATCAGGCTATCCGCTATTCGACAGACCTTCTCGTCCTTGAGAATGGCGTCATCGAACGCTCGGGACCACCGATGGAGGTCATGACTCATGAAGCTATCGCGGAAGTCTTTGATGTCGATGCGGACATAGAGATGAGAAAAGGCCGTCCGAGTATCGCCATCAACGGACTGCTTCAGAAATAAGGAATACGAAAGCCGCAGCAAGACTGCGGTTTTTTGCTTGGCTTGGGATTGACCCGTTGCGCGGGCAGCGCCTCTTGGATTCCCTTCGAATCTTATCCCTGCAGGCCGTTCATCCTGCGTTCCTGCTTCCGGGTTCATCGTGTTTTGCGGCGCACCACTTTTACAGAACCCGCAGAACCCGTGGTTCCTCTTAAAAAAATTTGCATGCCTTGCCCAAGTCAAGTATAATGTAGAAATACTTTAAGAATCACTAAGGGGGTTTATCATGAAAGGCAATGACATTCGCGAAAATTATCTTTCGTTTTTTGAAAATAAAAAAGACCATCTGAGACTGAAGAGTTTCTCCTTGATTCCAAAGGATGACCCCAGCCTTCTCTTGATCGGTGCCGGCATGGCGCCACTGAAGCCGTACTTCACCGGCAAGGTAGAACCACCGAAACACAGAGTGACGACCAGCCAGAAATGTATCCGTACCGGAGATATTGAAAACGTAGGCCGTACCGCACGCCATCATACTTTCTTCGAAATGCTGGGGAATTTCTCCTTTGGCGATTATTTCAAGAAGGAAGCGATTTCCTGGGCATGGGAATTCCTGACCGAAGTCCTGAAGCTCGATCAGTCCCGCCTCTACGTCACCATTTATCCCGATGACAATGAAGCGCATGACTACTGGCACAAAATGATCGGCCTGCCGGAAAACCATATCTATCCGCTTTCCGATAACTTCTGGGAAATCGGGGAAGGCCCATGCGGTCCGGACTCTGAAATTTTCTTTGATCAGGGTGAAGAATTCGGCACGGATCCGGAAAACCAGATGGGCGGAGACGGAGATCGTTTCCTTGAGATCTGGAACCTTGTATTCTCCCAGTACGACCGCCAGAAGGATGGTTCCTACCTGCCGCTTGCCAAGAAGAACATCGATACCGGTGCAGGTCTGGAACGTCTGGCTGCCGTTCTTCAGAAGAAAAAGAATAACTTTGAAACCGACCTGTTTTTCCCGATCATTGAAGAAGCTTCGAAGCTCTCCGGCGTATCCTATGGACAGAGTGCCGAGGGTGATGTGGCACTGAAGGTCATTTCTGACCATGCGCGTGCTATCACGAATATGATCGCTGACGGCATCCTTCCGTCGAATGAAGGCAGAGGCTATGTCCTTCGCCGCGTACTGCGCCGTGCCGTTCGTTTTGGCAAGCTTCTGGGCATTCAGGATGCCTTCATGGGTCAGATGATCGATGTCGTCATTCAGATGATGAAGCCGGCCTATCCGGAACTTGTTGATAAGCAGGCTTTCATTAAGAAAGTCGCCGGCGTCGAAGAAGAACGCTTCCATACCACGCTGAATGCAGGCTGTGACCTGCTTTCTGAAATGTTGGAAGATACGAAGAAAAAGCAGCAGACCATTCTTTCCGGTGATCAGGTTTTCAAACTTTATGATACCTATGGCTTCCCATGGGAACTGACCGATGAGATCGCCAAGGAACAGGGCCTCACCATCGATGAGAAAGGCTTCGAAACGGCCATGGCTGAGCAGAAGGAGAGAGCAAGAGCTGCGCGTGCGAAAGTCTCTGCGAAAGTCGCTACACCGGATACCACAAAACTCGATGCAAAAGAGCTCACCACGGAAGACAAAGATGGCGAAACGAAGCTGCTCCTTCTTGGCCAGGATGGCAAAGAGATCGTCTCTGCAGCAGACGGCACCGAAGTCACTGTAGTCCTCAAGAACAACCCGTTCCATGCAGAAGGCGGCGGACAGATCGGTGATTCCGGCACCATCGTTGGCGAAGAGGGTACCATTCAGGTCGAAGACACGAAGAAATTGCCAGATGGTATCGTCTATGTCATCGGTACCGTTTCTGAAGGCATCATCCGTGAAGGGGAAACGGTCACTGTCACTGTTGACCGCGTCAGAAGAGAAGACATTGCGAGAAACCATACAGGCACACACATGCTGCAGGCAGCACTTCGCCGCGTACTTGGCGATCAGGTGAATCAGGCCGGCTCTCTCGTTCTTCCTGACCGTCTGCGCTTTGACTTCACATGGCCGGAACCGCTTTCTGAGAAGCAGCTCGCTGCCGTCGAACAGATCGTTAATGAGGAAATCCTCAAAGCGACACCTGTTGATATCCGTGAAATGCCGATCGAAGAAGCGAAGAAATCCGGTGCTATGGCGCTCTTTGGTGAAAAATATGGTGACGTTGTCCGTGTTGTCAGCATTCCCGGCTACAGCAAGGAGCTCTGCGGCGGCAGTCATGTAAAGAATGTCGGAGAGATCGGTTCCTTCCGTCTGCTTTCCGAAGGCGGCATCGGCTCAGGTATTCGACGTATCGAAGCTGTCACGGGGAAAGCCTCCTATGAAGACATGAAGAAGGACAGAGCACTTCTCCGCGAGGCAGCGGCTCTCTTGAAGGGTAAACCGGAACAGCTTGCAGAAAAGATCGAAAAGATGCTGGCACAGATGAAAGATCTGGAGCGTGAGCTCGACAGCCTGAAACAGCAGCAGGCCAAGAATGAACTGGGCGATTTGATGAAAGATGTGCAGGAAAAGAATGGCGTACCGTTCTTTGGTGCTATCGTTCATGCAGGTAATATGGATGAGCTCAGAAAAGCAGCTGACGTAGCGAAAGCTAAGCTCTCTGGCGGCTGCTTCCTGCTCGGTGCAGTTTGCGGTGACAAAGTGAACCTCGTCGGTATGGCTTCTCCGGAAGCCATCAAGGCAGGTGTCCATATGGGCAAAGTCATTTCCAAAGCTGCTAAAATCTGCTGTGGTGGTGGCGGCGGCAAGCCGGCTGTCGCACAGGCAGGCGGCAAGGATCCGTCCAAGATCAATGAATCTATCGCTGAAGGCGTGAAAGCTATCGCAGAAATGATCCAATAAAGGAATCAGGCTTGAAGGAGCTCCTTTTGGTCTTATAGCCAAAGTGGATTTATCAGGACTAGAAGGCTCACAGGATTCGATGAGAGGCACTACACAAAAATAAGGAGGACGTCGTGGAACTGCAAGAGCGAGGATACGGCATCCGTCCAAGGTTGGAGAACACGGCATCCCATTGAATCTTGAGAACCATTGAAACCTGCTGCACCTGTTTTCCTTTCCCTTTTCTCGTGGACTGAACTGTCAAAGGAGGTATACCCATGTCAGTTTCTGATGAAACGATTTTATTCAATACGAATGTCGATGAAGGCGAGAATCGCCAGGCTGCCATGATCCTGCGGGAGGTGTACAGTGCTTTGAAAGAAGCCGGACACAATCCGACCGTGCAGCTGGTGGGATACCTGGTTTCCGGCGAACCGACCTATATCACCAGCCGTCATGATGCAAGACGGCTAATCTCTGGCATCGAAAGAGATGAACTGGTGGAAGAACTGGTCCGTTTCTATGTCAAGCACAAAGGACTTTGATATGCGGATCATGAGTCTTGATGTAGGATCCCAGACCATCGGCGTCGCGGTGAGTGATCTTTTCGGCTGGACGGCGCAGGGGCTGGAAACCATCCGTCATACGACGAGGGAAAAAGATTTTGAACGGCTTCGTCAGCTGACGGATGAATACAAGGTCGAAGAATTCGTCCTTGGCATGCCGCTTAATATGAATGGTACGAAAGGCATGCGTGCTGAGCGGACAGAGGAATTCGCTGCTGAGCTTGCGGCTGCTTTCCCTGATATTCCTTATCACTTCTGGGATGAACGTCTGACGACGGTGATGGCGCAGAAACAGCTCATCGCCGCAGATGTCAGCCGCAAGAAGCGTAAAAAAGTCATCGATAAAATGGCCGCCGTGGTGATCCTGGAGGGCTATCTCCAGCACCTGGCTTTTAAAAACAGAGGATAAGCCCATGGCAGAGAAAAAAGAAGAAGCGATCATTATCACCATTACCGGTCCGGATGGTGATGAAAGAGATTATGCACAGGACGTGGTCATTCCTTTTCAGGGAAAAGAATTCGCTGTCCTAGTCTCCATTCCGACATCAGAAGATGATGAAGAAGAGCCGGATATCATTCTGGCACGTATCGATACCGATGAAAATGGAGAAGCAGAATACGTCCCTCCGACGGATGATGAATATGATGCAGTCGCAGATATCTATGATGCGATGTGAGAAACACTACAAAAGAGCAGCTGATGTGACAGCTGCTCTTTTTATTAAGATGTGCTAAGGAAACTTTGATGTCGCATTTTCTAAACCTTGAACCCTTCCCCGGCATGCGATATAATGGAATCAGGAAAGCCTATATTTTCATAATTCTCTCATTTAATAATAAGGAGGATTCAAATGGCAAAGGTATATACAAGAACGGGTGACAAGGGCAAGACCTCTCTCTACACAGGAGAACGCGTATCGAAAGGCTGTCAGCGTGTAGAAACCTATGGCACCATTGATGAAGTGGATTCTGTGCTGGGCGAGGCGCGTGCTTTTGCGACCCATGATAATGTCAAGGAAACGATCTATGCGCTGCAGAAAGAACTGTGGCTTTTGATGGCGGATGTAGCGAGCGTCGGCAAAGAAGCAAACATTACGCCGGATCATGTGACGAAGCTGGAACAGATCATCGATACCTATACGGATGAGCTGGCACCACTTGATCATTTCCTGGTGCCGGGGGATACCCAGAGCGCCAGCTTCCTTGATGTGGCGCGTACTGTTGTTCGCCGTGCAGAACGTGACATGTGGCGTCTTTCCGAAGAGGAAGAGGTGCATGAAGTGGATATCCGCTACCTGAATCGTCTGTCTGACCTTTGCTTCACTCTTGCCCGTTACGAAGCTGAAGTCAAATAAGAGATAAGTGACCGGAATGGTGGAACCGCCAAGCGACATTTTCTCGTTTGGCGGTTTTTGCATGTGGGTGGACTGGGGATTGGGGATCAGGATGGTTCTTCGCTTTCAGGCTTATCATTGAAACTATCCGGCTGTTAGTATACAATAAGACGAGTTTATTCATGGGGAGAGCGCCGGGGTGAAGTGCTCTCAGCAGAAATGCTGCGCCCATCGCAAAGACACTTTCCCGGGGGGAAGAGAGTACGTACGAGACGTCCGATCCCTGATCCAAAATTCCTAGTCATCAGTCACCTGCTGCCATTCATTTTCAAAGGAGAAATATCATGGAACTTTTAGCACCAGCCGGATCTCCGGCGCATCTTATTGCTGCGCTCGATGCAGGAGCAGATGCTGTGTATCTTGGTGGGAAACGCTTCAGCGCGCGAAAATTTGCGGGCAATTTCTCTGATGAGGAGATGAAAGAGGCCGTCCGTATGGCGCATGGAAAAGGCGCCTCGGTGTATGTGACACTGAATACATTGATCGGTGATATGGAGAATAAGGCTCTCGCAGAGTATCTCCAGTTTTTAGGGACGATCCCGATTGACGGACTATTGGTGCAGGATTTCGGTGTCGTTTCCATGGTGAGGAAGATCGCTCCGCACATTCCGCTCCATGCCAGCACACAGATGACGGTGTCAAATCTGGATGGCGTTCGTTTTCTGGGGGATCATGGATTCCAGCGTGTGGTGCTTTCGCGCGAGCTTTCTCTGGCGGAAATCAAGGAAATCACCGACCAAACGAATGTGGAGATCGAAGTTTTTGTTCATGGCGCGCTCTGTGTGTGTTACTCGGGGCAGTGTCTCATGAGCAGTTTCATCGGCGGACGCAGTGGAAACCGTGGTTCCTGCGCACAGCCCTGCCGCATGCCCTATGAGCTGGTGGATGATTCGGGCCGTCCTCTCGCGCAGGAGAAGGGAAAGTACATCCTAAGCCTCAAGGATATGATGGGGCTTCCTCGGATCCCCGACCTCCTGGCCGCTCATGTGTCCTCTCTCAAGGTGGAAGGCCGCATGAAGAGTGCAGAGTACGTCTATAATACCGTATCAGCTTACAGAAAAGCGATCGATGCAGCGAAGCAGCATCTTCTGATCGATACCGAATCGTTGAAGCTCGATCTGGAAGAGGAATTTAACCGCGGCTATACGACGGCATATCCGGATGATACCGCAGGACCGTCTATGATCACGGAGTACGCGCCAGGAAATCACGGCGTCGAGGCAGGACGTGTGGAAAGCATCGGGCGCGCTGCCTTTGTTTTTAAATCAGAGGCAGATAGGCGTCTTGTGGATGTGACGGGTATTTCCTATGAGACAGAAGAAAGAACAATCGCCTTTATTCCTGTAGAACGGCTGTCTTCTCTGAAAAAGGGGAAATATCACGCTCTTTTCGAAGAACGCCCTCTCGCGCATGCACATGTCTACTGGAATGTGAAAATACCGAAGAAGTCACTTGCGATGAAGGATCTGCAGGGAAAGATCCCGCTTTATCTCTCCTTGTCAGCGACTCCCGGGGAGGCACTGTCTTTGACCGCTGCCGATGATAAGGGGCATGCGGTGACGGTTATGTCCGATGTCCTCATGGAAAAAGCCAAAGCGCACGTGACGAGTGCGGAAGAGATAGAGAAGCAGATGAGCCGTCTTGGCAATACCTGGTTCACACTTGCAGACATATCGGCATCCAATGAGGGATGCATGGTGCCGAAAAGCATTCTGAACCATCTGCGGCAGGAGGCGGTAGAGTCACTCTTGGCAAAGCGAAGAGAGGCACATGAGGCAGGCATCCCGCGACCACTCCCTGCCTCGATGACGCCTGCTTTTTCGAAAGTCCCTTCTGAGGAGGGCGCACATGTGACAGTTCGGACGACGCTTCTTTCTCATGTGAAAGAGGCGCTGGCAGCCGGTGTACGTCAGGTCATTTTTGGCGGCGAATCCTTCTCGCATAGGCCGATTCCATGGAAAGACTATGAGGAGGCGGTGCGTCTTTGTCACGAGGCGGAGGCAGAGATCCTCTTCCCCACACCGCGCGTGGTACGAGAAAAATATCAGGCCAGAGCGCAGGCGCAGCTGCGAAAGCTTTTGACGCTCCTTCCCGATGGCGTGGTGCTGGAATATGCCGGAGCCATCGAATGGGTAAAGGGGGAGGAAAGCCTCGCTGTCTGGGCGGGACCGTCCATGAATATTTTCAATAGAGAAGCTGAAAAAGAAATCGAAAGGCTTGGCTTTTCAGGCTGCTTCCTTTCACAGGAGCTGACGATCCCGCAGATCCGTCATATTGCGAAAGGATCGGATATACCGCTTGGGGCCTATGTGTATGGACGGACGGAGATGATGATTTCCGAGTACTGCGCGATCAATGCGGTGATGGGAGATAAGGACAAAAAGCACTGCCCTATGTATTGCATGCGGGGGCGCTTCGCCCTGAAGGATGGGGAAGGACGCCGTTTCCCTATCCATACCGATGAATGGTGTCATATGCATATCGCCAACTGCCATGTTCTGGATATGCGTCCGTACTTTGATGAATTGAAAAAAGCAGGCCTTTCTGCGCTGACACTGGACGTTCGCGGGAATGAAGGCAGCATCCTCTCGCTTTGTAAGGATGCCTGTGATATACTAAGCGGCCGGAAAGAGGCCCCTGGAGCAGGCAGGGGAGACGATGTCACCCGTGGTCACTTCTTTAGAGGAGTTTTATAAATGAAACAAGATGTACTGGAAACACTGGAGTTCGACAAGATCCGAGAAAAGCTCGCAGAGCTTGCCCCCTCGCAGCTTTCCAAAGCTATGGCACGGACGCTCATGCCGTCCGTAGAGCCGGAGATCATAGAGAAAAAGCTCACGGAAACAGAAGAAGCATCGATTCTTCTGGAGCGCGAGATCACGACCCCTTTGGGGGAGACGCATGACATCACCGAGACACTGGAAAAAGCTGGGAAAGACATGATCCTGATGGCGAAGGAATTCATTGATCTCGCCGCAACGCTCGAAACGTATAAGAAGATGCATCACTATTTCGAAGGCGAGCGTCATCTGGTCTATCCCGCGCTCGAAGAGCTTGCTTCGCTCATCATCCCGCAGGAACAGCTGATTGCAAGGATCCATCAGGTCTTCGATGAGCATGGCGAGGTCAGTGACCGCGCCTCCCCGCGTCTTTCCCGCATCCGCACGGAAAAGGAAATGATTAAGAATCGTATCCGCAAGACGATCCAGCAGATCATCCAGGATAAGGATCAGTCCTCCTATTTTCAGGACGCTATCGTGACGCAGAGAAATGGTCGCTATGTCGTACCGGTCAAGGAAGAATACCGGTATAAATTTGAAGGGATCGTGCATGACAGATCATCCACCGGGCAGACGCTTTTTATGGAGCCGATGGTCTCAGTGCGCCTGAATAACGACCTTGCGGAACTCACGGCTTCGGAAAAGCAGGAAGTACAGGAAATCCTCCGCGCACTTACCGAGCAGGTGAAGAAGACACAGGAAGTCACGAAGAACAACTGTCACCTTGCGACCGAGCTGGAGTTTATTTTTGCGCGTGCGAAACTGGCACTCTCCATGCAGGGAGTAAAAGCCATCCACTCCACTCATGCGCTCGACCTTCGCCGTGCCCGTCACCCGCTTATTCCTGCGGATAAGGTGGTGCCGATATCCTTGACGCTGGGGATGGATTTCCAGATCCTCATCATCACCGGGTCGAATGCAGGCGGCAAAACCATCGCGATCAAAACAGCGGGGCTTCTATCGCTCATGAATCAGTCTGGTCTCTTTATTCCGGCGGCTGAGGGATCGATGCTTCCGATTTATAAAAATATCTATGCCATTATCGGTGACGAGCAGAGCATCCAGTACAATCTTTCGACCTTTTCTTCCTACATCACACAGCTTACGGCTTTTCTTTCTCATGTGGGGACAGAAGATCTTGTGCTTCTCGATGAACTGGGTTCAGGCACAGACCCTGTCGAAGGGGCCGCGCTTGCACAGTCCGTTACGGAGTATCTGCAGATGCAGGGAGTACCCGCTATCATTACGTCCCATTTCAGTGAAATGAAAAAACTCGCTTACGAGACGCGCGGCATCGAAAATGCATTCGTAGAGTTTGACGAAGAGACACTGACACCGACTTACCACCTTATCATCGGCGTTGCGGGGAACAGCAATGCCTTCAGCATTTGCAAGCGACTTGGCATGCCGCCCCTTGTCCTTTCGCGTGCCAGCCAGCTGAAAGAAGGCTCTCCGCTTCACAATATGGAAGAAGTCATGGCACGGCTGAACCGCCAGACGCGTGAAGTTGCACATGAAAAAGAAGAGGTGGAAGCCCAGCTGAAGAAGGCTGAGGAACTGCGGAACGAACTTAGGACAGAGACGGATGCTTTCTATAAAAAGAAAGACCAGATCTTGGAGAAAACCAGACAAGAAGCAGAGACTATTAAAAGAGATCTTAGAAATCAGTCGGAAGCCATCATCAAAGATCTCAAGAAAAAGGCCTCAGCGATGGCAAAGGATGATCTCCAGCAGCATGTTTCCAAAGTGCGTGGTGCGATCGATGCCATGGCACTCCCCGGAAGAGAAAACCGAAGAAATCCGCTTCCCAAGGAGCAGATCAAAAAAGGCACCTATGTCTATATCGATACACTGGACAGTGATGGTACCATCACCAAAGTGTCGGGAAATAAGATCACCATCGCCTGCGGTCTGATGCATGTCACCGTGACTCCGGAGCATTGCTTCGAGACGAAGAAACCAGTGAAGAAGGTCAGGAAGCCGGTCAGTCGTCCGTTCGCTGCCCGGGGTGCGGCGAGTGTTCGTACCGTTCATACCACACTCAATGTCATCGGGAAAACAGTCGATGAGGCCGTCCCTGAAGTAGATCGTTTTCTGAATGAATGTTTCATGGCAGGCGTTTCGCCGGTGCAGATTATTCATGGCAAAGGGACCGGCGCACTGCGTCAGGGGATCCAAGAGTATCTTCGTACGCTGAATTTCGTAAAGGAATTCCATGAAGCTGACTATAGAAATGGGGGCGCGGGCGTGACAGAGGTCTTCTTCTGACGGTAGACTGTAAGACAAAGAGGATATGATTTTCTCTTCATGGAAGCGTCAACAAACATAAAAAGAGGAAGCCTATCCTTCATTTCTGATACCCTAAAAACGAGCCTCTCCGGCTCGTTTTTTACGTTAAATTTTGCACTGTGTAAAGGAACGTGATAAAATAGGTAAAATATTTTTGTCAGCACGGTCCAGCTTGGCAGACCGTGAGTGAAATGAGGAGGAGTATCGTGGGCGAGCTCAATTTACTGCAGAAGAAAATTATGAAAGACGGCGTCATCAAAGCGGGAAATGTACTGAAGGTCGACAGCTTTCTGAACCATCAGATCGATGTCCCTTTCATTAGTGAACTGGGGAAGGAGTTCAAGAAACTTTTTGGTGACCGCCAGGTGGATAAGATCCTGACCATCGAAGCGTCCGGTATCGGCATTGCCTGTCTCACTGCAGTATATTTCGGTGTTCCGGTCCTCTTTGCCAAAAAGTCGGCAGGCAGCAATATGGATAAGGATGTCTATGCGACCGAAGTGAAGTCCTTCACACATAATAAAGTGAATCATGTCGTAGCCTCCAAGAAATATCTGAATGCCGGTGAACACATCCTCATCATGGATGATTTTCTGGCAAATGGCTGCGCTGTGCAGGGGCTGATCGACCTTGTCAAACAGGCCGGCGGCATCGTAGAAGGTGTCGGTATCTGTATCGAGAAAGGATTTCAGGGCGGCGGTGATGAGCTCCGTGCTTCCGGTATTGATGTGAAATCGTTGGCTATTATCGAAAAGATGGATGCAGAAACAGGCACTATTATTTTTAGATAATGCGCAAAGATGCAAAACAGTGAATTTATGTAGGGAGTCCAATAATTATTACAGTTAGGAGTGTATTGTGGAAAAAGATCCGATTTATGAACCCAATGGGAAAATCACAATCAGAAAAGCGGTTCCTTTCGGACTGCAGCATGTACTTGCCATGTTCGTGGCCAATATCGCGCCGATCCTCATCGTAGCCGGTGCTGTCAAAATGGATCCGGCGGAGTCGGCGGCACTCGTGCAGTCTGCGATGATCGTAGCCGGCATCGGTTCTCTTCTCCAGCTTTTCCCGATCTGGCGTTTTGGCAGCGGCCTGCCGATCATCATGGGAATCAGCTTCACCTTCGTTTCCGTGGCCTGCATCATCGGTACCAAGTATGGCTATGGTGCAGTCCTTGGTGCTGCGCTCATCGGCGGTATATTGGAAGGTATCCTTGGCCTTGGCGCCTCCTGGTGGAGGAAATTTATCCCGCCGATCGTGTCTGCGTCCGTCGTGACGGCCATCGGTTTCTCCCTACTTCCCATCGGGGCCAATTCTTTTGGCGGCGGCTTTGGCAATCCAAATTTTGGCGCCCAGAATTACCTGATCGTCGGCACCATCACGCTTGTCGCCTGCCTTGCGTGGAATCTTAAAGCACACTCTTTCTATAAGCAGCTTTCCGTTCTCTTTGGGCTTGTCGTTGGCTATATCGCCGCGTACTGCTTCGGCATGGTCGATCTGTCTCGTCTGACGGAAGTCCCGCTCATTTCCCTTCCCGGGATCATGCCGATCTCGCTTGAATTCCATGGAGATGCCATTTTCTCCTTTTTCCTGATTTTCCTCGTCTCCGCAACAGAAACGCTGGGGGATACCAGTGCTCTTGCCATGATGGGGTATGGTCGCCAGGCGACGAGCCGTGAAGTTTCCGGCTCCATCGCGGTCGATGGCTTCGTAAGCTCACTGTCTTCCCTTTTCGGCTGCATGCCGATCACATCCTTCAGCCAGAATGTCGGTCTTGTCGCGATGACCAAGGTCGTAAACCGTAAGGCTATCGGATGCGGTGCGGCACTTATGATTCTGGCAGGCATTATCCCCGGCCTTGGCGTCATCCTGGCGTCCCTTCCGGATGCCGTTCTCGGCGGCTGCACGCTCATGATGTTCGGCTCTATCGTTGTTTCCGGTGTCCGTATGCTCGGAGAATGCGGTTACTCGCAGAGAAATATGAGCATCGCGGCCCTCTCTCTCAGCATTGGTCTCGGTTTCACACAGACCCCGCAGATTTTCCATATCTTTCCGGAACTCTTCCGCAGTGTTTTTGCGGAAAACTGTGTGGCTGTGGTCTTTGTTGTCGCTGTTATTCTGAACCTCGTCTTCCCTAAAGAAGAAAAGAAAAATCTGATTGTAGAATAATCGAATTTAGAAAAGCCGCCCGGTCATTGAGGCCAGGCGGCTTTTTGCGGGGGCGAGAGGCCCATTCGTACCTTCTCTGGTTCAGCTTTTTTTCAAACGCACCCTTCTGTTTTACAGGTATATTCTCATTTAAAATCAAACATAAAAAATGTTTAGATATACTATAGCAGGTTTCCTTGAAAATGTACCGATTCCCTTGAGAATATCAGTACAAAATGGTGCAAAAAACTTGACCAAAATCAGCTTGGGCGATATAGTTAAATACAGTGGATAAATATAAAATCGAATAGGTGATAAAATGTTTAATTTACCAGAAAAATATGTCATGATTGACGGCTTCAAGATTCCTGCAGACAAAGGCGAAGAGTACAAGCGTCTTCGCGACAGCATGGCGAAGGAAGCGGATAAGTTTTTCCATACCTTCTGTGAAGAAGTGAAGAAGCAGAAGCTGGTGGACATCCTTGGCGAAGGCATCGTCGGCTATTCTTCGACCGGTGAAATGCTGGCAAGAATTTCCCTCGATCCTTTTGAGCTGTCTGCGCTGAATGTAGCAAAACAGAGAAAGAAGCTGCATGAATATATGCTTGCAACAAATGGTTACGATGATGATGACTACCAGCAGCTCCTGAAGGAATTCAAGGAACGTCAGGCGGAAAGAAAAGCGGCCAAAGAGAAAAAAGCGTAATGCGTTTCAGGGCATCCATGCATTTGACCGGCATGGATATGTTTGACATGAGAAATGGCATTGTGATCTTGCGGAAAGACGCCGATCGATATGTCACTTCGCTCATGATGCGCTCTTACAAATGCCTGCCAGCTCTTAACCGCTAACATAATAACAATAGGAAGGAACATACTGCTATGATTCATTTGATTCTGGACAGTACCTCCGGCGTTGGTGCAGATTTTCTAGCCCATCACCCGAATGTACACTGTATTTCCCTGACCATTGAAATGGGAGAGAATTACGTACCGGAAAGCGAGGCAACCATTAAGGCTGTCATCGATTATTCCGAAGCGACGAAGAAATCGGTACCTACGAGCCAGCCGAGTACCGGCGATTTTCTGAAGCTGTTCTCCGATATTCCTGCCGAAGACCCGATCATTGTGCTCTGCATTTGCTCCACCATCAGCGGCACGTACAACGGGGCGCTTTTGGCTGCCCGACAGTCGGGACGCAAGAATATCACGGTCATCAATACGAGAACGACGGCGATCGGCATGATCCATCTGCTGGAGGATGGTCTGGATATGATCGAGAAGGGGCTTTCCTATGAGGAAATCGCGAAAGCGCTCGAAGAAGCCTCGATGCGGACTGGACTCACCGTCGCGCTCGATACCATTGACTATCTGAAGCGCGGAGGGCGCATCGGGAAGGCTGCCGGCCTCATTGGAAGCATTCTCAAAATCAAGCCGGTGATTTACCTGAATGAAAACAATGAAGTAGATGCTTTAGGGAAGGTGCGCACGACAAAAAAAGCAAATGCTCTCATGATCGATTATCTGAAAAAGCAGGAGCCGCTCAAGAGACTCGGCATCGTACACATCGAAAATGAAGCCGGAGCGAAGGTGCTCTATGACAAAGCGAAGGAAATGTATCCGGACATGGACATTACACTCACGACGGCGACCCCGGTTCTGACAGCCTATCTGGGACCTGGTCTTACTGGATTCATTTTTGAAAGAGCCAAATAAATGGGGGAGAGAATGATGTATACCGTTATTGATGGGAATTGTTTCAAAAATATGCTGGTAGGAGCGTATCAGCTTTTTCAGAAGAAATATGAAATTATCAATCAGCTGAATGTTTTCCCCGTGCCGGATGGCGATACAGGGAATAACATGCTGAATACCTTGAAGTCCATGTACAGCATGATTGCGGAAGTTAGCCCGGAAGAGCCGGTTGGCATCATCGCTGAGAAAGCTTCTGCTGGTGCTATCATGGGGGCACGCGGAAATTCTGGTGTCATCCTTTCGCAGATCATTCATGGCATCAGCCGTGGCCTGCATGGCAAGAAGACTGCCTCCTGCGGACAGATGAGCAAGGCTTTCCAGTACGGTATCCTGTATGCATATCGTGCTGTCACCAAGCCGGTGGAGGGCACCATCCTTTCCGTAGCTCGCGGCATCGCGAAAGGGACACATGATGTATACCGCGTGGAAACGGATTTCAGCAAAATTTTGGAAGCATCTATCGATGCGGGAGAAGAAGCACTCGCTAAGACGCCGGAACAGCTGCAGATTTTAAAAGATGCGAATGTTGTTGATGCCGGTGGTCAGGGACTGATCTTCTTTTTGATGGGTTGTCTGAATGGTCTGACCGGAAAAGTCGAGGATATCGAAGTCGATGTGAAGCCGGTCATCAGCCGTCTGGAAGCAAAAGGAGAGTCTTTCTCCATTGAGTATCCCTACTGCACGGAATTCATCATCAGCCCATGTAAAGTAAGTGCTCGTGAGGTCCGCCAGAAGCTTTCTTCCTGGGGTGAATCTATGATCGTCGCTGCGGGCGATAATCTGGTGAAGGTCCACATCCACGCCCAGCGTCCGGGCCATGTCCTAGACATGGCAGCGGACTGGGGTACGCTCCATGACATCAAGTGTGATAACATGGTCGACCAATTTCATAAAAATAAAGAAAAGCAGCAGAAGATGGAAAAGAAACCGCTTGGTATCCTGACCGTGGTCTCAGGCGTTGGTTGGACAGAGCTTTTCGAAAAATCAGGCTGTGATGTTGTCTCCGGCGGTCAGTCCATGAATCCATCCGTGCAGGAGCTCTCGGCAGGTATGGAAAATGGACAGTATGAGAAATATATCATCCTGCCAAATAACAAAAACATCATTCTTGCTGCGCAGCAGCTGAAGAAAATGCTTGGTGAAAAAGTCCATATCGTACCATCCACGAACCCGATGGAAGGGCTGGCAGCTGCTATGGTTTTTGATGGTAAGGCCACTATCGCGGAAAATCTTGATGCCATGGCCGACCGTCTTTCAGACATCAGGAGCGGTATGATCACGACCGCTGTACGTGACAGCATCGTCGGTGAATCCACCATTCACAAGGACGACTTCATGGGTCTTGTCAAAGGTTGTGAAGTCATCTCCGTACCGGAGCTTTCCGACTGCTTCATGCAGGTACTTGGTGAACTTATTGATGAAGATACCGAGATCGTCACCATTTACTACGGAAAAGACCTTTCGGAAGAAGACTGTCAGAAAGAGATCGAAAAGGCAGAAAAAGCCTACCCGGATGTCACCTTTGAAATGTACGAAGGCGACCAGCCGCTGTATCCGATGTTTATTGCAGCAGAATAAGGAACAAGAAAAGGAGCTGTGAAGAAATGAATCCTCATTTCTTCACAGCTCCTTTTTACTTTGCTTTCATTTGGTTCAGGGTTCAGGGTTCAAGGCTCTCGTGGCGGCTTCGCCGCCTTTTTTAGAAGATGGTATTCTCGTATCGCAGCCTTCCCCTCTAGGGGAAGGTGCCCCGCAGGGGCGGATAGGGTGACTATGGCATGAAAGACAGCTGGGATAAGGTTTCCCGGTTACTCCTATGAGAGCTGCAAGTCGCCCGCGGCAGATTGAACGCGAAAATGAGATGATCGTTATTTCACATCGCCTTTTTTATGGGAATGATGGGGTCTTTTACACAAACACCGAATACTTCTGACTCTGCGATTGAATCAGCGGTTCTTCAGGTTATCAGGATTTGAAGGGATAACGCACAGCAATCGGAAAGTGTGCATCGGCTGCTTATGTCGGCCCTCCAGCATCATAAGACAATAAAATCTCTTGACATTAGTGGGAAATAAGAATATCCTATGAAAAGGTTAGTAAGTGATATTTACAGGGGAATCCGGTGAGACTCCGGAACTGTTCCGCAACTGTATAGGGAGTTTTCTCATGGCAGTTCCTTCGCACGGACATGGGAGAGCAGGGAACCAAGTCAGAGCGCCTGAAAGATGTAGTCCGATCGTAAGCCATCGAGAGAGTGGCCGCAGGATCTTGGGATGGAGAAGTCCATCCTGACTTCGTGCGGCTTTTTTAGGTGTTACAGCGATGAATTTCTCATGTTTAAGGAGGAATGAAAATGAAAAAGAAAATGGGTGCCTTTATTTTATGCTTCGCCCTTCTTGGTGCGGGATGTGTCTTTGCAGAAGAGGAGAAGACGAGCCCGGAGGTCGATCCGGCAGCGACACAGATGACAGAGGCATATCCATCTCCGGATGCCATCCTTCCGCCAGTGCCTGTACCGCCGGAGAAGGGGATCCAGGATGCAGCCGCTTTTCAAAAATATGCAGAAGAAGTGGATCTGTATGTGAAAGCCTGCCAGCACTACATTGACGGAGCGACAAATGATGCGAATGCCATCATAGAAGCCAGAAATAAAGCTGTAAAAAAGGCACAGGAAGCGGTAGATGTGTACAATCGCTTTTTTGATAAATAATAAACTGTTCCAGTCAGATACATAGAAAAGGATATACTCCGATGAAACAACTGATCAGCTACTATCGTATGCCGGGTGACCGGGAGGAGGAGATCTCTCGTCTTATCCATGCGGAAGGACTGGATGGGGTGGAAAACCTCATATATGGCAGTCAGGCGGGGAGTCCGCCATTTTTGCAAATCACTGTGGGAACGCATCTCAGGTACTGGCCCTATTGGATGGATCTCTATGAAGGGAATAAGGATCGTCTGTTTGAAATCTTTACAAATCAGGACAATATACGCCAAATGTATGGCGCAGAGGATAGGGAAGGATGGATACAGGTCATTCGTGCCAATATCCGTGCTGCACTGGCCGAGAAGCCCCACTATCTTGTTTGGCATGTGCAGGAGAGTACGCCGGAGGAAGCCTTTTCCTGGCGCTTCCGCCATACCGATGAAGAAGTTCTGGCAGCGACGGCAGAGCTCTATCAGTCTTTCCGCGATCTGATCCCGGACGGGGTATTCATTCTCTTTGAAAATATCTTCTGGCCGGGGCTTTACCGGCTTGAACCAGAGAAGGTGGAATACTTTTTCACAAGACTGGATGATCCCGCTCATACAGGCCTTATGTTTGACAGCGGACATTTCATGATCACGAATCCAGATCTGACAAGCGAAAAAGAGGCCGCGCTCTATATCAGGGAAAGCATGAAGCAGCTGGGGGAAATGAGATCGCTCGTGAAAGGTATTCATCTCTCCTGCTCTCTTTCCGGAGCATATATCCGCCAGTTCAGGAGGGAAATACCGGTTCCGCTGACGAATCAGGTCATGATGCGTCATATATGTTCTTTGGATCATCATGATCCGTTTCAGACGAGAGCCGCCAGAGAGATCGTCGAGGCCATCGAGCCGGACTATGTGACGCATGAACTTTTCGGGAATACGTTCGCCGAAGCGGTGGAGAAGGCACGGAAGCAGGCGTTACTGGTGACAGGAGCAAGGGAAACGCAAGTATATCACAGCGTTTGACCACACAAGCATTTTTAGGCAAAGCATAAAATCAAACAGCAATTTCATCGGCATTCTCCCAAATCTGTGAGACATAGAATTATTTTTCTTTGTCATTTTCCTGTAGTCCCCTTAAACTGGTAAAAATACCTGAATCGAAAATTTTCAAAATACCATATTGACATTTTTCGAATAACCCGCTATAATACATTCAGAAAGTTAAATATGCTTCGTGAGGGTTCGATACGAATCCTGTACGAGAGAGTATTTCTTATAAGGAGGAATCCCAAATGTCTCTCAACGGTAAAAAAATTAGCGAATTCAAACTGAATGCATTCCAGCAGAACGATTTCATCGAAGTCACCGATAAGGATCTTCTCGGCAAGTGGAGCGTGCTCTTCTTCTATCCGGCGGACTTCACCTTTGTGTGCCCGACCGAGCTTGAAGACTTGCAGGGCAAGTATGCTGACTTCCAGAGAATCGGATGTGAAATTTATTCTGTTTCCTGCGATACCCACTTTGTTCACAAAGCATGGCATGAATCGTCTCAGGCAGTCGGCAAGGTTGAGTATCCGATGATCGGTGATCCGACCGGCAAACTGTCCAAGGAGCTTGATATCTACATCGAAGACTCCGGTCTCACAGAAAGGGGTACCTTTGTCATCAATCCGAAGGGCGAAGTCGTACTGTACGAAGTGAGCGCAGGCAACATCGGCCGCAATGCGGACGAGCTGCTTCGCAAGGTGGAAGCCGCTCAGTTCGTATATGAGCATGGCGATGAAGTCTGCCCGGCTAAATGGCAGCCAGGTGCAAAAACACTGAAACCGTCCTTTGATCTGGTCGGGAAATTATAAAAAGGAGCGGCATCATGGAAAAACGATATGATGCCATTATAGTAGGCGGAGGACCGGCAGGGCTCTCCGCCGCTATTTATATGGCACGAGCACGTTTTCATGTCCTTGTCATCGAAAAAGAGAAGATGGGCGGACAGATCACGATCACATCTGAAGTGGTGAATTATCCCGGCGTTTATAAGACAGACGGTGAGGCACTGACCCGAGAAATGGTGCACCAAGCCGAGGCCTTCGGTGCGGAATTCTTGTCGGCGAACGTGACAGGGCTTTCACTCGCCGGTGATACGAAAGTGGTACACACCGACCGCGGAGACTTCGAGGCGATGGGTCTCATCTATGCAGCCGGCGCACATCCACGGCTCGCGGGCTTTACCGGGGAAATGGAATTTCGCGGACACGGTGTCGCCTACTGCGCGACCTGTGATGGCGAGTTCTTCACCGGAAAGGACATCTTCGTCATCGGCGGCGGGTATGCGGCGGTCGAGGAAGCACTTTTTCTCACGAAGTACGCACGGAAAGTCCATGTCATCGTGCGCGGCGCGGATTTTTCGATTTCCACGGCTGCGGTTGAAGAGCTGAAAGAACACCCTGATGTGACGATTTCCTATCGCACGGAAGTCGCACGGGTGGAAGGAGACAGCGCGATCCGTTGCGTCGTCCTGAGAAATCGGGATAGCGGGGAAGAGACTGCCTGCGAAGCCGGAACGGATGATTTTTTCGGGGTCTTCGTCTTCGTCGGCTATGCGCCGGAAAGCGGCCTTCTGAAAGGTGAGATCGAGCTGGATCCTGCGGGCTATGTCGTGACGGATCGCGAACAGCAGACGAATGTATCCGGCGTCTACGCAGCGGGGGATATCTGCGTGAAGCCGCTCCGTCAGGTAGTGACGGCTGTTTCTGATGGCGCGATCGCTGCGACATCCATGGAAAAGTATCTGGGAAATCTGTACCGTCGACTGGGCATCCGCCGCACGTACACGGCGAAAAAGACGCAGCAGGAAGAAAAGGCTCAGCCCAAAGCTGCCGCCGGGGCTTTCCTGGACGATCCGATGCGAGAAGCCCTCACGCCCGTCCTTGCCCAGTTTGAGCGTCCGCTTCATATCGTGGTCACCAGCGATGGCAGCCTGCTCGCTGGCGAGGCCGAAAACCTTGTGAAGGAACTCACCAGCCTTTCGGATACGCTTTCCTATGAAGTGGTGAGGTCAGGAAATGCAGACGTCACCATTTCCATCCAGAGCGTCGAAGGCCAGGACCTCGGACTGCGTTTCCACGGCGTCCCTGGAGGGCATGAATTCAATTCCTTCATCCTTGCCCTCTACAATGCCGCAGGCCCGGGCCAGGATGTGGGAGAAACCCTGCAGCAGCGCATAGAAGGGATTTCTCGCGATATTCACATAGATATTGCGGTCTCTCTCTCTTGTACCATGTGTCCTGATCTCGTTGCCGCTGCCGAACGGATCGCCGCGGATAATGACCATGTCTCTGTCGATGTGTATGATCTCGCGCACTATCCGGACATGCAGAAGAAATACAACATTATGAGCGTTCCCTGTCTGATCATGGGTGGAAAGACGTATTTTGGGAAAAAGAGCCTTGAGGAGCTCCTGCAAATCATAAGATAAAAGAAGGAAACATTGCTTAAAGGGATGCGGCAAAATGCACAAGCATTTTGCCGCATCCCTTTTTACGTTGTCCTTGTAGCTGGTTAGAAGCTGTATTTAGAAAAAGAACGCGTCGTTTTAATTGCAGGATCGGACTGAATTTGAATTTCTTTAAAAGCATAAAAAACAAACAATGTCAAGTATTATCTATTATCAACTAACAACTGTTGGCTTGAATCACGGAAATCAACCCTCTTTACAAACGAAAATCTATTTGACGCTACCCACGGCAGGCTCTATAATAGAAAGAACTGTTTTATCAAAAATGTCGACAGTAACGAAAAATTTGGAAGGTGAAACTATGCACGAAAAGTACGTACCTCAGCAGATCGAAAAGAAATGGCAGAAAATCTGGGAGGACACCAAAGCATTTGAAACTCATTCTGACCCGAGCAGAAAGAAATACTATGTACTGGAAATGTTCCCGTACCCGTCTGGCAATCTCCATATGGGGCATGTCAGAAACTACTCCATCGGCGACGTTGTCGCTCGTTTCAAGACGATGCAGGGATTCAATGTCATTCATCCGATGGGCTTTGATGCCTTCGGTATGCCGGCTGAAAATGCGGCTATCAAGCACGGCATTCCACCGGCGGAATGGACCTATTCCAATATCGACAACATGACCCGTCAGCAGAAAGAACTCGGTCTTTCCTATGACTGGGACAGAAAAGTCCTGACCTGCCGTGAAGATTACTACAAGCACACACAGAAGCTCTTCGAGATCTTCTACAAGAGAGGTCTCGCTTATAAGAAGGAAGCAAAGGTCAACTGGTGCGAAAGCTGCCACACCGTCCTTGCAAATGAACAGGTCGAAGAAGGACGTTGCTGGCGTTGCAAGAATGAAGTCGTCAAGAAAGACCTCTCTCAGTGGTTCTTGAAGATCACCGACTATGCAGACCGCCTCCTTGCGGATCTCGACCATATGCCCGGTTGGCCGGAACGCGTCAAGACCATGCAGAGAAACTGGATCGGCCGCTCCACCGGCACCCAGTTCTCCTTCAAGGTTGAAGGCATGGATGATCAGATTCCGGTTTACACCACCCGTGTCGACACCGTCTACGGCGTCACCTACATGGTCCTTGCTCCGGAACACCCGCTCGTCGAAAAACTCATCGCGAATAACCCGGAAAAGGCAAAACTCGAAGCATTCATTGAAAAGATGCGAAATGAAAACGACATCGTCCGCACCGCGGAAGATGCACCGAAACTCGGCATGTTCACCGGCAGCTATGCCATCCATCCGCTGACCGGCGAGCGCGTGCCGATCTGGATCGCGAACTATGTCCTCTACGAATACGGTACCGGCGCTGTCATGGCTGTACCGACCCACGACCAGCGCGACTGGGATTTCGCAAAGAAATACAGCCTCCCGATGAAACTCGTCGTCCAGAATAAAGCCGGCTCCCTCTCCCTTGATGAGATGGACAAAGCCTATGACGCTGACGGCGTCCTTGTGAACTCTGCGGAATTTGATGGTCTGAAATCCGGAGAAGCCCGTGAAGCCATCACCAAGAAATTCGAAGATATGGGCATCGGCGAAGGCAAGGTAAACTACCGTCTGCGTGACTGGCTGATTTCCCGCCAGCGCTACTGGGGCTGCCCGATCCCGATCATTCACTGCCCGCATTGCGGCAATGTCCTTGTTCCGGAAAAAGATCTCCCGGTCAAGCTGCCGGAAGACGTCAACTTCGTCGCTGGCGCGACCTCTCCGCTCGAAACCAGTGAAGCCTTCCTTCACTGCAAATGTCCACAGTGCGGCGCGGATGCTACGAGAGAAACCGACACGATGGATACCTTCATCGATTCTTCCTGGTATTTCCTGCGTTACTGCGATCCGCACAATACCGAAGAACCATTCGCAAAGGATAAGGCAAACTACTGGATGCCCGTCGACCAGTACATCGGCGGCATCGAGCATGCGATCCTTCACCTGCTGTATTCCCGCTTCTTTATGAAAGTTCTTCAGGATGAAGGTATGGTCGACTATCCGGAACCATTCACGAACCTGCTCTGTCAGGGCATGGTCCTGAAAGATGGCGGCAAGATGAGTAAATCCGTCGGCAATGTCGTTTCCCCGGAAGAAATTGTCGGGAAATACGGCGCTGATACCGCCCGCCTCTTCATCCTCTTTGCCGCTCCGCCGGAAAAAGACCTCGAATGGTCCGATCAGGGCGTAGAAGGTTCTTACCGTTTCCTGAAACGCGTTTGGAACATCGTTGGCAAGTACGAAGACATCCAGACTGAAGAAAAAGGCAAACTCTCCTCCGATGAATTTGCACTCAGAAGAAAACTGCACCAGACCATCAAGAAAGTCACCGAAGATCTGGATGGAAAATTTGCTTTCAATACCGCGATCTCTGCCATCATGGAACTCGTAAACGATATGTACCGCTTTATCGAAGCCCATGATACCATCGAAGCCAGCCTTTCCGGCGAGCTTGTCAGAAACCTCCTTATCCTCCTCGCTCCATTCGTTCCGCACATGACCGAAGAACTCTGGCAGAGTGCAGGGCAGAAGGAAGAAAGCATCCACCTGGCTGCCTGGCCGGCCTGCGATGAATCTGCTCTCGTCGTCGACGAAGTCGAACTCGCTGTCCAGGTCAACGGCAAAGTCCGCGCGACACTCTCCGTCCCGGTCGCCATGGCTCGTGAAGAAATCGGCGAGAAAGCCCAGACTCTTCCGGAAATCCAGAAATTCACAGAAGGCAAGACCATCGTGAAAGTCATCGTAGTACCGAAGAGAATCGTCAATATCGTCGTAAAATAATAAGCAACCCAAAGAGAAGCCGCGAGGCTTCTCTTTTCATATGCGAGAGTGTGCTTTCTAGCATCGTCATCCTGATTTGTTTGGAATTCCTATATACTTATGTTATAATGCGGTCATAGTGATAGTCTAAAAGGAGGCGGTCATGATGAAAAAGAAATCCATTCTTGCTATAGGGCTCACCGCTGCCCTGTTTTTCGGCCTTGCCGGAGAAGCAGAGGCATTTGGCTGGGGAGACATCGCAGGCAAAGCAGCGGATAAAGCCATTGGAAGCGTTCTCGGCTCTTCTGCCAAAAAGAAACCGGTGAAACAGTCCCAGCCAAAGAGCGAGAAACAGAAGAAAAGCGAACGAGAAGCCGAGAAGTATGGCGTGAAGCGGATCGAAAGCCCAGATGGTACGAATCCCACTGCCTTTGCAGGCACGCTCGATCCATGGCCGCCGGATGAACTCTCCGCACGCCCGGACTGGTTTGACAACCGCACGCAGCCTTGGACAATGACAAATGCACGCCTCGTCGCAGAGTATGAAAGTATGCTCCAATGGCGCGCCTATTCGGAGCAAAATGGCCTTGGTACCATCGAGCCGGACGAAATCCGCTACACCGAGCTGATGGATGAGATTCATGTCCGCGTGAGAGCGATCGAAAGGTACTGTGATGCGGCAGAATATGGAGATTATCAGTCGATGCAGTCCAGAGCCTCCATGGATGACTACCAGCGTGCGGTTGCCAGCAATATCGACCCGCTTCGCGACTACGATCTGGACCTCAGCATCCCCGCAAGCACACTCCCAGGCTATCATCCTGAGAGAAAATAAGGAATACGAATTCCATCGCAGAATCGTTGGATTTTTTCCTTTATAAAAAGAAAACCGTGTAAAATCTGAAATTTCCACGATGGTATTTCTCGGAGAGGGAAATCCTCCCGGGAGCCAGAAGCTCCCTCCGCGCTCCTTCGTGCACAGACCTATAGGAAAGGAGAGCAGAGAGGGCTGGCGGCGGATCCGATTTCCCTCCTCCCGCTCGAAAGCGTGCTAGCCGCCGGAGAGTGCATGAAATACAAATGACATAAAGATGCAGCAGGTCAAAAAGATCTCATGCAGGATTCGCCTCCACGACAAACCCTAGAGCGAAGTTTAGCCGTACTTGTACGACATGAACCGTGAAATGCGCTGGTGCCAGATTGCAGGGAATGCCTCCATGGATACTTATAAAACTCTGTTGCGCTTTTGTGATGGAGGTGATCCTTTTTCGAAAAGAGGGTCACTTTTTTCGCGTATTGTCGATGACAGGGATACGATGATGCCACACAGAGCCTGAATGCCCTTCCTCGTCCTTTTTATATGTGCGACTTTTTCTTGCTTTTTCTCTCATTTATTGCTAAAATAACATATGTCGATATTGCGGGCCTATAGCTCAGTTGGTTAGAGCAGGCGGCTCATAACCGCCCCGTCCCAGGTTCGAGTCCTGGTGGGCCCACCACAATGAACGTATCCGTGCTGATTTCAGTGATTTGGATA
The DNA here is from genome assembly GCA_934193095.1 of uncultured Dialister sp. Classification (GTDB taxonomy): domain Bacteria; phylum Bacillota; class Negativicutes; order Veillonellales; family Dialisteraceae; genus Dialister. The sequence goes on along the minus strand of CAKPUX010000001.1, from coordinate 43,619 downwards.
CGTTTTTTTGATAGAGAAATGGAATGGCTGCGGGATAGTCCTGTAGGGCAAGTCTTCTCTGAAAGGATTCAACTATGAAATTGACGAACCGATTGCAGGCGGCAGCGGATCTGGTGCCTGTCTGTGAGAGTATGGCCGATATTGGTACAGACCATGGCTACCTTCCCATTTCCCTTGTGCAGGAGGGGCGCGTGAGGCGGGCCATCGCCTGCGATGTGAATGACGGCCCACTCACACGTGCCAGGGAGGACGTGACTTCTTCCGGGCTTTCACGACAGATCGGTTTGCGTCTGGGCGGAGGACTTGCTCCACTTGCTAAAGGCGAGGTGGACGGTGTCACCATCTGCGGGATGGGTGGTCTTTTGGTGCGTGATATTCTCGCGGAGAATGATGAGAAGGCGCAGGCGCTCTCATGGCTGGTGCTGCAGCCGCAGGGACATGTGGCAGAGCTTCGCTATTTCCTTAGCAGGCATCATTTCCGCATCGAAAAAGAGGTGCTCTCGCTGGATGGCGGGCAGCTGTATGAATTGATGCTTGTTCGTCCCGGCGAGATGGCGGAGCTTTCGCTGCTGCAGGCAGAAATCGGTGCGACGGCGGCGTATCGGGAGGATCCACTTTTCAAGATGCATATCGAGCGGCTCATCCGGAGACGGCGTTTTGTGATCGAAGGGGCAAAGGATTCGGTGAGCGAGCGGCATCGTAAGTCCAGAGAAAAAGCACTGGAAGAAGTAAAGGTACTGGAGGGATATTTATGAAAGTGACAGGAAATGATCTGATCGGATGGATGGAGTCGTGGGCACCGAAAAGTCTTGCAGAGTCATGGGACCACCCGGGGCTGCAGGTGGGGGATCCTCGCCGCGTGGTCACAAAGGTGCTGATTTCCCTCGACCTCACGGAAGAGAATGTGGATCTTGCCGTCCGTGAAGGTGCTGAGATGGTGATTTCCCACCATCCCTTCCTTTTCAAGGCCATCCGCGAGCTCGACCTTCGGACGTACAAGGGGCGCATGATCGAGAAGCTCGTGAAGCATGATATCCTGTCTTTTGCGGCTCACACGAATCTGGATACAGCCAAAGGCGGCGTGAATGATGCTCTGGCAGCTGCGCTCTCTCTTTCGGATACGGAAGGGCTGGTCTTTGAGCAGGAGGCGAAAGAAAGGAAGCTTGCACTTTATGTGAAGCCTGTCACCGCGAAGGTGCTCCGACATACGCTTTCAGAACTCTATGGGGATGCCGTAAATTATTTTTATCTTTTGGATGATGAGGATGATGCGACGGATGAGGCGAAGCTCGAATGTAATGTACCCACCGTGCTGCTTGCTTCTGTCCTTGCGAAAGTACAGGAAATCTGTGGAGATATTCACTATGATGTATATACGCTGGAAAGCCACGGGCACAAGGAGTACATGGGGCGGATCGGAAATCTGCCTGCGCCCATGAGCGGAAAAGAAGCTCTCTCCTATATAAAGGAGAAGCTCGGCATTCCCGTCCTTCGTTATGCAGGAAATCCTGATACCACCATTTCCCGCGTGGCTGTTCTGGGCGGTGCCGGCAGTGAATTTGCTGCGCTTGCAAAAGCAAAGGGAGCAGATCTCTACCTGACGGGCGACCTTAAGTACCATGAAGCGCAGGACGCTTCCCGCCTCGGTCTTCTCATTGCGGATGGCGGCCATTTCTATACCGAGCGCGTCATCGTTCCGGCTTTGGCGAAACGCCTTCGGACGTATGCCGCGGAGCATGGCTGGGAGATCGAGGTCATTGAAGACAGCAGGGCAGAGGATATTTTCAGGGAAGTTTGAAAGCAGGGATTAGGGACTAGGAGCCTCGAGTGACTAGTGACTGAAATGCCACCTTCGGGCATTGCCACCATCTATACTCTGCGGCGCTTAGATCCTTCGACTCAGTTCTCACATTTCAGATAAGCCATTTTTTTAACATACGACGTTTTTCTCCGCTCAGGATGACGAAATGCGCCGCCCCCGTTGAACCCGCTGAACCTGTTGAACCCGCCGAACCTCTTTCACGCGTAATCAAAGGGCGCTCCGCCCAAGGGGCTAACCCTGAACCCGATTTTATCTTTCTCTTGAAAAAATTCCGTCTCCATGTTATACTGTAGCACGCGAGCAGGAAAGATGATTGCGGGCCGTAAGGCGTGAGGAAAGTCCGAGCTTCGCAGGGCAGGATGCCGGATAACGTCCGGCGGGAGTGATCCTAGGGAAAGTGCCATAGAAAAGGAAACCGCCACGCAAGTGGTAAGGGTGGAAAGGTGCGGTAAGAGCGCACCAGCAGTCGGGAGACCGGCTGGCTTGGTAAACCCCATCCGAAGCAAGACCGAATAGGGAAGGGTTGAGGTTGCCCGCTGACCTTCCGGGTTGCGTCGCTTGAGCAGTCGAGCAATCGGCTGACTAGACAGATAATCATCGCCACGAAAGTGGGACAGAACTCGGCTTATTGAATGCTCGCCTTGAAAGAAATGACGCTGTGACGTATGTCACGGCGTCTTTTTGTTATGGGTTCGGGGGGAGCCCAAGGGGCGGGGGGCTTTTTATTCCGTTTGGAGATTCTGCTCGAATGAGGAATTAGGAATGAAGGTGGCGGCTTCGCCGCGAATATATATGGGGCGATGCCCGAAGGTAGCATTCAAGTCACTAGTGACTGGTGACTGGTAGCCAGGGATTGGTAGCCAGGGATTAGGTTGCGATACGAGAACACCGCTAGATTCAAACCTCCGCGGCGCTTTTGATTTTTATGCGCCGCACCACCATTTCGCATTTCTCATTTCTAATTTCTCATTCGAGCAAAGCTTTCATCCGCAATCAAGGGGCGGTACGCCCGATGGGCTAAACCTGAACCTTTAACTTAAAAAATATTTTCCCATCCCCTTGCTTTCCCCTTTTTCTTTTGGTAGAATAGATAACGCATGAGTACACATGTCTGGCGGACTCTGCATCTGTGCTTGCGGGAAAAATTTCATTTTACACATTCCCGAAGTGGCTGCAGGGGAGGAAACGGACAGAGGTTAAAAACAGGAGGTTTTTATTATGGCAGTTGTATCCATGAAACAGTTACTCGAAGCAGGCGTTCACTTTGGTCATCAGACCCGTCGTTGGAATCCGAAAATGGCACGTTTCATTTTCACGGAAAGAAACGGCATCTACATCATCGACCTGCAGAAGACTGTAAAGAAAGTAGAAGAAGCATACGCTTTCCTGCGTGAAATCGCAGCTACCGGTGCTCCGATCCTTTTCGTTGGCACCAAGAAACAGGCGCAGAATTCCGTGAAGGAAGAAGCTACCCGTTGCAATCAGTTCTATGTCAATGAACGTTGGCTGGGCGGCATGCTCACCAATTTCCGTACCATTCAGACCCGTATCGCTCGTCTGAAAGAACTGGAAAAAATGTTTGAAGAAGGCACCACTGACCAGTATCCGAAGAAGGAAGTCATCCTGATGAAACGCGAACTGGAAAAACTGGAAAAGAACCTGGGCGGCATCAAAGACATGAAGAAGATCCCGGGCGCACTCTTCATCATTGACTCCAAGAAAGAAGAAATCGCTATTGCCGAAGCTCACAAGCTGCACATTCCGGTTATCGCTACCGTTGATACCAACTGCGATCCGGATGTCGTTGATTTCCCGATCCCGGCAAACGATGATGCTATCCGTGCTGTAAGACTGCTTGCTTCCAAGATGGCTGACGCTGTCCTCGAAGGCCGTCAGGGTCAGCAGGAAGCTGAAGCTGCTAAAGAAGCAGAAGCTGAAGAAGCTCCGGCTGAAGAAGCTGCTGAACAGGAATAATGGCTGTATAGGAAATTCGGCCTGCGCTTTGCGCAGGCTGGGGATTTCCTTTTTTTGAGAAATTTTTACAAACACCTTACTGTTTTATGATGGAGGTCATAAAGATGGCAATTACCGCTAGCATGGTCAAAGATCTGCGCACAAAGACTGGCGCAGGCATGATGGACTGCAAAAAAGCACTCGTAGAAGCTGAAGGCGATATGGAAAAAGCAGTAGATATTCTCCGTGAAAAGGGACTGTCTCAGGCTGCGAAGAAAGCAAGCCGTGTAGCTGCTGAAGGTGCTGTCGTTTCCGCTATTTCCGCTGATGGCAAAGTCGGCACCATCGTAGAAGTCAACTGCGAAACCGACTTCGTAGGCAGCAATGATGACTTCAGAGCACTGGCTGCTCGTATCGCACAGCAGATCATCGCTGTGAATCCGGCTGACGTAGAAGCTCTGCTCGCTTCTGAAATGGATGGCAAGGCTGTCAAAGATCAGGTCACCGAAGCTGTCGCTAAGATCGGCGAAAACATTTCCGTTCGTCGTTTCGTCCGCTATGAAAGCGCAGAAGGCGCTGTCTACAGCTACATTCACGGCGGCGGCAAGATCGGCGTTCTCGTCGAAATGAAGGGCGCAGACGCTGAACTCGGCAAAGATGTCGCTATGCAGGTCGCTGCAGCAAATCCTTCCTACCTTGACCGCACTCAGGTACCGCAGGCTGAAATCGAACACGAAAAAGAAGTTCTGGCTGTTGAAGCTAGAAATGAAGGCAAACCGGAAAAGATCATCGAAAAGATGGTTCTCGGCCGTATCAACAAATACTACAAGGAAGTCTGCCTCGTAGATCAGGAATTCATTAAAGATGGCGATCTGACCATTGCGAAACTCCTGAAATCCAAGAATGCAGAAGTTGTTCGCTTCGCTCGTTTCCAGCTCGGCGAAGGCATCGAAAAGAAACAGGACGATCTGGCTGCTGAAGTCGCTAAACAGCTGAATCAGTAATCCATAAAATAGGAATAAGAGAACATCATCTTTGGTGTTCTCTTATTTTATGGTCTTTTTCAGGGATTGGATGGGAGCCTGGAAGTGAGGAAGTCAGATGTCTAAAGTCTAAAGGCTGTAGTTTCCAAGGCTCATCTCTCAAAATTCTTATGGCAGCTATTTCTGAAATACTATATAATAATATAGATGTATCACTGATTTTTACGGGGGTGTACAATGGCAACAGAAAACAAGAAGTATAAGAGAGTCATGCTGAAATTGTCTGGTGAAGCGATGGCCAGCGACAAAGGATTTGGTATCGATCCGGAGGTCGTATATCGACTGGCTGGCGAGATCAAGGAAGCCAGCGATGCCGGCATCGAGATCGCTGTCGTTGTAGGTGGCGGCAATATCTGGAGAGGTCTCAAGGGCAGCCAGGGTGGGATGGACCGTGCGTCGGCTGACTACATGGGCATGCTTGCGACCGTCATCAATTCCGTCGCTCTGCAGGATGCGCTCGAAAAACTTGGCGTCTCCACCCGCGTACAGACAGCCATCGAAATGCAGCAGGTCGCAGAGCCTTACATTCGCCGCCGTGCGATCCGCCATCTGGAGAAGGGCAGAGTCGTGATTTTTGGTGCAGGTACGGGCAATCCTTATTTCACAACGGATACCACGGCAGCTCTCCGCAGTGCAGAAATCGAAGCTGATATCATGCTGATGGCGAAGAAGCAGACCGATGGTGTGTACGATGCAGATCCAAAGTTCCATCCCGAAGCAAAAATGTTCACGCATCTCACCTATGGTGAAGTGCTGCAGAAAGAGCTGGCTGTCATGGATAATACGGCCATCACCCTCTGCATGAATAATGAAATTCCGATCAAAGTATTCAATATCGATGTTCCTGGCAACATTGTCAAGGCCTGCAAGGGAGATACCCTGGGCACATTAATCGAAGGGAAATAATCATGTACGAAGAAGAACTGAAGAAACTGTCTGACAAGATGGATAAATCCATCGTTGCGCTCAAGAATGAATTCACCAGCATCCGTACAGGTCAGGCGAATGCCAGCCTGCTCGATCGCGTATTTGTTGACTATTACGGCAGCCGTACTCCGGTGACTCAGGTCGCTTCTGTCACTGTACCGGAAGCTCGTCTGCTCGTTGTTCAGCCATGGGATAAGGGTCTTCTGAAAGATATCGAAAAAGCCATCCTGCAGTCTGACCTCGGCCTCGTACCGATGAATGATGGCAACCTGATCCGCATGGCTATCCCGCAGCTGACCGAAGACCGCCGCAAGGAGCTCGTCAAGGTCGTCAATAAGAAAGCGGAAGAGGGCAAGGTCGCTATCAGAAATATCCGTCGTGATGGAAATGATTTCCTGAAAAAGGAAGCAAAGAACAGCGATGTTTCCAAGGATGTCATCAAAGAAACTGAAGATAAAGTCCAGAAGCTGACGGATAAGAAAATCAAAGAGCTGGAAGCTGCCACCGAAAAGAAAATTAAAGAGATCATGTCTGTATGAGTGAGGATGTTCTTTTTGCAGGACAGCCTTTCACCGAAAAACTGAGACAGTGTGTAGAGAAATCGTATCCGAGTGGTACGATTTCTTTCACTCATGGGCGGGAAGAGCAGCTCGAAGAGGGCGTGCTTTACCTTGTCCGTTCCGGAGAAAAGGCCGTCGTCATGCCGCGAATGAAGTATAGTGAGAGTGTGGAAAAAGTCGTGAGGCGGCGAAAATAATCTTCTAGTCCCTTCCTTTGGAAGGGGCAGACTCGCGTAGCGAGTCGGGGGGTGTCCACCATGTTTGTATAGCGGAAATCGCAGCCCAACCTCTGCCTCTTCAAGGCACCTTCTCCAGCGGACGGAGGAAGGTTTAAAAGGAAAGGATATATATTTGCGATGAAGCCGCCCCTTCATTCTTCATTCGAGCAGCGCTTTTAAACGTAATTGAAGGGCGGGGCGTCCCATGGGCTATCCCTGAACCTCGAACCCTTACACTATCTAAACTCCATCCTATTTTGATTATGGGAGATTCCATTTATGTCTGATAAAAAATCATTTCCTGAGCATGTGGCCATCATTCTTGATGGGAATGGCCGCTGGGCGAAAGAAAGAGGAAGAGAGAGAACCTATGGTCATCAGGTCGGCGCGGCAAACGTGAAGACCATCGTCCGTGCGGCGGGTCATATGGGAGTGAAAGTGCTGACGCTCTATGCATTCTCCACAGAGAACTGGAAGCGCCCGCCCATCGAAGTTCGTTTCCTGATGAAGCTTTTCAAGAGCTACTTGATCAGTCAGCTACGTGAGCTGGTGGAGGATAATGTGCAGGTACACATCGTGGGCGAGCCGTCCGCACTGTCAGATGATCTACGCAAGGAGATCGCTGCCTGCGAAAAAGACACAGCGAAGTGTGATGGCATGATCCTGAATGTAGCCATCAACTATGGCGGACGCATGGAGATCGTGCAGGCGGTGCAGCAGATCGCGCGCGAAGTCAAGAGCGGCGCTCTTGATGCGGAATCTATCACGGAAGAAACGATTTCTGCCCATCTCTATCCGTCGGACGCCCAAGATGTGGATCTCATGATCCGTACAGGCGGAGAGTCGCGCATTTCGAATTTCCTTCTCTGGCAGATCTCCTATGGCGAGCTGTACTTCACGCCTGTCCTGTGGCCGGACTTCACCGAGGAGGAGCTTTCGAGAGCGATCGACTGGTTTACCGGAAGAGACCGTCGCTTCGGCGGGCTCACGGAGGATAAAAAATGAAAGTGCGTGTGATTACAGCGATTATCGGTATCATCGCTGTCCTTGGGCTGGTATACTTAGGAGGTTGGTTTCTGACGGGAGCCATATTTCTTGTCTCCTTGCTGGCCCTTCTTGAATATGATAAGATGCTGAAACATTTCGGTGTCCACATCTATGTGAAAGCCACAGCCATTGCCACCGCCGTCATGGTACTGGCATCCGGTTTTTATTCGCTGAAAGCCTTTCTGGCTGCGATTTTTCTTGCCTTTGTGCTGCTTCTCTACCTGATCCTGGGCATTAAGAAGGAAAATATGACCGGGCTTATTTATTCCGCTTTCGGGGCTGTCTATTTTGGCGTGGGCTTTGGCAGCCTCGCGCTCCTTCGCGGCAGTCATGAGCTGCTCTCTCCGATGGCAGTTTCCATCGAGCCGGGAATTTTCCTCATTCTTCTCGCACTCATTTGCACATGGGCGAGTGATTCTTTCGCTTACCTGACGGGGAAGGCCTGCGGTCGTCATAAGATGGCGCCGCACATCAGCCCAAATAAAACGGTCGAAGGGCTTGCCGGCGGTGCCGTCGGCTGCGTCATCCTGGGGGTTCTTGTTTCCTTCTGTGCGGGTTTTGATCTTTTGGAAGGAGGCATCCTTTCCGTCATGGCGGCCATCATGGCTCCCATGGGGGATCTCTTCGAGTCCTATGTGAAGCGTGCCTGTGATATCAAAGACTCTGGAAATATTCTGCCGGGTCATGGCGGGATGATGGACCGTTTCGACAGCCTTCTCTTCGTGGCTCCAAGCCTTGTCGCGGTGCTGGCGTTACTTCGCTGACATGCGAAATGAGAAATGAAGGGGCAGCGTATCATATCATAAAAACGCCGCATTACTTAAAGAAACACTGATAACGATTGAATCAGCGTTTCCTTATAGTCGTATGCATGATCAAGCTATGAACATTTGATTCCTAATCCCTAATCCATGGCTAGCCAGTCATTCATTCGTTTCGAAAGGAGTACATTCATGAAAGAAATCGCTGTATTGGGCAGTACGGGTTCCATCGGAACCCAGACGATGGACGTGATCCGACTCCATTCGGATCTTTTTCATGCGTCCGTCATCGCGGCGCATAAAAGCATCGACAAATTACGTGAACAGGCCGCTGAATTTCATCCCCACGCCATCGTCATCACTGATGAGGAGGCGGGGAAGAAATTTCTGGAAACCTATGACGGTGATGCGGATGTGCTGATCGGCGAGGCAGCTCTTTCTGAGGTCGTGAAGCGTGACGATGTCGATCTTGTCCTTGTAGCGGTCGTCGGCATTACAGGACTTCTTCCGACGCTGGAAGCGATTCGCGCGGGGAAAGAGCTGGCTCTTGCGAATAAAGAGACGCTGGTCGCAGGCGGTGCGCTTGTTCTTGAGGAAGCGAAAAAACATCATACGCTGATCCGTCCGGTGGACAGTGAACATTCTGCCATCTTCCAGAGTATGATCGGGCAGGATCAAAAAGGCATCCATAAAATCCTTCTCACTGCTTCTGGCGGTCCTTTCCGCGGCAGGACAAGAGAAGAGCTCGCGCAGGTGACGGTCGCAGATGCCATGAAGCACCCGACATGGAACATGGGGATGAAAGTGACGCTTGATTCTGCGACCATGTTTAACAAAGGGCTTGAGGTCATAGAGGCTCACTGGCTCTTTGGCGTAGACTATCAGGATATTGAAGTCATTGTCCAGCCGCAGAGCCTGATCCACTCGATGATCGAGTATGTCGATGGTACCATCATGGCACAGATCGGACTGCCGGATATGCGTCTTCCGATCCAGTTCGCCCTGACATATCCGGACCGCCTGCCTTCGCCGTCGCATGCTTTCGTGGACTGGAATGAAATCGCGCAGATCCTGATCGCAAAGCCCGATATGAAAGTCTTCCGTTCGCTGAAGCTGGCTTACGAAGCAGGAGAAATGGGGGGAGACGGCGGCGTCGCTTTCAACGCATCCAATGAAGAGGCCATCCGCGCCTTTATCGCCGGGAAGATTTCATTCCTCTCCATTTTCGATGTGGTGGAAGATACGCTCTCGCACTGGAGTGCAGAGCCTGTCGTTTCCTATGACAGTGTACTTTCATCGGATCGCAAGGCTCGCGCGCTGGCAGATGCATTCATTTCGAGGAAATGCCTATGATTTCATCGATACTGGCTCCGATCTTTGTCTTTGCCGTCGTTGTCATCGTCCATGAGGGCGGGCACTTCCTCATGGCGAAGTGGACGGGGATGAAGGTCATCGAGTTTGCTGTCGGTTTCGGCCCTGTGATCGTTTCGAAGAAATGGGGAGAGACGCTTTATTCCCTTCGTCTGATTCCGCTGGGGGGATTCAATAAGATCGCCGGCATGGATGATCAGAATAAGGATGATCCACGCGCCTTCAACCAGCGGCCGACATGGGCGAAGCTGCTTGTCATCGTGGGCGGCGCGCTCTTCAATGTGCTTCTTGCCCTTCTGATCTTTATTTCCGCTTTCAAGATCGAGGGTTATAATACGTTCCCGAACCTGCCGAGGATCGGCACCGTACTCGCCGGAAGCTCGGCGGAGAAGCAGCATCTTTCGCCCGGAGATACCATCCTTTCTATTGATGGGAAGGCTATGGTGAAATGGACGGATATCGGAGAATCGCTGAAGGATAAGGGAAATCGGATCGTCTCCATGGAAATCGAGCATGAAGGCAGGACAAGACAGGTGACGATCATCCCTGAGGTGCAGCCCGATGGCCGTGCCATCATGGGGATCACGCCTTACGTCGAACATCATGAAACTACGATGACAGAAGCCATCGCCATGGGGATGGGACGCGCCGCTGATCTGCTGCATATGATGACGGCGGGGCTCTATGACATGGTGACAGGCACCGGGCGTGCGGAAGTATCCGGCCCGATCGGAATCGCGCGCATGTCAGGGGAGGTGGCATCTTACGGGGTGATGCCGCTCTTCATGTTCATCGCTCTTCTCAGTCTGAATCTGGGACTTCTCAATATCCTTCCCGTCCCGCTTCTCGATGGCGGACATCTGATCCTTATTCTCTTAGAGGCTTTTCTCGGGCGGCAGCTGCCGGAGAAAGCGCTGATCTATATACAGTCGGTCGGGATTGCCGTACTGGGTGCAATTTTCTTCTATGCACTCTTCCATGATATCAGCGCGCTGATGTAGGAAAAGCGGGTTCAATGGGATATGCTCTTATCGTCAGTCTTCTCCATTGGACCTATACAGACGACTCGCATTCCGATCGGCGCTGATAAGACAGGACGGTTTTCGGAAGGCAAACCTGACTTTAAACCATACATTCAATTTAAACCACTACGAAAAGGAGATTCAAATGGGAAATACCAGACAGGTCGTCGTCGGCGGTGTCAAGATCGGCGGGGGCGCGCCCATCGCGATCCAGTCGATGAGCACGTTCAGTCCACTCGATACGGAAGCCGCTGCGGCGCAGATCCGTGCCCTGCATCAGGCAGGCGCAGATATCATACGAGTCGCCGTGCCGGATAAAAAGGCAGCAGAAGCACTGGGCGCACTCCGAGCGAAAGTGGATGTGCCGCTGGTCGCGGACATTCATTTTGACTACCGTCTTGCGCTGACAGCGATGGAGCAGGGCATCGATGCGCTTCGCATCAATCCCGGAAATATCGGCAAGCGGGAAAACGTCGTGAAAGTGGTGGATATGGCGAAAGAAAAGCATATCCCCATCCGTATCGGCATCAATGCAGGCTCCCTTCCGGAAGACATCCTTGCAGCGCATGGCGGACATCCGACCGCGGAAGGCATGGTACAAGGCGCACTCTCTCATGTGCGCATCCTTGAAGCGGAAGGCTTCCATGATATTGTAATTTCTGTGAAGTCCTCAGATGTTCCTATGATGGTAAAAGCGAACCGTCTTCTTTCAGAAAAAGTAGATTATCCGCTGCATCTCGGTGTGACGGAAGCGGGGACACTCTACCGCGGAACGATCAAGTCAGCCATCGGGATCGGCAGCCTGCTCTTAGACGGCATTGGCGATACCCTTCGCGTATCTTTGACGGATGATCCTATGAAGGAAGTCAAGGCAGCGAAGGAAATCCTGAGCTCTGTGGGGATGCAGCAGTATGGTCCGGTTCTTATTTCCTGTCCGACCTGCGGACGCACGCAGGTGAATCTCATCGAGATGGCCAAAGAAGTGGAGGAGAAGATTTCCCACTTCAAGAAACCCATCAAAGTCGCTGTCATGGGCTGCGCCGTGAATGGCCCGGGCGAAGCACGAGAAGCGGATTTCGGTATCGCTGGCGGCAAAGGCAGCGGCCTCGTCTTCCGCAAAGGAAAGATCCTCCGCTCCGTCCCGGAAGACCAGCTCATTGATGCCCTGATGGATGAAATCAGAGCGTATGAAGAAGGATAATAAAGATATTTCAAAAAGCAGCGCGCAGGCGCTGCTTTTTTGTGGTGACATGAGTGACTCCACGTGACTAGCCTCTCAGGTACTTATTTTGTGTTTTTCACAGGAGTGGTTAATGCATTTATGATATAATAAAATTGTATATAACGAATTAAAACTAGCCTGAAATCAGGGGAATGCTTACGGGAGATCGATATGCATCCAATCAAACGACTTTTGTACGTGATATTGTCTGTGCTGGTGCTGACGGCAGGTATATGGACGGCGTATGCGGATAACGAAGAGAAGCCCGGGCGGGAGACGATCCGTGTGGGCTTTTTCGCGACCGATGGACTGCATATGATCGATGAAGGGGGAGAAAAGACCGGCTACGGATACGATCTGCTTCGCTACATGTCGCGCTACCTGAATGTGAGCTATGAGTATGTGGGCTACGATAAGAGCTGGGCGGAGATGCTCCGCATGCTCGATGATGGGGAGATCGACATGGTGGCCTTTGCGAATAAGACGGAGGATCGCAAGGAAAAGTATGATTTTTCCCGTCCGATCGGGTTCTTTGGCACAGCGCTGTTTGTACGGGAAGATAACCGGACGGTGATACCGGGGGATTATAGCACCTACGAAGGTCTTCGTATCGGGCTGGTAGAAGACAATGCGCAAAATAAAAACATTGCCAATCTTGCGGAGGCGATGCACTTCACCTATCAGCCGGTGATTTATAAAAGCATAAAAGACGTGGGCATCGCCCTCCAAAAGGGTGAGGTCGATGCCATCGTGAAGAGTTCGCTCAGGCGCGGCATCCATGAAAAGCAGGTAGAACTTTTTGCGGAAAATCCGTACTATATCATCGTCAAGAAAGGGAATACGCGACTTCTTTCCGAGATCAATTATGCGCTGGACCAGCTGAATCACGTCGAAGGGGACTGGAAGGCGCGCCTCTATCGTCGTTACTATGGCAGTAAAGCATCCAGTCTCTTACAGTTCTCCGATGAGGAGAAGATGCTTCTCCAGTCCTATGCAGCCAACGGCGTATTCCTTCAGGTTCTTTGTGATCCTGCACGCTACCCTTACTCTTATGTGGAGAACGGCGAGATGAAAGGGATTGTTCCTGACTATTTCCGGAGAGTGGCAGCTTCTATCGGATTGCCTTATCAGTTTGTGATCTGCCGGTCCAGAGAGGAATGGCTCGCTTATAGAAATCGGGGGGACTGCGATATCATCCTTGATGGACGCTTTGATGCCGAGAATGCGCTCGAAAAGAAAGACTGGGTCTCTACGAAGCCATACATGACACTGCGAGTGGCTCAGGTCTTCCGGCAAGACTTTGACGGCAATATTCAGACGGTCGCTACCGTGGATCAGGGAGTTTCTGATCCTATCGAAGATTATTACAGCCAAAACGTCAGGAAGGTCAGCTATCCTACGAGAGAAGGCGCACTGCAGGCGGTGGCAGATGGGAAGGCGGATGCTGCCTATGTCTTTTACTACATGGCACAGGAATACGTCAATCGCGACCAATCCGGACTTTTGAGTTATACGCTGATGGAAGAGCCGTCTTTCCCTTGCCGGATGATCGTGACACAACATGCCAATCACGCATTGGCGGGCATCCTGACGAAAGCCATTTATGACATGCCGGCGAATCTGCTCGAACAAATCGCATCCAAGTATACCTCCTACAAAATGGAGAATATGTCCTTTCTCATGATGGCGAGGCTCCATCCGACGATAGCGATCCTGCTTGTCCTCCTGATGCTGTTCCTCATCGCACTTCTTGCCATGGTTGTCATCCGTCTTCGTCGGATGAAGCAGTCTGAAGAGGAGAGAGCGGAGGAAATGGCTTCTCTGGCAGAACAGGCGAAAGCGGCCAGTCAAGCAAAGAGCGTCTTTCTTTCCTCCATGTCACACGATATCCGTACTCCAATGAATGCGATTATTGGATTTACCAAGATCGCGCTCGAAAAGAATCCGGATCCGTCTGTCAGGAAGGATCTGGAGAAAATCGAAATCAGCTCGCATCACCTGTTGACTCTTCTGAATGATGTCCTTGATATCAGCCGCATAGAGAGCGGGAAGGTGAAATTTCAGCCAAAACCGGCAGATCTGTCTGCCATCCATCGTGGTATTCTGGAAATCACGCGCGGACTCATCGCAAACCGTCATCTCACACTTTGTGAAAGTGCATCGCTCTTCCCTGATACCTATGTGATGGCTGATGAGGTACGTCTGCGTGAAGTGCTGGTGAATCTCATCAGCAACGCCACCAAGTATACGAAGGATGGCGGAAAGATCAGTCTCATGTGCGACATGAAAGAGCTCAATGAGACGCATGTCGAAGTGACATATGAGATCTCTGACACCGGTATCGGTATGAGTGAGGACTTTGTTCAGCATATTTTTGAGGAATTCACACAGGAAGATGCGGGTGCTGCCCGCACCGAGTACAAGGGAACCGGGCTCGGGATGGCGATCACCAAGAACTATGTAGAACTTATGGGAGGAACGATCGCTGTCAGAAGCCGAAAGGGTGTGGGCTCGACTTTCACCGTCACCCTGCCGATGGAAATCGCTGATGCGCCTTTTCCGCGTGCAGATAAAGAATCATCTAGACCGGTCGATCTCAAGGGAGTCCATGTTCTTCTGGCAGAAGACAATGACCTCAATGCGGAAATCGCGACCGTACAGCTCGAGTCACTGGGGATCGATGTCGTCCGTGCGATGAATGGGAAAGATGCCTTGCAGATTTTTGAAACGCGCCCCCAAGGCAGCTTTGATATTATCCTGATGGATATCATGATGCCGGAAATGAATGGCTATGAAGCGACCCGTGCCATTCGCGCTCTTGGTAGAGAAGATGCGAAGACGATACCGATCTTGGCGATGACGGCTAATGCTTTCGATGAAGATGTCGAAAAGTCACAAAAGGCTGGTATGAATGGTCATCTCTCCAAACCGATAGCAATCGATACCATGAAAGTGATGATTGCGAAGAATCTGGGAAAGAAGTGAGTGGTGACTGGTGGCTAGGGATTAGTGGTCAGGGACTAGGGAAACGCTGATTAAATCTGATAACGATTTAATCAGTGTTTCCCTAGAAAAAAAGCCGAGAAATCATATTTCGATTTCTCGGCTTTTTTGTATGTGGGGATAAGGAAGGGGAAGACAGAACTATAACCTTTATCTTCTTTCTACCAGAAAGAGGGAAGTGGAGAGGATGACAACATCTCTAATCCCTAGCTGCTAATTTCCCACTATTTCCCATATGCGAGCTGGTACAGTTTTTCCAGTGCTTCCGGAGTCCTGACTCCCGGGTTCATGAGGAAAAGGTTTGGCTCTAAGAAGTAGACGTGATTCTCCTGTACGGCTTTGAGGTGTGCCCATGCAGGATTGTTTCTCATCGAGCTGTCGAGAGATTTGTTGATTTCATCCTGCTTGCCCATGGTGACGATGAAGATGACATCAGGATCGTCAGCAGAAAGCTGCTCTAAGGAGTAGGGGACAGTCTTGCTGTCGAGCTTCAGGTCTTTGTGAGCGGTGATGACGTTATTCATTTTCAGCATATCCACCATGGAGGCGCAGATGGACTTCGGAGTTTCTGCAGTGACAGATTTCCCGGTAGCGCGAAGGACAGCGACTTTCGCCGGTGTCTTTTCAGCGGCGGCCTTATCCGTGACTGCTTTGACACCCTTTTCGTAGGTGTCAATCACTTCCTTGGCTTTGTTCTTTTTGCCATAGAGTTCACCCATAAATTTCAGAAGCGGCACATTGTCATGGATGCCGTCGTACTGGATGAGGACGTAGGGGATCTGGCTCGATTTCAGAAGGGACTCGAGCTTGCTGTTTTGCGTCTTTTCCCCGATGACGAGGTCTGGCTTCATGCCGACCAGAGATTCCATATTGATGTTCTGCACATGACCGATGGTAGGAAGGGATTTCGCCTCTTCCGGGATGGGGCTCGTGGTCTCCGGGCGCGCGATGGAGGTGCCGCCGACTGCATAGGCCATATTGATGAGTGGCGCAGACAATGTGACAATGCGCGAAGGAGCGGCCTTCATGCTGATGGTCTGGTCTTTATAGGTGTAAGAGAGGGCGGAAGAGGAAGCAGGCTGACCGCTGCCGCCGCAGGCAGAAAGGGAGAGGCAGAGGGCAGCCGCTGCGATAGATGCAAGAATTTTTTTCATAAGAAGACTCCTTGGAGATAATGGGGAATAGCTAAAACATACTAAAACGCTCTTACGCCGAGATGACGTAAGAGCGTTTTTTTAATGAAGAGACATCATCTCTGCATTAGTATAGCACATTTCATTATTTCTGCAGAGCTTCGATTGCTTCGGTTGCACGATCTACATACAGGCCGCGAACGTTTGCGTTTTCGCCAAGGCCATGGATATAGGTGTCAACGGCGAAGCCTTCAGCTTTCAGGATGCTCTTATGGGAGTCCGGTTCATCACCAGCCATATCATTGTTTGCATGATCGCCAGCAACCATCATGATCGGCATCAGGGTGACATGTTTGTAGCCCTGTGCTTTCAGCTTCGGGATGACATCTTCCAGATTCGGACGGCCTTCGACAGAGTAAACGAAGACATTGTTCATGCCGAGTTCATGCAGACGATCCTGGATGACGCTGTAGTAAGCGTTGCCCGGATGTGGAGTGCCGTGAGCCATGATCAGGGTAGCTTCCTGTTTACCCATCTTCGGGAACTGGGAGGACAGAGCTTTCAGGAAGTCAACGACCTGATCCGGTTCACCTTCGGTGCCCTGGAAGTACATCAGCGGGGTAGCGAGGGAGATCTTCTTGAAATGCGGAACCTGCATCTTGGTGACGACGGAGTCATAGGAATATTCCATGCCTGGGATGACGTCGAGGGAAACGACAGCGACACGGGTGTAGCCTTCATCCTGCAGTTTCTTGAAAGCTTCTTCCGGGGTCATTTTCTGGATGCCTTCATTGGCTTTGACGCGGTCGATGATGATATGGGAAGTATAAGCTTCGAATACCGGTACATCCGGATGAGCTTTCTGGATGGCTGCTTCTACAGCATCGATGGTTTTTGCTCTGGTATCGGTGAAGGTGGTACCGAAGGTCATGACGAGAACAGCATCTTTGTTTGGTGCATCTTTCATAGCCGGGTTTTCTGCAGTCCATACACCGACGGTGGAAGCTTCGCGAAGAGCTGGGGTTACATCCTTGACTTCCGGATTCAGTTCATATGCATTGGCGGACATGCCGAAACCAAATACACACAGAGCTGCCATAGATGCAGACAGAACAGTTTTCAGACTTTTTTTCATGAAAAATCACTCCTTTAAAAATTCCCGATTGTCGGGATTCATACAGCGGAGAGGTGAGTCGAGTATTTCCCATGCACTCGATTTCCTTTCTTTCATCTGTATTTCGCATGACCTTAGTTTAGTACAACGTTAAGATAATGTCAAATGAATTTTACGTTTTCATTGAAAATATTTTTCTAAGAATTAGCGCAGAACGCAGAGGATTTTGGAAATTGCGGTTTAGAATTAAGAGGATCATGATGAGATCGCGGTCAGCTCTTTCTTGTTTTCTTATGTCCTCCACCTTGCTTAATGTTGTTATAATAGTATAAAGGTGATAGTAGCTGGCCTTGCGCCGGCTGGTTTTATGGGAATGCGGCTTTTTCTGCCAGAGATCGGATCCGTGTTTCCTGACTAAAGAGAGTGAATCCTATGAAAAAAATTGCTTTTTACGGAAAAGGTGGTATCGGAAAGTCCACGACGGCTTCCAATGTGTCAGCGGCGCTCTCCCTCATGGGGAAGAAGGTCTGCCAGATCGGGTGCGACCCGAAGAATGACTCGACGCGTCTTCTTTTAGGACATATTTGTAAAGAGACCGTGCTGGATCAGGTGCGGAGAAAGGATCCTGATGAGATCTGCGAGGAGGATATCGTACATACAGGATTTCATGATATCATCTGTGTCGAAGCAGGCGGGCCTGAGCCGGGGGTGGGCTGTGCGGGACGCGGCATCATCGTCGCACTACAGCTTCTGGACAAAATGAAAGCCATCCCTAATATGGATGTAACGCTCTACGATGTCCTCGGGGATGTCGTCTGTGGAGGGTTTTCCATGCCGATCCGTGAAGGATACGCGAAGGAGATCTATATCGTTTCCTCCGGCGAGCTGATGTCTCTCTATGCGGCGAATAACATCGCCAAGGGTATTCGCCGCTTTGCGGCAAGGGGAGAGGTGCGTCTCGCAGGCATCATTGGAAACAGTCGCAATGTGCCCGGCGAAAAGGAACTTCTGACCGAATTCTGCAAGAAGCTGAATACACGCCTCGTCGCTTTCATTCCGCGGGACAAGATCGTGAATCTGGCGGAGAATCATAAGCAGACGGTGCTGTCGTATGCTCCGGAGTCTTCGCAGGCAGATGTATATAGAGCTCTCGCGAAGACCATCTGGGAGAACACGGAGCTTTCTATCCCGACTCCGATGACATTTGATGAGCTGGAGAAACTGGCAGGTACCTATGGCACTCAAGACTAAATGGCTTTTGTCGAAATCAAAATCGTGCAGCTGCACACTGGTCGGCGTCTACCGCGCGCTTGCCTTCTGCCCCGGCGTGGTCGTCATTTTTCATGGCCCGATCGGCTGTGCGCATGTGGCTTCCACCATGGATCTGGGTTCCGGCTTCCGTGTCATGGCGGACGGAGGAAAGGAAAACCGCGAGACGATCCCGCTCGTGTCTTCTCATCTGCGGGAAAAAGATGGCATTTTCGGTGGGATCGATCGCCTCTCTGATTGTATTTCCTATGTGATGGATACCTACCACCCGAAGTGCGTATGGATCGTTTCCTCCTGTGTCGCAGGAGTCATCGGAGATGACATTGAGCAGGAAGCCGAAGCGGCAGAAGCCTCTTATGGCATTCCTGTCATTCCCATGCCGTTTGCAGGATTTCTGGGCGGGGAGTATTCCGATGCCTACTATCAGACAACAGAGATGATGATCCGCCGTTTCTTCCGGAAAGAGAAGCGCGTAAAAGGGCGCGTGCTGCTTCTCGGGGATCAGATGGGGCCGGAAGGGCAGTATGTACGTGAAGTGAAGCGGCTGCTCTCCCGTTTCGGCCTTGCGGTGAAGTGGCAGTTTCCCGGGTATGTGCCTTTCGAGGAGTGGAAGGACATTCCTTCGGCTGACTTTTCTATCCTTTTAGGAACAGCGGGACAGCCTGGCGGCATGATGAAGATCGCCAAGCTCTTAGAGGATACCTATGATGTGCCGACACTTGGAGACGTATACCCGGTCGGCTGGGAGCAAACGAAGAACTGGATCCGCGCGCTGGCTGACCTCCTCCATGAAAAGGAACGGGGAGAGGAAATCATCAGAGAAGAAGAGGCACGCATCGATCATGCGGCCTCGTCTTTCCTGCCTGTCACGGAGGGAAAGAAAGCAGTCATCGGGATCGGCCGCGGTCCGCGCTGGTATCATCCGCAGGAGACGCTCTCTCGTATCGAGCGTCTGCACCTTGCCTGCTCGGGGATCGTCTTCTTCGATAATCTGACGGAGGACGACAAAAAGACATTCAGAAAGGAAATCGCCGCCGTAGGTGACATCCCGATCTATGACAGCAGGGAGGGACAGGCGGTGATGGATGCCTGTGACATCCTCCTCACCACGAATGAAATCTACAATACGAAGGCACGGCAGCTCTTCATCCCGATGGTGCCCCTGACCGGTACGGAGGGGGAGATCGCAGAGCTTCGCGCGATGTATCGGCTGCTTTGTCGCTATGGGAAGAAAGGGGGCGTCGCCTATGTCACGGTCTGAGTGGGAAGCGGCCTGCCATCACGGCAGTACCTGTGCGCTGACGGGATCAGCGGCATTCTTTGACTCCATCCCGGGGAGCTTCACGGTGGTGAATGGCCCGCTCTGGTGCTATTTCTATGCGATGAAATATGTGGATAATGAGAATCCGATGGCGTCCATGCGCTTTTCCTGTACACAGGTGGGCCCGAATTCTCTTGTTTACGGGACCGAGGATGATCTGCGCAAAGGCTTTGCAAGCATCCAGTCCTATGCGAAGCCTGAGCGTGTCTTTGCCCTGAACAACTGCAGCGTCAGTCTGGTCGGCGACGATGTGCAGGGCATCGCCGACCAGATGGATCTGCCGTGGCCGGTCTATGCGATGGACAGCGGCGGCATGAAGGGAAACTTTGAGGCGGGGTATTCCGCAGCCTCTCTTCGCATCGAAAAGGAAATGAAAGCGAAGGAGAAGGTCCCTGCCTCCGTCAATGTGCTTGGCCTCTCTACCGTTCATATGAAGGGACGGGAGGATGCGGAAGAAATCCGGCGGCTGCTCTCTCTCTCTGGCATTCGTGTGATTTCCATGCCGGGCGGCGGAAGCTCTTGGGCAGACATCATGGAGGCTCCTGCGGCCTCCCTCAATGTCGTCGTGAGAGACGAGCTGGGGCTCTCTCTGGCCAAACAGATGGAGCAGGATTTCGGGACGCCGTATATGTCCTGCGGCCTTCCTTACGGGACGGACGGTACGATAGCATGGCTCTCGGAAATCAACGAAAAGCTTGGGGCGGGCGAATTGACACGCGCCTCGCAGGAAGCGTCAAAGCTGAAAGAGTTTTTACTCCGAAAAGGCAATAATCTGGAGTCGCTCTGGGGACCGCTCTGGTTCGATGCCGTCCTCATTTCAGCGCCGCCCTCGGAAGCTCTTGGCATCGCTGAAACGATCCGTAGCGAATGGATCGATACCGCGCGCCTCGTGGTCCATGCCCAGTGCGTGACAGAGAAGACAACGCCGGCCGCAGATGTGATCCGTATCGTCATGAAAAATGAAAAGGAGATCACAAAAGATTACGAGGACTGGCAGGGAGGCCTTGTCCTCTCCTCTTCCCACGAGACGCACCTCCTTTTGCGTATGGGAAAATCATTCACCGGTTTCCATATCGCACTCCCGTCGCATGACGAAGTTCATTTTTCTGATCTTCCGCAGTGCGGACTCCGCGGGGCGGGCTACCTCTACGAGCAGCTGTGGAATGCAAAACTGCGAAAACAGGGGTAGCCTGCGGGGCGGTGCGGCGCATAAGAATATAAAAACGCCGCGGAGTTTTATATAATGAGGAGAGTAGGGCGCTTTATGAATGGTGTGCTCCTTCCAGCACTTCTCGCTATACGCCAATGGTCAATCATGCTATAATGGGTAAGAATTTTATTGCATTTTGCATGGTAAAGGAGCATTTCAATCATGAGCAAAGTTTACGTCATCGGACATAAATCCCCAGATACCGACAGCATCGCGGCTGCGATTTCTTATTCCTACCTGAAGCAGCAGCAGGGCGTGGAAGCCGTCGCTGCCAGAGCGGGCGAACCGAATAAGGAAACCCAGTACGCGCTGGACTATTTCAAGGTGGAAGCACCGGAATACCTCGAAAAAGTCGAAGCCGGCACGAAGCTCATTCTTGTCGATCACAATGAATCCAAGCAGTGCGTCGATGGGGCCAAAGAGGCCGATGTACTGGAACTCATTGACCATCATCGCATCGGTGACTTCGAAACCACGAATCCGATCTTCATCCTCGTCCGTCCGGTGGGCTGCGTGAATACCGTCATCTGGGGTCTCTACAAGGCTGCTGGCGTAAAACCGTCTCAGGCTGTCGCCGGTATGATGCTTTCTGCGATCATCTCCGATACCGTTCTCTTCCGTTCCCCGACTACGACCGAAGAAGATAAGGCCGCAGTCAGAGAACTCGCAGAAATCGCCGGTGTCGACTATGAAAAGTACGGCATGGATATGCTGAAAGCTGGCGCAGACATTTCCGACTACTCGGCAGAAAAACTCGCCGGCAACGATACCAAGGAATTTGAATCCGCTGGTAAGACCTTCAGCTGCGGACAGATCTCCGTCATGGATCTCGCTCCGATCAATGCGAAGAAAGCGGATATCATGGCTGCTCTGGAAGCCACCAAGGTTGCCAAAGGCTATGCGGCTTCCTACCTCATGGTGACGGATATCCTCGCAGAAGATACCTATCTGTGGTTCACCTCCGGCGCAGAAGAGGCAGCAGAAAAAGCCTTCGGCAAAAAAGCAGAAAACGGCGCTGTCTATCTGCCGAAAGTCATGTCCCGCAAGAAACAGGTCGCTCCATTCCTTCTGAAAGCTTACGCTGAATAAGAGAAATGACGCTCTGAAAGCCCATAGTGACGGAAGTCATGTGGGCTTTTTTTATAGGAAACAGGTTCAACGGGTTGTGGTGCGGCGCATAAATCATTTGAAGCGCCGCGAAGTATCATATGATAGAGTATGGGGCGCTATATGAATTGTGCGCCCCTTCCATAACCTGTTGAACCCGTTGAACCTTTGAACCCATTCCTGACAGTTATAAAAGGAAAACGAATGAACAACTACTTAGACACTTTGAATCCCCGGCAGCGCGAGGCGGTCGAGACGGTGAAGGGGCCTGTGCTCATCATGGCGGGCGCCGGATCCGGCAAGACGAAAGCTCTGACCTGCCGCATTGCATACATGCTTGAGCAGGGGATCTATCCGAATGAAATCCTCGCAATCACCTTCACGAACAAGGCGGCGCAGGAAATGAGAGAACGTGTACACAATCTGGTGGGACCTGCTGCGGACCGCATCTGGATGTATACCTTTCACTCCTTTGGTGCGCGCTTCCTTCGGCGCGAGATCGCTTCCTATCCGCCTTATACGGACAGGTTCACCATTTATGACTCGGATGACTCGAAGACGCTGGTGAAAAACTGCTTGAAGGAGCTGAATCTGGATGATAAGCAGTATCAGCCGAATGCGATGCAGAACCGGATCTCCTCTGCGAAGAACCAGCTGATCGATCCGAAGAAGTACAGAGAGCTGGCAGGAAGCAATTTCTTCAACCAGAAAGCGGCGGATGTATATGAGCTCTATGACAAGCACATGAAGGAGAACAATGCGCTCGACTTCGATGATCTCTTATATATCACGACGAAGCTGCTCTCCATCGAGACCATCCGCAAGCGCTGGCAGGACAGATTCCACTATATCCTGATCGACGAATATCAGGATACGAACCATGCGCAGTACCTGATGGCGAAGTACATCGCAGGGGAAACGCAGAATATCTGCGCGGTCGGTGATGCGGACCAGAGCATTTATTCCTGGCGCGGCGCGGACCTACGGAATATCATGGATTTCCAGAAGGACTATCCGAAGGCGAAGCTCATCAAGCTTGAGCAGAACTACCGTTCGACGCAGACGATCCTGGACGCGGCAAATGCAGTGATACAGAACAATCCGGATCGCCCGTCGAAGCGTCTGTGGACAGAGAATAATGCCGGTACGCATCTCAAGCATTACACCGCGATCGATGAACATGCGGAAGCAAATTTCATCATCGAAACGATGCAAAAAGAGCATTTGGAAAAGCATCGCCCCTATGGCGATATGGCAGTCCTCTACCGCATGAATGCGCAGTCGCGTGTCATCGAAGAAGCGCTCGTCAGACGCGGCATCGGCTATACGATGGTCGGCGGGACACGCTTCTATGATCGCGCGGAAATCCGCGACATGCTGGCCTATCTGAAGGTCATCAATAATTTCAAGGATAATATCAGCTTGGCCCGCATCATCAATACACCGAAGCGCGGTATCGGAGGAACGACGGTCGAGAAGCTCCTGGACTATGCGAATGCCGGCGGCATGTCGATGTTCGAGGGCATCATGGGCATCAAGGGCAGTGGGCTTTCTTCTGCTACGCAACGCAAGCTTACGAATTTTTCTGCGATGATCTTTGATTTTCTGAATGCGTCCACGGAAATGAATGTTTTCGAACTGATCCAGAAGGTCATGACAGATACGAAGTATCTCGCGCAGCTGCAGGAGAGCAAGGATCCGCAGGCGCAAAGCCGTGAGGAAAATCTGGGCGAGCTGCTTTCTGTCGCGAAAGACTTCATCACCGAGCAGCCGGAAGGCGGACTCGCGGAATTCCTTGAAAAAGTCGCTCTCGTAAACGATGTCGACTCCTATGAAGGGGAAGACGACCGCGTCACCCTGATGACTATACATAGTGCGAAGGGGCTGGAATTCCCGCTCGTCTTCCTGCCGGGCATGGATGAAGGCATTTTCCCGGGTGTCCGTTCCTTCATGGAGCCTGCGGCTCTTGAAGAAGAGCGCCGCCTCTGCTACGTGGCGATCACGCGTGCGAAGGAAGAGCTCTATATATCCAATGCACACATGCGTACCATGTACGGCAAGATCAATTCGTACATGCCGAGCCGTTTCATCGAGGAAATCCCGCCGGATCTCGTGGATAAGGTCATCACGGAGGAAGAACGTGAACGCGTGCATTTCCAGGAAAGAAGCCGCAATGAAAGAGCGAGCCGCTTCGCCCTCTCGGAAGCCGCCTCTCCCGTCAAGAAGCCGAAGGCTGTGAGCGCGCGCTATGACTGGCAGGTCGGTGATACCGCTATTCATACCATGTGGGGCAAAGGCAAGGTCGTCTCTGTCACGGGCAGCGGGAAAAATATGATCCTGAAAATCGAATTCCCGGGGAATAAGATGAGAAGCCTCATGGTCGCATTTGCACCGATCACGAAGGGGAATGAGTGACTAGTTGCTAGTAAGTTAGGGATTAGGAACCTTGAGTGACTAGTGACTTGAATTTCACTTTCGGACATCGCCCCATATATACTTGCGGCGAAGCCGCCACATCACCCGTTGAACCCATTGAACCTGCTGAACCTCTTTCGGGCGCAATCAAATGGCGATACGCCCCGAAGGCTAAACCTGACCCCGACAACTTTTGTGCTGTATTTGTATACGAGGAAATATCTATGGTACCGGAAGACATCAAAGAACAAGCAGAGAAACTAAAAAAAGAGCTCCGCCATCACAGCTACCTGTACTATGTGCTGGACCGACCGGAGATCTCGGATTTTGAATTC
The DNA here is from genome assembly GCA_934193095.1 of uncultured Dialister sp. Classification (GTDB taxonomy): domain Bacteria; phylum Bacillota; class Negativicutes; order Veillonellales; family Dialisteraceae; genus Dialister. The sequence continues at coordinate 18,766 of CAKPUX010000001.1, read as the reverse complement.
GACCATATGTACCGCAAGCTGGTGGATCTGGAAAAACAGTATCCCGAGCTGGTGACGCCGGACTCTCCGACGCAGCGTGTCGGCGGGAAAGCGTCCGATGATTTTCAGAAAGTCCGCTTCAGAAAGCCGATGCTCTCGCTGGCGAATGCGTTCAACGCGGACGAGCTTCGTGATTTTGATCGCCGCGTGAAGACGGGGCTAGGCACAGACCATGTGGAGTACATCACAGAGCTGAAGATCGACGGACTTTCCATGAATCTCATTTATGAGAACGGCAGCCTCGTCCAAGGCCTGACACGCGGGGATGGCCGTGTGGGGGAAGATGTGACGGCGAATGTAAAGACCATTCACACCATTCCTCTCTATATCGAGAATGCGCCGCCCTATCTGGAGGTACGCGGCGAGGTGTACATGCCGCGGAGATCCTTCATCGCACTGAATGAAGCACGCGATGAGGCGGGCATCATGCCCTTTGCGAATTGCCGCAATGCGGCGGCAGGCTCTCTGCGTCAGCTCGATCCCCATGTGACGGCGTCAAGGAATCTGGCCTTTTTTGCCTATGCTCTCGGGGACATCGAAGGCATGGAGATCAAAAGCCAGGAGGAACTGCTGAAGAAGCTTTCCGATTTCCACTTTCAGGTGAATCCGAACTATCGGAAATGGAGCTCCATCGAAGGAGTCATCGAAGGGGTGAATGAGTGGGAAGTAAAGCGACATGACCTCGGCTATGATACCGACGGTATGGTCATCAAGGTGAATGATTTCAGCAAGCAGCGTGCGCTGGGAGCGACCGTCAAAGATCCGAAGTGGGCGATGGCTTATAAATATCCGCCGGAAGAAGCCGAGACGCGCATAGAGAAGATCGTCGTCACGATGGGGCGGACAGGCGTGCTGACACCATCGGCTGACCTTACGCCGGTGCATCTTGCGGGGACGACCGTGAAGCGTGCGACGCTGCACAATCTGGACTTCATCCGGGAGAAAGACATCCGTGAGGGAGACTATGTCCTCATCTACAAGGCGGGAGAGATCATTCCGGAAGTTGCCAAGGTCTTGAAGGAGAAACGAAACGGCACGGAGGTGCCCTTCGACATGCCTGCGGCATGTCCTGTCTGCGGCGGCCCGGTCAGCCGCGTCGAGGGCGAAGCGGCTTTCCGCTGCACAAATCCCGAATGCGGCGGTGTCGTCCGTGAGAAGCTCATTCACTTTGCTTCGCGTGATGCAATGAATATCGACGGCATGGGACCATCCGTTGTGGACAGCCTGATCGCCTACCATCTCGTGAATGATCCCTCTGATTTCTATACCCTGAAGCAGGAAGATATCGAACAGATCGAGCGTATGGGGGAAAAGAGCGCACAGAATCTCATCGCTGCCATCGCGGACAGCAAGGGGCGTGGCCTTGCAAAGCTCCTCTTCGGACTGGGTGTCCGTTTCCTCGGTGAAAAAGGGGCCGAGCTCATCGCGAAGCGCTACCATACCATGAGCGCACTCATGGAGGCCGATGTGAGTGATATACAGGAGACGGAAGGTATCGGCAAAGTCATCGCAGGCAGCCTTTTCGACTATCTTCATGACATGAAGCATCTCATGATCATCGACAAGCTTCGCAATGCCGGCGTCTCGATGGAGGAAATCGAAGAAGAACATGCGGGCGGCGCTTTCGAAGGCGAGATGGTCGTACTGACCGGTAAGCTTACCCGCATGGGCCGCCGTGAAGCTTCGGATCTCATCAAGCAGCAGGGCGGCGATACCCAGAGTTCTGTCACGAATAAGACCACACTTGTGGTTGCCGGAGAGGACGCGGGCAGCAAGCTGGAAAAAGCCAGAGCCAAAGGCATCCTGGTGATCGATGAAGAAGAATTCCTGAGACGAGCAGGAGTGCGTGGCTAGAAGTTTGAAAGCAGAGATGAGTGACTAGTAGCTAGTGACTGGTGACTAGGGACTAGGAGACTGGGAGGCATTCTTCCTCATTTATCTTTCATGCCACCGGTGCCCTATCCGCCCCTTCGGGGCACCTTCCCCTCGAGGGGAAGGCTGACGATACGAGGAAACCTGCTATCAAGAGCCCTTCGGGCATCGCCCCATATATATTCGCGGCGAAGCTGCCACCTTCATTCCTAATTCCTCATTCAAGAGATGCTTTCATTCCCAATCAAGGGGCGACACGCCCCACGGGCTAACCTTGAAATGAATACCCCCTTTTTCATACGGAAGGGGCTCTGAGGAGCCTCGCATCACTACTATTCCATCTCTTTATTTATTTTATTTACCTATAGTAAAAGGAGAACCACCATGAGCAACACGAACAAAAAAGTCAAAGTCCACTACGAAGGTACCTTTAACGACGGCACCAAGTTCGACTCCTCTTATGACAGAGGTGATCCGATCGAATTCCTCTGCGGTGCTGGCCAGATGATCAAAGGCTTCGATGAAGCGGTCAAGGATATGGCAGTCGGAGAGATCAAGAATATCCACCTGATGCCGGAGGAAGCCTACGGCATGCCGGATCCGGACAACATCCTGACCATCGAGCAGAAGCAGATGCCGGGATCCGAAGAGCTGGAAGTCGGAGAAAAAGTGTACCTTTCCGGCCCGATGGGACAGCGTTTCCCTGTCAAGGTCACTGCCAAGACCGATACGACCATCACCTTTGATGCGAATCATGAAATGGCAGGCAAGGAGCTGAATTTCAAGATCGAGCTCGTTTCTGTCGGCTGATTTTTCTGCGCCAATCAAAAAGCCAGTGGGTGTGAAAAAGTATTCACACCCACTGGCTTTTTGATTGTCTGCGAGTTTCCCTGGATCTTGACCGCTTTTCTGGCGGATCACTCTTTGACGGCAGGGAGCTTCAGCTTGCTTCCCGGCGTCAGTATGCATGCATCGCCCAGATGATTCAGCTGCTGCACCTCGTAGATGTATTTTCGTACATCCATCCGATCATCGACTTTCTTTGCTGCTATATCCCAGAGTGTATCATTGTCTTGTACAGTCACGATCTCATACGTCTCTTCGCCGGCCATGCTGTCTGCATTGACATTCCAGCCACATAAAAGAATGGCTGCGATCAGAATCATTACGGCTTTTCTCATGGACATCAATCCTCCATTCCATCGGTCTTTTCGTCGCTCTCATCTCTGAAATTATATTACTTCACGGAAAAGGGGCGAACAAGAGAACACCAGATTAGAAATTCGGGGAGCATATATTTGGGGGTTCATGCCGAGCTTTCAGAGGCAGCAAAGAGGCATCGGGAGATGATACCGCTTCCGTGCTTCGCTTCATTCCCACTCGGCGCGGTATACCCGATGAAAATTCCCACTGGTGGGCGGCCTTTGCGGGAAAGCAGCCATGATTTTCCCACTTGGTTATCAATCCAAATTGACTATGTTCCTGCAAAATGCTAGTATTAGTACAAATCTTATTTCACTCTCTTTGTTGCGTCTTTGGAAGCAGTAAAGAGGATTTCAAGGAAGACACAGGGATGGAGCTCTTCATCACGCTGTGCCTTCCAAGGGGAATACGATCGGATCAATGCCGATCGCGATCGGCATTCCCTGGATAAGACAGGCAGGGTATGATACTTACTTACGGGGAATCAAAAGTCGGTCTGGTGCGGAAGATCAATGAGGATGCGATCTCGCTCTCTGTACCAGATGTATATCTTCTGGCCGATGGCATGGGCGGTTATGATGGCGGGCAGCTTGCCAGCCGTCTTGCTGTCTCTGCTGCAGAGGATTTTTTCCGGAGAAAATGCGAAGAACCGGTATCGGAAGCACTCATGAAAGAAGCCATACTGGCGGCGAATGATGCGATCCTCTCTGAAAAGATGAAGACGCCAGCCCTCTCTTCGATGGGGACGACGATGGTCGTGTGCGCCTTTTCGGAGGGACAGGTCTTCTGGGCGCATGTGGGAGACAGCCGTCTTTATGTCTGGCAGGATGGCAGTCTCTCCCAAGTGACGGTGGATCACTCCTTCGTGATGCAGCTGGTAGCAGAAGGTAAAATCTCTAAAGAGGAAATGCGTCTGCATCCAAGAAAGAATGAGATCACACGTGCGGTCGGTATCGAGCGGCCGCTTTCCGTGGATACGGGATGCTTTCCGGTGAGCAAAGGAACGCTGATCCTCCTCTGCAGCGACGGTCTTTCCGGCATGGTCGAGGATGATACCCTCTCTCGTGTGATCGGAGAGAGCCCCCGTAAAGAGCAGACGGACATAGACGCGCTGGGCCATAGGCTGATGGAGCTTGTCTATGCCGCCGGTGCAAGGGATAATGTGTCGGTCATTCTGGCACTTTTTGAATGAGAACTGAGGAACGGATGCAAAGCGGCCATGTTTTTTCTGGGCTGCTCCCTTCAGGGAAATACTGATCCCACAGTGGGATCGGCGATTTCTCAGATTTCCGTGACCAATAACAATAAGCAAGAGACGGAGCAAACAATGATAGGAAAGATTCTTGACGAACGATATGAGCTGATCAAAAAGATTGGCTCCGGCGGTATGGCTGATGTCTATATGGCCAAGGACATCCTTTTGGATCGTGTCGTAGCGGTGAAGATCCTGCACGGCAATTTTGCAGAAGACGAAGACTTCGTCCTGCGTTTCCGCCATGAAGCACAGTCCGCAGGCAAGCTCACGCATCCGAATATCGTCGGCATCTATGATGTCGGCTGTGATGGCGATATCCACTATATCGTCATGGAGTACGTGGAAGGGCAGACCCTGAAGCAGTACATCCAGTCACATCCGAGCATTCCGATCGATACGGCAGTCCGTATCGCGATCGACATCGGAAATGCGCTCGAAGAAGCGCATGATAATGGCATCATCCACTGTGATATCAAGCCGCACAATATCCTTCTCACGAGAGATGGCAAGGTGAAGGTCACTGACTTCGGCATCGCACGCGCCATCAATTCTTCGACCGTCATCGACAAGCAGTCCATCTTAGGCTCGGTACACTACCTCTCTCCGGAACAGGCGGCCGGAGATAAGATCACGGAAAAGACGGATATTTACTCTCTTGGTATCGTGCTCTATGAAATGCTGACACATCATCTGCCCTTCGAAGGGGAGACTGCTGTCTCCATCGCGCTCAAGCATATGCAGGGGGATGTGCCGCGTCCGACGAAGTACAATCCGGCGATCTCTCCCATGCTCGAAGAGTGCCTTCTGACAGCGCTGCAGAAAGACCCGAATAAACGCTATGATACGGTGGGGGATTTTATTTCCGAGCTGAAAATCGCGCAGGGCTTCACCACGACCATCTACAAGCCGGCTTCGCATGACTTTACAGCGATGACGCGCCCGATTCACAAGGTGGAACGGAAGCCGAAAAAAATATCCAAAGAAAGCAAGATCCTGAACTACATCGGCAACATGCCGCAGAAATACATCTGGATCAGCATGGCGCTCCTTTTCGTCTGCTGTTTTGCATGGGCCTTCTTCTCCTTCGGCAGCTTCTGGAGCAGCCAGAATGTCACCGTGCCCAATGTCGTAGGCAAGCCGGTCGAGGTCGCACAGACGACGCTCAAGAAGCTCGATCTCAAGGTATCTGTCGATGAGATCGCCAGTGATGACGTCCCTGCGGGGGAGGTCATTTCCCAGACGCCGATCGCAGGGACAAATGTCAAGGCAAAGCGCATCATCCACCTTACGGTCAGCAAGGGCGGTTCTACGATGCTGATCCCTGACCTCAAGGGACTCACTCTTTCTCAGGCAAAGGAGCGTCTCGATAAGCTCGGACTCACGATCGGGGCTGTCGAAAATGGCAATGATCCTGATAAGCCGTCGGAGATCATCATTTCCCAGAGTCCGGAGCCGGGCAGCAAGACGACGAAGGGGACGCGTGTCAATATCGTCATCAACATGAAACAGAAGGTCAGCATTCCAAGTGTCGTCGGCATGACGCTTTCAGATGCGAAGAATACACTTTCTTCTCTGAAACTGGCTGTCGGCACCATCACGTCGAGCGATGGCGGCTCGATCGATGATGCGAATGCGGTGGTCGTCTCGCAGGACCCGGCGGCCGGTGAGACAAAGTCTGATACGGTCGTGAACCTGACTGTCGCCGCCAAGCAGAAGGCGAAGAAGAACGGGACGGTGAATATTTCCATCCCGAAAGGCGGAAATCCGCGGCAGGTCGACATCCTTGTGACAGATGACAATGGCCGCCATACAGTATACAGCGCTAAGGCAAATCCGGGGAGCACCGTCAGCAAGGACGTCTCCGGTAGCGGCAGCGTGCGTGTACAGGTCATCATCGACGGCTCCGTCGTACAGGACAGGGAGCTCTGATGAAAGGAATCATTCTTAAGAACCAAAACGGCTATTTCTCGATCGCGGGAGAGGGGGAGCAGCTCACCCTTTGCCGTTCGAGGGGAAGGCTGAAACGGAAAACCGATATCCTCGTAGGGGACGCTGTCGAATATGAGACAGGGCTAGGCAGCGAAGGCGTCATTACAAAGGTGTATCCCCGAAAAAATGCCCTGCATCGTCCGCCCGTCGCCAACGTCGATCAGCTTGTGCTGGTGAGTGCCATCCGCACGCCGGATCTCTCGCTTGGCATCCTCGACAAAATGATCCTCATGGCAGAAAATGAGGACATCGAGCCGCTGCTCGTGATCAATAAATGCGATCTGGCCAGGGACGCTGCCAAAGAGGTGCAGGCTCTTTATGAAAAAGCGGGCTATTCCTGCATCCTGACATCGCTGGTGACCGGTGACGGGCTGGAGACGCTCAAGGGTGCCTTTCAGGGACCCATCATTGCCTTCTCAGGGCCTTCGGGCGTCGGGAAATCCAGTCTGCTGAATCACTTTTTGGCCCGTACCCATTTCGAGGCAGGTGCTGTCAGCCGGCACACCGGCCGCGGACGTACTACAACCCGTCATGCTGAGCTCGTCCGGACTGAAAATGGACATTTCCTGATGGATACCCCGGGCTATACGCTTCTCGATGTGCTTCATGTCAAAGCGGACGATCTTGCTTATCTCTACCGTGAATTTCGTCCTTTTCTCGGGAAATGCCGTTTCCGCGATTGTATGCATGCGAAGGAACCGGACTGTGCCGTCCGGGACGCCGTCACACGCGGCGATATCCAGGAAAAACGGTATCTGTCCTATCTCCATCTGTTAGAAGAAATCAAAGAATCTGAAGCGAGGAGGTTTTTATGAAAATCGCACCATCTCTTTTATCCGCTGATTTTGCCAATCTTGCGTCCGAACTGAAAGATATCGAAAAGGCCGGCGCGGATCTTGTCCACCTGGACGTTATGGACGGTCACTTCGTGCCGAATCTGACTTTCGGATGCCCCATCATCAAAGCGCTCCGAAAGCATACGACACTTCCTTTCGATGTGCATCTCATGACCGAGCATCCGGAAGTCTACTTTGATGATCTTTCCAAGGCGGGTGCAGCGATGGTCTCCTTCCATGCGGAAGCGGCCGTCCATCATGACCGCCTCGTCCATGCCATTCAGGAAAAGGGGATGAAGGCCGGCATTGCACTGAATCCGGGGACGCCGCTCTCTATGATCGAAGAGCTGCTGCCTATTCTGGACTTCGTCCTCATCATGTCTGTCAATCCCGGCTTTGGCGGACAGAAATTCATTTCCTACTCACTTGATAAGATTCGCAGATTGAAGGACATGGCGAAGGCAATGCATCGGGATGAGCTCGATATCGAAGTTGATGGCGGTGTCACACCGGATAATATCCTCGCACTCGGAGAAGCCGGTGTCACCATTTCTGTCGCAGGCTCATCCGTTTTCGGAAAGCCGGATCGCAAAGCAGCGATCGAGGCTTTAAAGAAACGCTGATCGGGGATCTCTCTTCCGAGAGACCGTATAAGGAGGAAGTCGCAGAAAGGGCTTCCTCCGTTTTTTTCAGGGAGGTGATGGTATGTCTTTCGAACCTTTCCATCTTATTTTTTTACTGATCTGGGGGTTCTTCCTTTATAAGGCACTCTTTAGAAGGCGAAAGAGACCGCCGGTGAATATGCCGCCGGATATCCCGCATGAGGGAAAAAGCGTGCCGCCTTCTGCTGCTGATACGGATGGCGAGTATGACTACCGAGCGCTTCGCAAGAAGATCCTCACCACCTGGGGTAAGCAGGAAGAGGGAAAAGAGCTGGATCTGCCGGACGAAATGGAAAAGCCGGTCTATCATGAAAAACCTTTACCAAAGCCCCCTCTTTCTGCTACAATAAAGAAGAAAGTGACGGAAGCGCAGGATTTCTCGATGCAGGAAAGAGCACGCTTGGAACAAATGCAGGCCTATGTCAGAGAGAAACCGGTGCCGGTGAAAGAGAAGTGTGAATATCGGGAAGGGACGCTTCCGGCGGAAGAAAAGTCCGTGCCTTCTGTGAGAGAATGGACGGAAAAGGATGCCAGAGAATGGGTGTGCTATGATGCGATCTTCGGATCTCCTCGATCGAGGTCGCCATGGCAGCCGATCGGAAGGCGATGAGTTTGCATTTTATCCTTTGGTTCGGTACAATTAGGCATATTCCGTGGTGATAAAAGAATAGGTTTTAGAAGGAAGGTGAGACGATGGATAGGTTTAATGAAGAGATTTACGGGAAAGTACTGTGGGAATGTTATCGATCGAAAGTTTACATCGTCACGCTTTCACTGATGTATGTGTTGCTCGGAGCCGCTGCAGTGATCTGGGCGATGAATGAGGATCAATTCCTTTTCTACGTTCTGGCGGTGGCCGTGATTTTCTTCTGCCTGTGGCGGATCAACCGCGTGCATCACCCGGTCGCGCTCATTTGCGAAAGGAAGCTGCTCGTGGCAGTCCCCTGGTCCTTTTTCACGTTTGACTACTACATCACGTTTCGTGCGCTCTACATGCCGGTGGCGTACAAGGATGTGGCAGGCGTCTCAAGCCGCTGGAATCATTTGTATATCGGCGGCAGAGAAGAGGGCGGACTTGTCTCTCTTCCTGTACAGCTCGCCTATGTTTCCAGAGATGGCAAGTATGATTTCCAGAACTGGGTCGAAAGCAAACAGTGTGAATAAGAAAAAGAGCCGGCCCTCCGGCTCTTTTTTGTTAATTTTTTCTCCGATATCAGATACTGATGTACAGAGTGTTTTTCTCACCGCCTTTCGCATCCTCTTCGTTTCCCCTTGCAACGCTCGTCTCATTATGTTACCATAGCGCTAGTGTGGAAGGATGACTTCCTTAATCATGATTGATGAGGTGAAAAAATGGCTGCAAAGATTACGTATACGATTCAGGAAGAGCTCGGGGATCTCTCCACGGCTTCCAATGGATGGAAAAAACAGCTGACCTATACCAGCTGGAATAATAGAGGCGAAAAGTTCGATCTGCGTTCTTGGAATGAAGAACACACCGCAATGACCAAAGGTCTGACGCTGACGAAGGATGAACTGATGAAGCTTCGCGACATCCTGAATGACATTGACTTCGACAAATATAACTCATGAGGATCCGTCCTCCCGCTTTTCCAGAATGGAAAAAGGCTCTCCCTATGGAGAGCCTTTTGGCGTATATGGGGAATTTTTAGGCAATCCGTCGAATAGGGGGTAGGAGTACATGCATCGGCATATATGAGGGGGCTTTTCATTTATATTAGAATCGGACATGAAAAATACACGAGTGAAAGCAGCTAGCGACTCAGCGAGAATGCCGCTTTTCCGCTTCTGTCATTTCAAGCGAAAGCGAGGGATGCCGATATCCTCGTAGGCATTACGCGCTCCATTCCTATTGTTTTTGCTGACTTCACAGCTTGGTATGTCACATTTGTTTTTTTACTGGAGATTACGATCTATGCAAATTCTTTCTACTGATGGCAAGGCATCGCGTACACAGCAGGCGATCCTTGTCGGGCTTGTTGGTCTGGCCGTGAACTTTGTCCTTGGCGGTGTGAAGGTATTCATCGGCTGGCAGAGCGGTTTTCTCTCTGTCATGGGGGATGGCTTCAATAACATCACTGATATGGGCTCGGTGCTCCTGCTCATGATGACCTTCTACTATGCCGCAAAACCATCTGACAGCGAGCATCCTTTCGGACACGGGCGTTTGGAGTATATCAATTCGACCGTGATGGCAGCGGTCATCCTCTATGTAGGGATCACACTCGGAAGAGAATCCATCGAGAAGATCCTGCATCCGGAAGATACCCACTTTACGCCGCTTGTCGCCGGCATTCTGGTCTTCGGCCTCATCGGGAAGCTCTTCCTGGCATGGTGGTATAAAAGAGCCAGCCAAAGGCTTTCCTCGGATTCGTTTCTGGCCTACAGCGCCGACTCGCTCTCGGATATGCTCTCCACGGCAGGTGTCCTTGTCGCGACGCTCGTGGAGTATTTCTTCGGCTGGCACATCGATGGTGTGATGGGCGTCATCATGTCCCTCTTCATCCTTTGGACCGGCTATGGCATCATGAAGCAGGCGGTGAACGATATCTTAGGGTCGACACCGGATGCAGAGCTGTACAAGGAGATCAAGGATACGATCCTTCAGTGTCCGGGCGTTTATGGTGTCCATGACCTCATTGTCCATGACTATGGGCCGGAGAACCATTTCGCCACGGCCCATGTCGAGCTCGACAGCGATCTGAGTCTCGTCGAGAGCCATGAGCTGGCTGAAAATGTCATGACCACCCTTCGTGAGAAGCTCAAGGTGCAGGCGACCATTCATGCTGACCCGAAAGCCGTATCAAATCCGAAGGAAGGCGAGTACCAGCGCGATCTGGAAGCAGCCATTTACCGCTCCGGCCTGCCTTTGTCCTACCATGATTTCTTCGCCGAAGAACAGGGAGATACTATTCATATCTCCTTCGAAGTCCAGCTCAAGGGCGCATGCCGAAAGACAGATCGGGAAATCTACCAGGCACTCCAGAAAGAGCTTCTCTCGATCGATCCGCAGTATCACATCGAGATGATGGTGGATCGGAACTTCATCAGCGGGAAAGTGTACGGAGAAAGCCGTGAGGACCTATTTGACAAGGGAGAGAAGAATTGACGGGGAAGGCCCGGTCTCTCCTGTTTTCCCCTTTGCGATTTCTTATAATTATGTTACAATAGAAAGGAAATTGAGACTGACAATCGAATAGACGGATAGCGATAGAAGAGAATAGGATGAAGGAAGTGCAGCGTATGAAGAAAAAGTGCAGTGCACTGCTCCTGGCAGGATTTCTTGCGTTCGGAGCGGGGCAGATTTCGATGGCAGACTACATGGTGGGTTCCAGAGGACCGGAAGTGCAGAACATTCAGCGTCGGCTGATCTCCAATGGCTACCGCCTGAAAGCGGACGGAAACTATAACAGCCAGACCTCGGCTGCGGTCAAGAAATTCCAGTTCAAAAAGCATTTGGACGTCGATGGGATCGTGGGGCCTGCGACATACAAAGCCCTGATGGGAAAGGCAATGAGCTGGGCGCCGGAGAAATCGACACGCAAGGCCGGACACGAGGCGAATCACAAGACTTTTATGGGCATTGATGATGCGACCGTTCAGTGGCACCATGAAAACGCGATGTCTTCGACAGTGAAAGCCATCATGGAAGAAGCAAAGAAATATGTTGGCGTACCGTACCAGTTTGGCGGCACGACACCCAGAGGCTTCGACTGCTCCGGCTTCATCCAGTACGTATTCAACCGGAAGGGCATCGTCCTTCCCCGCGGAGCGGATGAACAGTATAGTGCAGGCCGCAAGGTATCTGTCAACGCCCTAAAGCCCGGGGATCTTGTCTATTTCCAAACCTATGCCGAAGGCATCTCTCATTCCGGGCTCTATCTCGGTGACGGTTACTTCATCAGTGCCACAAGCAGCCAGGGCGTTGCGGTCGCGACCATGAAGAGCGGTTACTGGCATGATCGCTACATGGGAGCCAATCGCGTGCTGTGATCGGCGGGCATTTCCCTTACATTTGACTTACAAAAGGCTGTGAAGGATGGCTTCACAGCCTTTTTGATACGGCAGGGCTTCTTCTCTGCCTCCTCTTTGGTTTTTAAGGAGTATTCCATGCGTATCGCAATGATCCAGATGGCGTCCGCTTCCGGTGACGTGGAGAGAAATATCAGTCGTGCTTTTTCCATGATGGAAGAAGCGGCAGAAAAGAGCGACCTCCTCGTGCTCCCCGAGCTGTGGACGATCGGCTATAATTTTCATCATTTCGAAGAGCATATCCTTTCCCGCCATGCTGCGCTGATCGAAAGACTCTCTGACTTTGCAAGGTCGCACCGTGTGACGCTCTCTCCTGGGACACTTCCTATCCGTCACGGTGCTATCATACGGAATACAGGCTTCCTTTTTGCACCGGATGGAAAGTGCATCGCTGAGTACAGCAAGCGGCATCTTTTCCAAGGATACCTCGAAGCCGAGCTCTTTCGTCCGGGGGATGCGCTCATGCAGACGAGGATCCATGGCATCCAGACGGGGATGGCTGTCTGTTATGAGTTTTATTTCCCAAAGATGTGGAGGAAAATGGCAATGGCTGGGACGACCCTCGTCCTCGCGCCCGCTTCCTGGCCGAAGAAGCATATCTTCCAGTGGCGTGTCCTTTCCGCTGCCCGTGCCATCGAGAACGGCATCTGCATCTGCGCCGTCAATATGGCAGGTACCTATAAGGATGTCGTCCTCGGCGGACACTCCCGCTTCATCGATCCCCTGGGGCATGTCCTCGCTGAGGCGGGAGAGGGCGAGGAGATCTGCTATGCTGAGTATGACGAGGAAAAATATAAAGATCTCGGGAAAAAGCTCTCCGTCGTCTCCGGCGTCGTGTATGGGAAAAAATAAAAAACTGCTGTCCATACGATGCACCCGCACCTCTTTCATGGAAGTGCGGATGTTTTTTATGTTGCGTCTTCATCGACCTATGCGTCAGGTTTGTGCGATGATATAAAATGGAAACGAAGTACGGTTAAAATTAATTATATTAGCATGATTAATTATTTGACTATTAGAACATGCTTGCGTTTTGCTGGTTTTATCATTATAATAATAAAAGAGCTGATTTGTGCTTTAAAAGATGCGATAAAGCTCACACTTATATTTTCTGATACATAAATTCGACAACTACATATGAAACAGGACAGGGGAAGCTGGTGAGAATCCGGCACTGTTCCGCAACTGTATGGGGAGCTCTCTCATGGCAGGTCCGTCACGAGGACATGAGAACCGAGGAACTCAGTCAGAGTGCCTGCCTGTTTCTACTGCAGGAAACCGGGCTCGTTCAAAGTCAGGGACATGGTATGACTGCTCGAAGCCGTGCTTGCAAAAAGTGTGAAAGGCGCAGCGCCTCACAAAGAAATGAAAAGAATGTACGGTTATAAAAGAGCACCGCCTGGGAGAAACCACGTAGCAGAGCCTCTTTGCGAGATCAGACCTATGATTTTCCTGAAAATCGAAAAGCTATCGAATGAATAGCCGCAGATACAGAGCGTGCTTTTGTGGTGCCATGAAATGAGTACACAGCACAGCCTGCTTTTCTGTGGCTTTTTTGTTTCGGGCGGAGAGGCGGTGATGAGGAGAAAGCACCTGCTCTCCAGGGAAGAGAGATACATATGATGAATAGGAAATACTATTTACACATCTTAGGTACGGCAGTGGTGGCAGCGCTGTGCAGTATCGCGAATAATTTTTCTGAGGGGGTAGGTGCAGCAGAGACGTTGTCTGCTTCGGATGCTCCGGTCAGTGAAGCGAAGCGGGAACCAATATATATAAAAATTCCATCTAATTCTTTTGTTCAGGCTATGTATCGCATCGGGGAGCGGTTTGTGGAGTACCAGAAAAGTGTGGGAAAGAAAAGCGAACAGCAGGCAACCCATTGTTAATCTGCCTTTCCTCTAAGCGTTTTCTCGAAGGCTTGTCTAGGAGGTGGCCTATGTTTCAGACAACGATAGCATATTTCATGAGAGGCGGGCCGTGTATGTGGCCTTTGCTCCTTTGCTCTATGGCTGTGGTCTTTATCGCGGTAGAGCGGATTCTCTATTATCGGAAGGTGATTTCTTCAGAGGCCTTTGTCTTACAGTTTTGTCAGCTGATGAATGCGGGGAAAAGGAAGGAAGCCCGCGATATGGCGGGCGTTGTGAGCGGGGATGCGGCTTCTCTGGCCTGCCGGGTCATCGATGATGCGGGTCTTTATGGAGAAGCAGTGGAATCGGTCACCTATGAATTGGCGGATCGCGCGGTCGAGCGTCTGGAAAATCATCTGGACTATCTCAGCGTGGTCATAGGTCTTTCGCCGATGCTGGGGCTTTTGGGGACGATCACGGGGATGATGGGGACTTTCGCCTCGATGGCGGGCCAGATGACGAATACGGCGGGTGTCACTTCGGGGCTGGCTGAAGCGCTGATTACCACCATTTTCGGGCTGATCATTGCGATAGCAGGGACTTGTGTCCATGCGTATCTGTCTCATCGCTGCAGGAATGCTTCGCTGAATCTGGATACCATCGCGGACGTACTGGCTGCCCGACTTAAAGAAGGCGAGGGATCAAGATGAGACGGAGAAGAAGAAGTCTTTCCACGGCGCCGGGATTGATGCTGAGTCCGATGATCGATCTCATTTTTCTGCTACTCGTTTTCTTTGTCGTCAGTACCATGTATATGTCAAATATACAAACGATCCCTGTCGTCCTTCCCAAGGCAGAACATAGTGAACATGTAAAGAAGAGTGGATGGACTGTCACTGTTAAAGCGGATGGGACGCTGTATCTGGCGGATGAGAGGATCACAGAGCCGCTTCTGCTGGAGCGGATGCGGCAGGCGGCAGCGAATGATCCTGATTTTGCTGTTATGCTCCGTGGAGAGAAAGAGGCATCTTATGATATCATCATGCATCTGCTGGATGCATGCAAGGGCGCTGGCGTGACCCGCTTCTCTTTGGCCACTGATCGATAGAGGATAAGTCATTCCTATTTTCTGACGGTTGTTGTGTGAAAACAAGGTGGTAAAAAGGAAGGGGGGGCGTGCGTTGGAGCAGCAAACGAAGCGGTATGGCATCAGTCTGACTGTCACTGTTCTGTGTCATGTGGGGGCGGCTCTATGGCTGGGGATGGCTGGATTTCTATTTCTGAAACCGCCTGTTTCTCAAGAGCCGATAGAAATCGTCCTGAATACGGGGGGAGGGCAGGCTGGCGGCGGACAAAAGGTGCTTCCTTCCCTGGTAGAAGAAACGGCGGAGATGGATCATCCATCTCTATCGACACAAGAGGAAGAACCCACGGCAGAGGATGTGACAGAAGATTTCCCTATCATGGAAAAGCAGGAGGATCCTGTAGTAGAGGAAGTCTTTCACCGCACGACCTTGCCTGACACGAAGGCTTCGTCCTCAGCTTCGGGCACTGAAATGGCTGCTTCTCTATCTGGGGCAGGAAGTGGATCGGGAAGCGGGGAAGGCGATGCGACGGGGCAGGGAGCTGACGAAGGGGAAGGCAGCGGACAGGGTGATGGTGAGGGATCTGGTTCTCAGAGCGGGGTCCCTGTCACGCCTCCGTCGGTTGTATCCTATGTGGAGCCGGATTATCCCGGACGAGCCATGCTGGATGGTACGTCCGGGGTCGTACAGGTGCGGATCACCGTCAATGCCACCGGCGGAGTCGATGCGGTCTCTGTATCTGGCAGTTCCGGCAGTGCGGCTTTGGACCGGGCGGCGGTCGAGGCGGTCTATCGCTGGACTTTTTCGCCTGCTTTGGATACGCATGGCCAGCCTATGGCTTGCACGATCTATCTGCCGGTGAATTTTAAGATACGATGATCTATGTTTCCTAAAAGCTGGCGTGTCATGTCCCACATGCGCGCCGGCTTTTTCATTGCAGGGATACATCATCTTTGCTACAATCGTAGTTGGTTAGACATGGATTGGTCAGACATAAAGGAGCTAATATGGCAATTCTGGAGCAGGCGTCTGTTCTAACGGATGCGATCCGTCCTGTCCCGGCAAAGGAGCTGGAACAGCGGCTGGAAAAATTTCGGAAACTCATGGATGCGCGTCATCCGGACTGGGAGATGGCGGTCATCAGTCACAAGGTAGCGATGTACTATTTCACGGGGACGATGCAGGAAGGAGCGCTCATCATCACTCCGGCGGATGCGGTCCTCTGGGTGCGGAGAAATTTCGTGCGCGCTTCGAATGAGTCTCACTTCAGTGATATCCGCCCGATGCGGAGTTTCCGCGAGGCAGCGGCTCTTTATCCGCATGTTCCGCAGGTGATCTATGTAGAAACGAAGAAGACCACACTGGACTGGATGAAACTTTTTCATAAGCATTTTCCTTTTGAGACGGCGCTGCCGCTGGATGATGTCATGCAGGATCTGCGCCTTCGGAAAAGTGCCTATGAAATCGCGCAGATGGAGCGTTCTGGAAGTATCCATGAGACGGTCTTGGATGTCGTCGCACCGAAGCTCATCCATGCGGGCATCAGTGAGGCAGAGCTTGCCATCGAGATCTACAAGGAAATGGTGATCCGCGGTTCTCATGGTACGGCGCGATTCAATCAGTCTCTGGGGGAAGAGGCCGTCGGGCTGGCGTCCTTCGGTAAGAGTGGTCTTGTCCGCACGGGGTTTGACGGCCCGGGAGGTACGGATGGGACCTGCATCGCGGTGCAGTCCATCGGGAATGCTTTCCGCCGCTTGAAAGAGGGACGGCTCGTCTATCTCGATATTCCCTGCGGCTTTGATGGCTATCATACAGATAAGACGGTGGTCTACTACTTCGGGGAACTGGCGAAGAATCCGGAGGCGGATGCCATTCTCAAGGCGCAGGAGGAGTGTCTTCGTCTGGAGGAGGAGGTCGTTTCTTTGATGAAGCCGGGGGAATCGGTCGAGCATCTGTATCTAAAACCGATGGAAAAGTTTCAAAATACATATGGGGATAACTTCATGAACGGGGGCAAATTCCTCGGACACAGCATCGGGCTCGTGATGGATGAAGCGCCTGCTCTGGCAAAGGGCTTCAAGGAGGTACTCGAGCCCGGTATGACGTTTGCGGTTGAACCGAAAATCGCGTTCCCTGGGCTCGGCATGGTCGGGACGGAAAACACCTATGTCATCACAGAAAAGGGAGCACGCTCTCTCACGGGGCGGTCGTATCCTTTGAGAGAAATCCACAGCTGAGCCGGAATCCTTTTGAATTTCCCATAAAAAAACGCCATGCGGATCCGTCGGGATCTGCATGGCGTTTTTATTGAAAGCCGTATTCTCTTAGTCATCCTCGTCCAGCCACTCGACCTTGCCTGTTTCTATATCGTATACAGCGCAGGCGACCTGCTCCTCTCGGAGCAGAGGATTCTCTTCTGCGGAAAAGGCGGTGCGGATCTTCTTGCCGGCGCAGAGGACATTCCGATGGCAGGCCGCACGAGGATCTTTTTCCTCACCGATGGCTTCCCGGATGGTATCTACGAGGTAGCGGATGTGTCCGTCGGCTTCGCCATGGAGCGCGGCCTGCACGGCGCCGCAGCCGGTATGGCCAAGGATGACGACGAGGGGCGTTTTCAAATGGGATACGGCATACTCGATGGATCCGAGCTGGTGGGCGTCGATCACATTTCCAGCGATGCGGATGGTAAAAAGCTCACCAAGACCACAGGAGAAGATGACTTCGGGGATGACGCGCGAGTCCGCACAGGTGATGACCACAGCGCGGGGAGACTGCCCAGTGGTCAGGGCGAGACGTTTCTCCGGGGAGATGTCTCCGGCAAAAGTACCGCTTTTTACATACGCGGCGTTTCCTTCTTTGAGTGTTTGCAAAACAATTTCTGATGTATGCACAGCTGCCTCCTTGTCCTTGACTACATGCTTATATACTACACCTTTTTATCCGGCATGCAAAGGAAGCGGCAGAACCAGCCGTGCGAAAAAGGGCATAAAAAAACATCCGGAAAAGGCTTCCCACCTATACCCGATGCAGGCGGAGCTCGGAATCGGTGACGGTCGTCCATGGGCACCGAAGTGCGGGAGGGCCTGTGCTATCGTCGGAACCCGGCCTCGCAGAGGACAGGGAAGTGGAAAAGCCATGCTTCCGGATATTCATTTTTCTTACTTGTCAGCCTAAAATGGGCATCGGCAGCAGGCTGTACGCTTCCGCTGACCCATCCGATGACGCACGGTGCATATGGCAGATCTGCCCCTTCCGGTGCGGCCCTCCCTGTGATCTCGTAGCGCTTAGAGAATTCTGGAAATCGGAGAAACCGTCCATCTGGGGAACATGTTCAAATATGTCCATGCTTCATGACTATATGGTACTACGTTCTAAAGAAAAATGCAAGAGGGGAAAGGCGGATAACGCTATATATAGTTTATTTCATGGATTATACGAATGACGAAGATACCATTTGGCAGTAAATACAGGGATTCAGATGATGTATACTGGTGTGATGAATACATTTCCGGAAAGCAAAAGATCCCTCTCCGACTGCTTTGGCAGAAAGTCCGGTTCCGTAAGTGAAAGAAAAACGCCTATGGATTGCTTTCCCAAGCGCTTTGCGTGATTTTTCATGCACAGCGCACTTTTTTTATGCATCTTTCTTCGGATATGTTAAAATAAGATGGCAGAGGAAAAAACATTTTCATTTTACATATAGGAGGCTCATCATATGGATGATCTGATCATCGTAGACTGCCAGTATGATTTTATCGATGGTACGCTGGCTTGCGCGCACAGCCATGAGGCGGTGGCATGGCTGGTCGATTTTATCAATACGCACGAAGTGCGCGTGCTTTATACGTCTGACTGGCACAGTGAGACGAATGGTTCTTTCAAAAAGAATGGCGGCATCTGGCCGGTCCATTGCGTGGCCGGC